>JASFEM010000164.1:0-7584 GCA_050124835.1 Syntrophobacterales bacterium | reverse complement strand
TCGATGCTCTCAAGCCGTTTGTTGAGAAGTCCCTCCAGTTTAGAATGAATTGAGAAATCCTCCGGAATATTATTCAATTTCCGGGCAAGAGAAAGTAGTTTTTTCTTGGAAGCTCCAGTTTTTACAGGTTCATGAGAATATTCCCCATGAATTTCATCCCAGTTTTCATAGTATTTAATTGTGGGGAGCACGCACTGCTTTTCTCGCATGGTCCTAAAGGCAGTCTCCAGCCTCTCGTTGATGCCAGCCTCTATGCTTCGGACCTCATCCTCTGTCACAACTCCCTCGGCCAACAGCTGTTCAGCATAGATCTTATATATAGGTGGCCTCTCTCTGATGCGTTCATACATCTGGGGTTGAGTAAAGTAGGGTTCATCTCCTTCGTTATGTCCGTACCGACGGTAACAGACCAGGTCAATGACCACATCCTTGCCGAATTCCATGCGATAATCACAGGCCAGTTTGGTGACGTGAATAAGGGCTTCAGGATTCTCCCCGTGGACGTGAAAAATGGGCACCATAAGCATCTTGGCAACATCAGTGGAATAACGGGTGGAGCGTGCATCTTCAGGAAGTGTGGTGTAGCCGATCTGGTTATTAATGACGATGTGTACGGTACCCCCTGTACTGTAGCCCTCCAACTGCGACATGTTTAGCGTCTCGGCGACGACACCTTGGCCGGCAAAGGCAGCGTCGCCGTGGATGAGAAGTGGCAGTACCAGTCTCTGGCCGTTGCCACCTGCCAATATATCCTGGCGACCGCGGGCAAATCCTTCAACCACGGGATTAACCGACTCCAGGTGGCTGGGGTTGTTGACCAGCAACAACCTTACAACGTGGTCATTGGGGGTCTTTACGTCAGACAGGAAGCCGTTGTGGTATTTGACATCTCCGGCGCCAAATATGGTGTCCGGATCGTAGTTGCTCTCGAACTCGCAAAAAATCTCCTCGTATGATTTCCCAAACACGTTGACTTGAACATTTAACCGCCCACGATGGGCCATACCCAAGATAATTTCCCGGCAACCTTGAGCAGCCACGTGTGTGAGCAGAGTGTCCAGCATAGGAATAAGCGATTCTGCACCTTCTAGGGAGAATCGCGTTTGGCCCAGATACTTTTTGTGGAGATACTGCTCAAAAAGCGAAGCCTGGTAGAGCTTGGTTAAGATTTGGTTTTTTTCTTGTTTGGGCAAAAGGGGACGATTGCGGACCGGTTCCATACGATCTTGCAACCATGCACGTTCTCCGGGGTCCTGCAAGTGCATATACTCGATGCCGGTGGAACGGCAGTATGTTTCTTTAAGGGCTTGAATAATCTCGCGCAAGGCAGCCTGGTTCTTATCAGGGAGAATTTCGGTGTAGAACTCCCGGTCCAGATCATCATCTTCGAGGTTGAAAGCCCTGGGATTCAAGAGAGGGTGATCAGTGGGGCAAGCCGCAAGCGGATCCAGGCAGGACAATAGGTGGCCGAGATTTCGATGGCGGTGAATGAGCGCTTCCACTCGTGATTGTCGTGAAATCTGGTCTTCATCGCAGACCATGACAACTTCGGCCTCTTTTGCTGAGGCCAACTCAAAACCTTCAAAGAAAAACTGCCAATCTTGGGAAACCTTGCTGGGATCAGATTTCCACAACCGATATTGCTCGTCAATGAAATCGGCATTCCAAGCACCGGTCACAGTCATAAAAAGTCACCTCAAGAAAATGTCTAAAATGTCTAAAGTGAACTAAAATGCCTAAAATTTTTCCGCAGTAATCGCATAGAGCACTGCGCCGATGGCTCCTAGCATAGGGCATAGAGCATAGGGCATAGGGTTCAAACAATCTGCAATCTGAAATCTCAAATCTAAAATCCCTCTTCTGTTGCTAATCTTTTGAACCACTGCACCACCAGTTCAGCGACCTGCCGTCGATGCTCATCCTGGCTGAACATATGGTCTGCACCGGGAATAATGGCCAGATCGGTATCCACCGGCTTGAATTGGTGGAGTTTATATGCGTCTTCCACTGAGATTATTTCGTCTTGATCACCGTGGACCACCAGCAGTGGCTGACGCAAAGAGGCCATAATGTCCGAAAGCTTATACTGCGCTGCGTCCTTAAAAAAATCTTCCGTGAGCTCGAGTTTTCTGCCCCTGCTGATGATGTGAAGCTTACCTAAATGCTTTAACTCCTGGAGCTGATTCTCGCTCATAAGATGAGTTGTGTCCAGGGGAGATGCCTTGGCGGCCAAGCTACACACTGCCCTTACATCGGCCATTTCGGCCGCTGCCAGCATGGCAACCATGGCACCCATGCTGTGCCCGGCCAGCCCTATCCATGAAACCCCTTGAGTCGACACAAAAGAGGCCGCGATCTTCATCTCGGCTATTTGTTTAGAGTAAAAGGATTCGGAGAAATTACCTTCACTCTGACCGTTGCCGGAGAAATCGAATCGGAGTACTTTGAAGCCCTCATCCACGAGGCCCTGACTTATATCACGCAAGACTCTGGTATGTCTGGAGCAGGTAAAACAGTGACCTAGGATGATACCCCGGGGAGAATCCTCTGACGGGACATGAAAGGTGCCCGCCAACTTTTCACCATAAAGGTTTGGAAATTTAATCTGCTGTTGCAAGAGTGTCCTTCGTTAAGCAAATAATAGTCTAGATTGCTGTAGGTGGCCATAGAAGTCAAGGAAGAGTCCAGATAAAGATTCTAAACATAATCAACGGCTATTTCAATTGTAGATGCATCCCAACCCCATCTTCTAAGTGCTTGCTGCTAGAAGCACTTGACTGAGACCTCAGAAACGGTTCTTATTTATCTTGTGCTGAGGTGCCAGAAGCGGCAAAGTCTCTGTCTGATGGTGCCATGGAAAATTCTTGCACTCGCTAAGACTCTCAATTATCATTGTGATTCATTTAGGTTTTTAGAGGTTGCACCAAGCATCAGCATCCTTTCTGGCCCAATGTTCTCAAAACTTTATCAGGGAAATTATAGGCAACGCCTTTCATCATTTAATATGGCTGCATACTGGTGATGCCTTTTTCGATGAACGCCCACCAGTTACCCACACTCTGAGACACTTGCTAGCGTGACATCCCGGAGGACAAGTGCAACCGATTATTGATGTTGGAACACTATCGCCTTGGGAGCCTGGTATTTTCAGCTTGGCTATTTACGGCCTTATGGTGCTGGGCTTGGTGGCGCTGCTCCTTTTTTTTGCCTCCTGGCTTGGTGAAAGGAAAAGCAATCCTGAAAAACTGAGACCTTATGAAAGTGGAATAATACCCACCGGCTCGGCCCGCCTCAGGTACCCTGTTCCTTTTTTCCTGGTTGCCATCTTTTTTCTCATATTTGATGTAGAGGCTGCTTATATCTTCTCATATGCAATCTCCTACTATGCGCTGGGTTGGGCGGGGTGGTTACAAATATCTTTCTTCATATTCGTCTTGCTCCTTGGCCTTGTTTATATCTGGAGGAAGGGGGGGCTCGAGTGGGGGCCAACGTCGAAAAACAACTAAACAACCTGGTGCTGAGCGGTGCCGATGCCCTGATTAACTGGGCCCGCAAGTACAGTCTCTGGCCGATGTTTTTTGGGCTTTCCTGTTGTTTTGTCGAGGAGGCTGCTGCCTTGACCGCGCGGTACGACATGGCTCGCTTTGGAGCTGAGGTTCTTCGGCCTTCACCTCGCCAAGCAGACCTTTTGATAGTTTCCGGTACCGTTTTCAAGAAAATCGCACCGGTTGTCTTAAGACTATACGAACAGATGGCGGAGCCTAAGTGGGTCATCTCCATGGGATCCTGCTCCAACAGCGGGGGTATGTACGACGCCTACAGCGTAGTGCAAGGTATAGATCAAATACTACCGGTGGATGTGTATATCCCAGGTTGTCCGCCACGACCTGAGGCCGTCCTGCAAGGGCTAGTAATCTTGCAGGAGAAAATTGTTGCGGAAGAGCGCCCGACTCGTTCCATTTTCCATCTCAAGGGCGGATTCCAAGGAACTCAAAAGCCCATTCTCGTTGATGGCCAAACCAAGTCTCGAGATCCTCGCGGACCAGGGATGCAGGGTACTGACATCCGGGGCACTTCGGCAGTGCCACCGGGTTTCAGGGATAGTCGATCGGATCTCATGTGGACACCACCGCCGCGGCGGCTTGAGTTGGGTGAAAAAGACAATAGCCTAGCCGGGGTTCTGCAAGAACGCTTTGGTGAAGATGTCAAGCAGACGGAGCATACCTCGGATATGCTCACCTTTCAGGTCGAGGAGCACCGCATCGAAGATGTGCTGCGTTATCTTAAAACCGAAGCGAGTCCTAAATTTCAGCGTTTGGAGGATCTGACCGCAGTCGATGAATCAGCCCGCAGAAACCGGCAAGCGTATCCGGACTACACCCTAATTTATCACTTACTTTCCTTTGAGCCGGCCTCTCGCTTACGTTTGAAAGTAGGCTTGAAAGGTGAAAACCCGATTACCAATAGCGTTACGGACGTATGGCCGTCTGCAAATTGGTACGAGCGGGAAGTGTATGACATGTTTGGCATAGGGTTCGAGGGTCACCCGAACCTGCGTCGACTTATCATGCCCCACGACTGGGAGGGCCATCCGTTAAGAAAGAGTCATCCTGGTCGAGCCACGGAAATGGCCCCATACGTTCTGGAGGATGCAAAAAATCATCAGCCTCTGGACGGGGGAATATATATAAGAAGAGAGGGAAAAGAACATGAACTGGTGTTAAACATAGGTCCCCACCATGTGAGTACCCACGGCCTTATGCGTTTCATCGTCTCCCTGAACGGAGAAGAGATCACCTCGCTCGATATGGATATCGGCTATCACCACCGGGCAGCCGAAAAGATAGGCGAGCGGCAGACGTGGCATCAGTATATTCCGTACACCGATCGAGTGGATTATTTGGCTGGCGCAGCTAATAACCTCCCTTACCTCTTGGCTGTGGAAACTTTAGCCGGAATAGAAGTTCCTGAGCGAGCCCAATATATTCGGGTGATGCTCAGCGAATTCTTTCGGCTAAGTAATCACCTTGTCTACTTTGCCACCTACTCCCACGATGTGGGGGCCATGACCCCAAATTTCTATACTTTCCGCGAGCGGGAGATGCTTCTGGATATTGTTGAACTCATAACAGGAGGAAGGTTACATCCGTCCTGGTTTCGATTGGGAGGTGTTGCCGCTGATCTGCCGGAAGGCTGGAAAGAGGCTGTGGATGCATTTGTCAAGATCTTTCCCGAGCGGCTAGAAGAGTACGAGACATTGATCACGAAAAACCCCATCTTCAAGGCCAGGACTCAGGGCATCGGTACCATCTCCTTGGCGGATGCAATCGATTGGGGGGTAAGTGGACCGAACTTACGTGCGTGTGGTCTGGAATGGGATCTGCGTAAGAAATTTCCTTACTCCAGCTACGAGAATTTCGACTTCGAGATTCCCGCCGCTACGGAAGGGGATTGCTATGCGCGCTATCTGGTGCGGGTCGAGGAAATGCGCCAGAGCTGGAGTATCATCAAGCAGGCGGCAGAGCAGATGCCTCAAGGGCGCTATGTCACAGATGACTATCGTTACGTGATCCCGCAGCGCACTGATATGCTCAAAGACATAGAGAGTCTGATTCATCACTTCATCAATGTGACCCGTGGACCCAAAATCCCCGCAGGGGAAGCTTATGCATCCTGTGAGATCCCCAGAGGAGAACAGGGCTACTACGTGGTCAGCGATGGACTTGGCTATTCTTACCGCACGCGCATAAGATCACCAGGTTTCCCCAACGTGCAGGTGATGCCCCTGTTGGCTGTGGGGGAGACCATTGCAGACCTCATCGCAATAGTGGGATCGGTCGATTACATATTGCCGGATATTGATAGATAGCAAGTGTCTAAAGTGTCTAAAATTTTAAAGATTGTTCCTCGCTTGGCGCACGGCACAAGGCTCAAGGCTAATGATTTTAGGCGGGCACGGAGGTCCGCCCTACTGGTTCTTTGTTAATTTACCGTAAATAGATTTTAAAATATTTAAGCTCATTTTTGGGCGTCCATTGGTAGATCTGAGACAAGGATTCATTGACGAGTATGTTGCCCACAGACACAAGACAGTCCTTAATTGACCATATTGCTAGCGTTGCCCACCCTCGCGAACTAATTGTGGATGTAATGTTCGCTGTTCAAGATCATTACGGTTATCTAAGCGATGAGGCCATGGTCGAGGTGGCTGAACTTCTGGAAATGTCTCCCCTGGAGGTTGAAGAACTGGCCACGTTTTATACCTTTGTCTACCGTGAGCCGGTTGGAAAATATGTGATCCACATATGCGACAGCCTTGTGTGTTGGCTGGATGGATATGAATCGATTAGAGACCACCTCTGCAAGAAGTTGGAAATCGAAATGGGCGAAACCACAACAGACGGATTATTCACCCTTTTGCCGGTCTGCTGCATCGGCTACTGCGACAGGGCGCCGGCTGTTTTGATCAACAGGAAAGTGTATGGACCTCTTACGATTGAGAAACTGGACGAGATATTAGAGAAGCTTAAGGCACATGAATAAAAGGCGAGAACGAATGCCTCCAGATTACCCTCAGGTTCTGTTTCAAAACCGCAAGCCCGATCGCATTGCCACCCTGGAGGAATATAAACAGAGTGGCGGATACCAGGCCCTGGGAGATGTTCTTCGGAAGTACACCTACAAGGAGGTGCAGGACGTTCTCGTGGATGCCATCCTACTGGGAAGAGGTGGTGCCGCATTTCCAGCCGGTAGGAAATTGATGACCGTAGCGGATGACGCGCCCTTTCCAAGATACATCGTCTGCAATGCTGACGAGATGGAGCCCGGTACTTTTAAAGATCGGGTTTTGATTCACGCCGACCCCCACATGCTCATCGAAGGCATGATCATAGATGGATATGGGGCCAAGGCGGAGAAGGGGATTATCTTCATAAGGCCTGAGTACGAAAGTGCCGCAAGAATTCTAGAGAGAGAGATCCAGATCGCCAAGGGAGCGGGATTTCTTGGAAAAAACATCCTTGGGACTGACTTCAGCTTTGATATTGTTGTTCACCGAAGCGGCGGCAGATATATCTGCGGTGAGGTGACGGCCCAATTGAACGCTCTCATGGGGAAAAGACCGAACCCCCAGCAGCCACCGCCTTATCCCACAGAAAAAGGTCTATGGGGTATGCCCACTGTGCTGCAAAACGTGGAAACCCTGGCAAACATCCCCCATATTATCAGAAATGGGGCCGATTGGTACAAGAGTCTAGCATTAACCGAGACCGGTGCGGGGACAAAACTTTTCTGTGTAAGCGGCAAAGTGAATAAGTCTGGCTGTTTCGAACTTCCCATGGGGATAAGACTGAGCGAAATTATCGAGGTGCATGCCGGGGGTATGCCCGCAGGGTCTGAGTACAAGGCCTGTTTGCCTGGTGGAGCTTCCACCCGTTTCCTGCCCAAAGAGTTCTATAACATTCAGATGGATTTTGATGCCATGCGGGAAGTTGGACACAGACTGGGAACCGGCGCAATCATGGTCTTCGACCAGAAGACTTGCCTCGTTGCGGCCACTTTGAACTTGACGGAATTTTTTGCCAG
>JASFEM010000163.1:0-7767 GCA_050124835.1 Syntrophobacterales bacterium | reverse complement strand
TTGGAATGTTGGAACAATGGGTCTAAAGGCACCAGTTTAATACAATAGACTGTGGAACTAGCAATAATTAAGATGTTTTTCGCTCTTAACCCCATTATTCCATTATTCCAATCTTCCACTATTCCTATGATTTTTCCTGGCTCCTGACTCCTGACTCCTGTCTCCTGGATTCTTCACTTTTGAGGTAATGTACGCCATAGGCAACGATTCTTGTCAAATGCTTTTTTGCCTGTTTGCTGTTATATTGTCGGCTAATGCGTTGGAAAAAGGCGGATGGGATTGTGTTTTTGCGCTTTGGTGCTTCGGGTTTGGCGATATTTGTGATCTGCTTCGGCATGGCTTGCGACCGTGGGCAGTCGAACAGCGGCGGAGGCAAGAGACGGATGATAGACATAGAAAAAACGGTTGAGCGCTTGCAGGAACACGTCAGACACCTCACCATAACAATTGGTGAGCGGAGTGTCCGCTTGCCAGAAAATTTGGAAAAGACGGCGGCCTACATCGAGTCATTCTATCGAGATATCGGTCTTTCAACAGAACGGGAATCTTACGCTTACCGTGATTTTACCGTGGCCAACATTGTTGCCAGGCTGAATTTCAGTGGCAGTCCCACCAAACAGTATCTCTTGGGGGCTCACTACGACTCAGTTTGGGGTACGGTGGGCGCTGACGATAATGCCAGCGCTATTGCGGTCCAGCTAGAAACTGCCAGGCAGTTGCAACTTTTACTGGCTGAAAAAGAGATGAGTCTAACTGTAAAGTTTGTCTCTTTTGCCCTTGAGGAGCCTCCGGTCTACGGCACCCGACGCATGGGGAGTAAGATCCACGCCAAAAATGCCAAGAAAGCGGAGGAAAAGATCGATGGCATGCTCTGCTTGGAGATGGTGGGCTACACTTGCCACCAGGAGGGCTGCCAGAGCTATCCTTTTCCTTTGATGTTTTTGGGCTATCCCAAAGCAGGAAATTTCATTGGTATCGTGGGTAACCTCAGCTCCAGGGGGCTCACCAGTTCTCTCTACAAGGCTTTCCAGAAAAACTTGGAACTCCCAGTGGTGAAGCTGACCGTGCCTTTCGGGGGTTGGATAATGCCTTCGGTGCGGTTGAGTGACCATGCCTCCTTTTGGGATCAGGGCTACAAGGCAGTGATGATTACTGACTCCGCCTTCTATCGCAACCCTTACTACCACTCGCCATTAGACACCATGGAAAAGCTGGACTTCAAGTTCATGGCGGAGCTGGTGGAGAGCCTGGTCATGTTTTTTGAGGAGGTAGGCACTAAGTAGTAACTAGGCACTAAGAACTAAGCACTAGGCACTTTGGTAATTTCAGATTGCGGATTTCGGATTTGGAATTGAGCTCTATGTTAGTGCCCTGAGCCTTGCGCCTTGTACCTTATGCCCGGTCAAAATTAGGGTGGAGATTGCATACAGAATTAGACTCATTTCGTGGCCTGGAACAACAGAGTACAACACTTCTCGCCTTCGCAAATTTGGTCATGAAGTTCGAAGTTTATCGTCTCACCAAATTCCGAAGCCCAGACCGCATATTCTGTATTGCAAATACGGGTTCCTACCTTTCCGGAAAGATGTTCTCTGCCTGATTTGATCATTATGTTATGCCAGGGGCATTCACTCAGGTTAATTTTCAGGGTACTGTCATCGTCGCTCTGCTCGATTTGAAACACGAAGCCATCCAGGGTGAGTTTGGTTATCAGGCATTGACGCAGCGCATCCAGGCCATCTTCAAGATTTCCCAGGGACTTTAGCTTGCGAGCCTGGATTTTGGGCATGACCTCCCAAACTTCGTCATCAATGTCGAGAGCAGTATCAAAACCATACCTATCTTCAACCTTCATGAACCACAGACCGTCCACAGCCGTGTAACTGCGCTTGAAATATTCGCCAATTTGTTTGTCTGTCAAATCGAGCATGGTTAACCTTTCCCCTCCCCCCGCCCGCCTCGCCTGAGCGAGCAGGCTCGCGACCCGCCCGCCTCGCCTTGCTCGCATGGCGGGCGTGGTGGCGGGCAGGTCTAGCCCCCTCCGACCCGGCTGAGTTCGTCGCAGGCCGCCAGGGGAGGGGGATTTTAGGGCTCATCAAACCACTATTTCTCTGCAAGAACCACTGAGGTTTCGATTTGGCGCTCAGGGATAGACCAGTACTTTTTCAGCAGACGGTCTTTCTCTTCCGGTGTGACCAGGCGAAAGCCGTGTTTTTCATAGAAGCTGATGGCCCAGGTGGCATCCGCCCAGGTGCCGACCAGGATGGGACGGGAAGTCATTGTACGAAGGTGCGATAGAAGCTTTCCCCCAATGCCCTTGCTTTGTTTGGCCGTGCGAACATAGGAGTGTCTGATGAGGGTTACATCTTGGACGTCTTGAATTCCCATCACACCAACGAGTTCACCATCTTCTTCATAACCATGGAATTCGACACCCGCTTCAATCTCGTGGCTGAGTTCTTCTCTGGGCATATAAGGTTCATTCCAGCGGTCCTCAGGAATAATCCCCCTATAGGCCTGCGCGGCCTCGTTTATGACTTTGAAGATGGTCTCAAAGTCACTATCATCACACTTGCGAATCATACGTCATCTCCCGTTGTGCTACTAGGCACTAAGCACTACCTAAATTCTTTGAAGACGTTAAAGTTGTCAAATCTTTTTTTCGCCGCGTCTCCGCGTCACCGTTTCGCCGGGTCGCTTCAACTTGCCCGCTGCCAGCTGCAATCTGCCTGCTGCCTACCTCTCCGTGTACTCGTAGAAACCCCTGCCTGTCTTCCTTCCCAGCCAGCCGACTTCCACATACTGGCGCAGCAAGGGGCAAGGCCGGTACTTGGAGTCAGAGAAACCAGTGTAGAGGGTTTCCATAATGGCAAGGCAAGTGTCAAGGCCGATGAGATCCGCCAGGGCCAGGGGACCCATGGGATGGTTCATTCCCAGTTTCATCACCGTGTCGATATCCTCACGTGTGCCAACGCCATGATAGAGGCAATAGATGGCCTCATTGATCATGGGCATGAGGATTCTGTTGGCAATAAAAGCCGGATAATCATTTGCCTTAACCGGGGTCTTGCCGAACTTGACGGCCAGGTCCCAGGTGGTTTTAAAGGTGTCGTCTGAAGTTGCCAGTCCAGGTATCACTTCCACAAGTTTCATGAGGGGAACAGGGTTCATGAAATGCATGCCAATGACTTTGTCGGGCCTTTTGGTCTGCGCCGCAATTCGGCCAATGGGAATGGATGAGGTGTTGGTTGCAAGGATTACCTTGGGACCGCAGATTTCGTCAAGATCGCTAAAGATCTTGAACTTGATGGCCTCATTTTCTGTTGCAGCTTCTACGACAAAGTCGGCAGCGGCCATTTCTTTGGTGTCCACCGTAGTTTTGATCCGAGCTAGAACTGCTTCTTTTTCCTCGCTGCTCATCCTGCCTTTTTCCACATTCCGACTCAAAATCTTGCCAATGTTTCCTAGACCGCGCTGGACTAACTCGTCTTCAATGTCACTCATGATAACTTGCAGGCCACTCATGGCCGCTATCTGAGCGATGCCGTTTCCCATCTGACCAGAACCGATTACGCCGATTGTCTTAATTTCCATCCTGTTTCCCCTGTTTTTACCATGTATTTTGCGGTCCCAATTTAGTAATTATTACTAGACACTAAGCACTAGGAACTAGGCACTTTGGTAATTGCGGATTTCGAATTTCGGATTTGAAAAGGCATAGGGCATTGAACATGGACCATGTGGCAGAATTAAGGATTGAGAAATTATCAGGCGTTACCTCCGACCTCTGTCGTCTGACTTCTGCCCTCTCATCCCCGTCTCGCCGTTTCTCTCCATCCCCGCGTCGACCCTCTGGGTCTGGTGCCTAGTGCTTACTGCCTAGTGCCTACTATCTTTTCACTACCATTGCCACCGACTCCCCACCTCCGAGACAAAGGGAAGCCAGCCCCGTCTTTTTGTCCTGTTTGATCATTTCGTGGAGCAGGGTAACCAGCACCCGACAGCCGCTTGCGCCAATAGGGTGTCCCAAGGCAACACTACCGCCGTTCACGTTCACCTTGGCCGGATCCAGCTGTAACTCCTTCAAAACGGCCACAGTGGAACCGCTGAAGGCCTCATTGACCTCGAAGAGATCCACATCTTCCTGGCCAATACCTTCTTTGCTCAAGCACTTTGGGATTCCTAGGATAGGCGCAACTAGAAGATACTTGGCATCAATGCCCGCAGACGCCTGAGCACCGATGGTCGCAAGGATTTGACATCCCATAGCCTCGGCCTTTTCTCTTGCCATCACCACCACGGCAGCTGCGCCGTCGCTGATAATGGAGGCATTGCCGGGCGTGGTGAGGCCATCCTTTTTAAAAACCGGCTTCAAGCGGGCAAGACTTTCGTAGGTGGACTCCCTGGGACATTCGTCCTGGCTAAACAGAATTGGTTCTCCCTTTCTTTGGGGGATGGAAACAGGTAGAATCTCATCTTTAAATTTACCCACCTCAATGGCTGCCAGAGTGCGCCGGTAGGACTCGGCTGCGTAGCGATCCTGATCTTCCCGGCTGACACCGTATTTTTCCGAGCATAGTTCGTTGGATATGCCCATGTGGAAATCATTGACAATATCCCACAACCCATCATGCACCATATGGTCCCGCAGGGTGCCGTCTCCCATGCGATATCCAGACCGTGCCTTTTCTAAATAGTATGGTGCCTGGGTCATGCTCTCCATGCCGCCGGCAACTACAACATCGGCATCACCGAGGTGGATGGCCTGGGCAGCCAACATTACAGCTTTCAGACCGGAACCACACACCTTGTTGATGGTGAGGCATTCAACTTCCCAGGGCAAACCGGCCTGAATTGCAGCCTGACGTGCCGGATTCTGGCCGTAGCCGCAAGGAAGTACAATCCCCATGTTCACTTCGTTGACCTCTTCTTTGGCGATGCCGGCCCTTTTTATTGCTTCCTCTATCACGAGTGCACCCAACTGGGTCGCCCCCAGTGTACTCAGGGTGCCCTCGAAGTTGCCAATGGGGGTGCGCACAGCACTCACGATGACCGCTTCTCGCATGATGTTCTCCTGTTTTTTATCGCTAATTGAGCATTTGGTTCTGACGCATATTAGCATAGAGCATAGAGCATAGAGCATAGGGTAGATAAAATCTAGTTATCTCACTCCATGCCCTTTGCCCCATGCTCCATGCATCTACTGAGCGAGCGCTCAGTCAGAAAAATTGATATCACGCCAAAAAAGCACTGTCAAGATTTTTCGCGGAAGTGGGTCAGTAACTAATTTTGCAATCCCTAAATCCTCTCATTCCTAAATCTGCAATCTACAATCCCCTAATCCCCAATTCCGCAATCCGCAATCCGAAATCCGCAATCGCACAATTTCCTAATTCCCAAATTTGTTTTATATTTCAATATTGGAATCAGATAAGTTTTGGTATTGTTCATGCAGGTCACACTCTACACTTTATGCGAGGAGTCCACTAGGATGAAGTATCGAACGATAATTTGGTTTTCTTTGCTAAGTATCTTGCTAATGGGGCCCCTTTGTTATGCCGGGCCGCCCGAGACAGGGATTGATACCCAGGTGGTCAGAATTCTTGCCACCAAAAAATCGGGCTACTACCACAAACCGTGGAAAAGCCCCAATTTCGACTACGTCGCAGCCAGCGGGTTCTTTTTTGAGGATGAGGAGAATTTTCCTAACAAGAAGGGTCTCATTCTAACGAATGCGCACGCGGTAGCTATGGCCCAAAGTATAAAAGTATCCAACGGTCGGGAAAAACGTCGCTATAAGGTCAAACAGCTGGGGATATGCAACTCGGCCGACTTTGCGGTTCTTCAAATGGAGCCCCAGGAGCTGGAAGCATACGAAAAGCGAAACGGCAAAATTGTACCGCTGGCACTGGGAGACAGCGATAAATTGCGAGTAGGGGACAAGGTTCTTGGTTGGGGGTATCCCCTGGGTGGCGAGAGAATAAGTAAGTCGGAAGAAGGAGAGATCAGTAGGATTGAGGTCAATCGATACTCTTATTCTAAGGAGTATTGGCTCATGGTCCAGGCTTCTCTTCAGCAAAATAGAGGCAACTCAGGAGGTCCGGTCCTGGAGAATGGAAAGGTCGTTGGCATCGCCTTTCAAGGGGTAAGCGCCAGTGACCGAATCAACTACTTCATCCCCATTAATCTGGTAAGGAGCCTCATGCCCCTTCTTGACAAGCAGGAACTTATCCCCCGCTGGCAATTCGAGGCCCAGCCCATGTTTCCGCCACTGAAAGACTACTATAAACTCAAACCCAACCAGGGGGGAGTGCTCATCAACTATATCATCCCCGATGGAGGTCCGGAGAAGTTCGGGCTCCGGGCCAATGACATACTCCTCGAGATCGACGGGCACGAAATAGACAACTATGGTGACATCTTTTTCGAGACTCTGGGACAAAAAATCTATTTTGAAGAGATATTGCACCGTAAGAGAGTCGGTGATTCTCTTACCGTCAAGGTTTTACGGAAAGGCAGGATCAAGGAGATCAAAGGGAAAGTTACTCCTGGCCTTCCAATGCTTGTCCCAAAGATCTTCACCCATGCAAATTATTTTATCTACGGGGGGATTGGTTTCGTTGAGCTGACGTACAACTGCATTCAGAATCTCGGCAGGTCCGGACGCGCTTTCAGGGAGAAGTACCTCGAGGAGTTTCCAGAGCGGCCGCATCAGAAAATTGTCATTATCTCTGAGATATTCCCCGAGTACGGGTTGGTTGAGACCTCACTTTATTTGGAGCGTGTGGAGAAGATCGACGGTAAACAAGTGCTCAACATCAAGCACCTCTATGATACCATCCAGGCTTTGAAGAAAAAGGGCAAGAAAAAAGTGCTGCTGGAGCTACCCGGAAATATTCAGCTCCCCCTCGATTTTGAAAAAGCCGATGAGCTGGATAACGAGATCAAGAAAAAATACGGCATCCTTTACATGAAGACCGCCGGCGGGTTTTCGAGGTAGCCGTTCTTAATGCTAAATCGATACTGGCTGATGTGAAAAGAAGGGTGGTTTGGGTGGGGCCTACTGGATGAAATTCAGGATCTCAATTCTTAGATAACATACTTTCCAATTTCTTGACATGCTCCATCTCTTCCTTGACCATTGACCACAGTTTCATTTTTCTCCATTCATGGGCGAACTCTTTTTCGAAGTTCATATAAAAATTCACCATTTTCTTTTCTTCATTCATGGCATATTTGATAAACTCTTTCTTCGTTCTATCTGGATTCGGCGGAGACAGAAACAACCTTCGTAACCTGCCGTCTGCGTCCATGGCCTTCAGATCACCCTTATTGACCGGTAAAGATTTCCACCTCGACAAAATGTCTTGAATAAAGCCGAAGTGCTTTCTTTCCTCATTAGCTAGCTCCAGGCAAAGTTTTCTGACATCTTCATCCTGTGCCTCTTTAGCGAACTGCCTGTAAAAGGCCTCAGCCTGTTTTTCCATTACGGATCCCAGATGAAGAATATGCCGCAAGCGAATTCTTTTTTTGAAGGAAGGAAAGATTTTCGAAATAAGGGATCTCAGCATAATCGTGTCCCCGCACCTACTGCCTTAATGCCTTTTTAGAACTTGCCTCTCCAAATGGAGTTGAATGGTTTTCACTACTGGCTTTATTTCAATCCACATTTTCACAACACAGTAACCTGCAAGGATTCCGAGATATCCATGGAGCACGTCTAAGATATCTACCGTTCGGCTTGGTATGAATAATTGCACAGCTTCG
>JASFEM010000162.1:0-7860 GCA_050124835.1 Syntrophobacterales bacterium | reverse complement strand
GACAGCAAGCAGTCGACAGTTGTATTTTACCCTATGCTCTATGCCCTATGCTCTATGCTAGCCTTCTGTCTCCTCGTTCTTAATTCCGAAATCCGAAATCCAAAATTCTGCTAGCTGCTTGCTGCCAGCTGCTCGCTGACTACTGTCCTCTACCCTCTCTTTGATTCACCCCCGATTCACTTTCCAGGGGCCTCTCGTTCTCGGATCTGCTCTACTGCTTCCCGGGCCGCTTCAGCCACCTCTGGGTCCGCGTCTTGACTCAACCGTTCCAAAGAGGCCAGCACGCTAGTATTCCCAATGGTTCCGAGCAAGTAGGCGGCATCACCCCGTATATTGGCCTCCTTGCGGTCCAGGAGCTCAAGGAGTAGGGGATAAGCGCCCTGGGCAAGAACAGGCTGGCGTTCCGCCACCTCCTCGAGCACAACCATCATTCCCATTCGCACGGACCAATCAGGATCGGCCAATAGGGGCAAAGCTCCTGAATACAACACACCATCTGCAACCATCATACCAGCGAGCCTTCTCGCGTCGCCTTCCTTGACTATTTTTTTGAAGGTATCTGGGTGAAATGTTGATGGTGTTTGGTTAGCGAGCCTATCCACCAGAACTTCTTCGCTGACGTTACCCGCCAGCTTGTCCTGACCATCAATGATAACTGTGGGCACCGCACGGACACTGTATCTCCCAACAAAGTCGTGAAAGAGGGTGATGTCTATGATGCTCACTTCCAGATATGTACTGGCCAGAGCCAATTGATTCACCAGACCCACCACCAATGGGCAGTGAGGGCAGGCCGGACTGATCATCACCTCAAAACGGGTGGGGGTCATAAAGGTTTCCAGAGCTGAGAGGCTCCTTTTCGAAAGCATGGCTTTCCGCTCAGAATATGAAATCAGGCTCTGCAGAAAGGGAGCGAGCTCTTTTCCTCCGGGGATAGCCAGGTAGCGCAGGTTAGCTTTCAGTTCGATGGTAGGGGGCCCATTATCAGAAGAGGTCATGTAGAGGGGCTGAAACTTTTCGCTCACAGCGGCAAGGTCATCGGTAAATCTCCGAAAATGGACTGATAGAGGATTTTTCGTAAGGAGGATCTTGACAACCACAGAATTTTCAAGTGCTTCAAGCCTATCTTTGGCAACGGCCAATTCTTGGGCGGTCAAGGTATAATCGGCAGATCCATCTGACATGATAGGTTTGACTCCGCAACATAATTGGGGTCAAATCTTTACTCTTGACATTTGCCCTCGTTTTATCAGTAGTCCAGGTCACTTCGTCGATTTAATGGGCTTCAAATGTCAAAAGTAAAGATTTGACCCCTGCTATAGCCGGAACCACATGCGGTCCTCGGCCACCACTATTTCTCCAGAGTACTCCTGACGGCAGGCCGCCACCACATCGGTTTCATCACAGGCCGGATAAAGATGAGTAAGTACCAGTCGCTTACAGCCGGCCTCACGGGCCACCCTGCCAGCCCACTGCGGCGACAGATGCCCTTCCGTTTTGAGATGATCCGGAAAGGAACACTCGCAGAAAAAAAGGTCGGCATTCTTGGCCAGCTCCACCACATTGCCGCAGTAGTCGGTATCCCCTGAATAGGCCAAGACTAGGCCATCTTTGGTCTTCAGTCGATAGCCGAGACTCTCGGTCGTATGCGCCATCGCCAAAGTAGTCAGTTTGCCAAAAGGCAGATCCATACTGGCGGAGGCTTCCGGTTCAATTTCCTTGAAGGTGAGCAAGTCGGGCTCCAGCTCGATCCAACGACCATAGACGCCACGCAGTCGTTGGTAGAAGTTTTTCAGTCCTGTAGCTCCACCGATGACTAAAGGTTTCTTTCTTCCATAGAGGGGTGATCTGGCAGCAAAAAGTAGCGGCACCAGATCCACCGTGTGATCTGGGTGAAAATGGCTGAGCCAAATCCAGTCAAGCTCGCGAAAATCCAGACCGGCTTCGGCAAGGGCCCAGATGGTGCCGGCACCACAGTCAAAGAGAAGCAAATTATTGCCCACCCGCAGGACTAGAGCTGGTGGACGCCGGCGCGGGTTTGGAATACCTGTGCCCGAACCAATCACACATGCTTCTACTTTAACGAGTTTATTGGACACGTGAAAAATCCTATAATTCGCTTGCTTTCCTCTCCTCTAACCTCTTTTTTATGGCCTGCAGCAGCGCATAATCAAGGTTCGGTGTTTCCACTCCAACACCTAAATCTGAGCCGTTTTTCAGATCTCCGTGAAAGTCCGAGCCCCCGGTATACAGGAGTCCGAGTCCTTTGGCAATATCCTGATAGACGGCGGTCATTTCCTCGCTGTGTTCGGGATAAAAAACCTCCATTCCCTCCAGGCCCATTGTCTGCAGCTCCCTGACCAATGAGGCCAGTTCCTGCGGGTTGCCGACACCAAGGGTAAAGGGATGAGCTAATGCCGCGAGACCGCCAGCATTGCGGATCATGGCAATGGCCTCATCGGGCGGGAAGCGAAATTTTTCCACGTATGCGATGGCACCCTTCTTTAGATAGCGGGAAAAAGCCTCATTAATGCTGGACACGTACCCCCTGTGCAGCAGCACCTGGGCAATGTGCGGACGCCCCACCTGCCCACCAGAGAGATTCAGAACCTCAGTCCAACTGATTTCCAGGCCGAGGGCTTGAAGCCGTTCAATTATCTTGGGATTGCGAGCGGCGCGTGCCTTCTGCAGTTTTTCGAGATCTCTGAGAAGCTCCGGGTGGGATGGTTGTACATAATAACCCAAAATATGCATGGTACCGGGAGGATATTGGGCACTTATTTCCACCCCGGGCACCACTTCCACTTCTAGTTCTTTTCCGGCAGCAAGCGCTTCTTCCAACCCAGCCACGGTGTCATGGTCCGTGAGGGCAATGGCCCGCAACCCTTTATCTTTTGCGAGCTGCACCAGTTGTCCCGGAGAAAAACTTCCGTCCGAGTAGCTTGAGTGGGTATGAAGATCGATGGAATACATTGGTTGTTTGCGAGTAATAAGCCTTCAGCTGTCAGCTATCAGCCTTCAGCAGTCTAAAAAAATCCTCTTCTTGCTGAGAGCTGACGGCTGAACGCTGATCGCTAGACTCGTTATCGATAATATTTCTCCAAATATTCCTTGACCATGCGCTGGGTGTTGAATCGTGGGGCACAGTCAGCGATAGAGGCTTTCATCATCTTGATCCACTGGGGACGGTTGGCGTAGTAGGTGGTTACCGCCTCTTCCAATACACCGTAAAAATCAGCGGCGGTTTCCTCGTCAGAGGTGTCCTCATCGTCGCCAATGGCCCAACCGTTGACGCGATTCTCACAGACTTCGCGCCACCAGCCGTCCAGAACGCTCATATTAACACCGCCATTGAAGGTGACTTTCATGCCGCTGGTGCCGGATGCCTCCCTCGGACGCCTGGGATTATTGAGCCATAGATCTACCCCTTGAGTCAGGAGGGCTGCCTGCCACATGTTATAGTTCTTCAGGTAGACGAGTCGCAGCCTTCCCTCGTAAGTCTGGGTGGTACGGATGATGTCCTGGATCACTTTTTTGCCAGCCTCATCTCGAGGATGGGCCTTACCTGCAAAGATAAACTGGACCCGGTTGCGAGTGAGGTTGAGCAAACGCTCCATATCCGTAAAGAAGAGAGTGGCCCTTTTGTAGCCGGCAGCACGCCGGGCGAATCCCACTGTGAGAAATTCTTCGGTAAAGCCGGCGTTGGAGGTGGCGTTTACATATCGAATCAACCGGCGCTTGGCAGACAATTCTGCTTCAGCTATTAGCTCGTCAGGAATTTGTTCGGCACCTGCAAGTACCTCGGGATACTTCCTCCAGTGTGGCAAAAACTGATCATATAGTCGGGCGTAATCTGGGCCAGTCCAGGTCAGGTGGTGGACGCCGTTGGTAACGTGGGCAATCTCATATCCGGGAAACATCTGTCGGCTCACCTCCCCATGCAGCTCACTGACCCCGTTGCAGGCGCGACTGAGGTTCAGAGCCAGCCGGGTCATGTTGAGACCATCCTCACCAGCAAACTCGCGTATCTGAGCCGGTAAGAACGAGCCAAGCGTTTGCTCAGCAAGCTCATAATCAAACACGTCGTGACCTGCGGGCACCGGAGTGTGGGTGGTGAAGGTACAATAATCGCGCACCCGATCCAAGTCGCCATCATGATCGTGGTAGAGGGCCAGGGTAACAAAGGCGGAATGCCCCTCGTTCATATGGTAGGTGGTTATACCTCCCTCCAATCGTTTTAGCGCTTTGTAACCACCTATACCGAGAATGGCTTCCTGGCAGATGCGAGTGTGACTATCGCCTCCGTATAGGTGCTGGGTAATCAGTCGATCAGCTGCGGTGTTGTCTTCCAGGTCTCCGTCCAGAAAATAGATGGGAACTTTGCCTTTGAGTCCCTGGTAAGTAAATTTCCAGACCCCCACCTTGACCTCGCGGCCATTTACGGGAACGGTTAATTTCATGGGCAGCGGTTCCATAAAAGCCCGGGGATCGAAATAGGGATACATCTCTTCTTGCCAGCCCATGGGGTTGATGTTCTGCATGAAATAACCCCTCTTGTAGAGCAGGCTTACCGCCACCAGTGGAATACCCAGATCAGCAGCAGATTTGATGTGGTCTCCGGCAAGAACGCCAAGACCGCCACTGTAAGTTGGGATGTTCTCATTCAAACCGATCTCCATACTCAAATAAGCTATTTTCATTTGCATCATCCTCGCAGCTGTCTCCACATTCAGCCAAACTCTACACTAATCTGTAAATGATCAATACGGACAACGCCGAAAACGAACTCCCCATTTAAACGCAAAACCGATCACAATACAAGGGACCCGTTTAGCAGTAGTTTCCAAATAAATCTTATTTTCGACCGAGACATAGGGGAGGCGGGCCAACATGCTCCATAGCAAACACACGTTTAGCCATTTGGAGAAGGGTGTGGCGCGGCTTCAGCTCGGGGCTGGTCTGCAGCATTAGACCTAATAATTTAATAACACAAGAAATACCAACTCATCTCGGTTATCAAAAACAACAGTTTTACACTTTTTTTGTGAGCTTGGCTCAGAAGATGCTCTGCGTGAGTGAGATATGAAAAAGGGAACTTAGATTCCGCAGTATAGCCACAGTAATAAATTTCTAGGGGGTGTTTACCATGAGTTTTAATAAACCTGTAGCCAAGTACTTTGCAATAGTCGTGGCCATTGTATTTATGCTCCAGGTGGTGGGGTGCGGAACCATTATCTATCCCGAGCGTCGCGGGCAGACATCAGGCCGTATTGATGTGGGTATAGCCGTTCTAGATGGCCTGGGTTTATTGCTGTTCATAATTCCGGGCGTAATCGCCTTTGCGGTTGATTTCTCCACAGGGGCGATATACCTGCCTCATGGAAAATCTCGGGCATCCAACGGCTTGGAAGATAATGATATGACCGTAGTCAAAATAAGTCCCGACGATCTCAATCTGGCCAAGTTGGATGAGATCATTCTTGAGCATACCGGGGAAAAAGTAGATCTGGACTCGGATACGGTACTTATTTACCCGGCAGATGACGATGTAAGTGTTGATAAACAGCTACGCGAAATTTCCCATTAGCTGGTTCATTGAAAGTCAAAATTCACTATCGGCTTTTTCTGTAAGATTCCTCTAGGATCCGTCCAGGCGTGATTTACCACCTCAACGGTAGGTTGCGCCCATCTTCCATCCAGGGAACATTTCATCAGGGTTTTTGTCAATAACTATACGATAACCATTTTAGTTCTCAAGCGAATTGAAATACTTGTAATTTACTGCTTGAGTTCGCCCCTTGATAGAGCTGGAAATTGATGAGTGTAACCGGCGAAGGGGCAAACTATTAATGTAAAATTGGTTAGAGATAGTACTTTCCATATCCCGACAAAAATGTTATAAATATGACTTGATACCGGTTGATTACAAATGAATAGGATTTATGGGATTCGACTTACCCTGCCTGAAAGTATTCATCGCACAAGTTATTAGGCCCTGAATACCAACCAAATTCAGGAAACGAGGAGGCAAAGGAATTGATGCCTACGCCCGCAAAGGAGCTACACAAAGAGCTTAGATACGGCAACGTCAATGCCCATCGCTACTTTGACTGCCCCCACTACCAGAAGTGCCTTGAGGAGGCGGTCAAAAAGTACTGGGTGAGTTTTTCATGCCGTAACTGCCAAGAGTTCAAGGAATACAAGAAATTGCAAGGTGCCACCAAGCCGCGCTAGGCGTGTGCTCTCGCCCCGGGGAGGACATTTTCGGGGTGTCCCATCTATAGATATAACCCCACATCACTGTCAATTTGTTGATAGGTCTTGCTAGGGTACTTGTAACTCGCCGAATTATATGCTATTTTGCAAACGCTTGTGGATTGCCCCGATGACAGCTCAGGGCGGCGGTTGACAATTTATGTCAGAAGTCAACCAGCAAGAACCACCGGATTCCTTTAATTCTGGCCGCTTGCGGCGGAAGTGCACCCACATTGCTAACTGTGCGCCATTTCAAGCATAATCGGTGTGAGTTCAAACATTTCCGCCATCCGTTTAGGCCACGGATTCGGTCTCGGCCAGCTTTTGGCACTAATCTTGCTCTTGCTGGATCAGCAAAAATTATTAGATTTCCCCCGCAACGCAGCACAATGGAGTCTGGGGGACATCTTGGTATGCGAGGACACCCAAACCAACTGGATTTTACGATAAATGGAGGACAGAAACATGCGAGTTAAAAAGCCATGTCTTTTCGTCTCTAACCAGCGCGGTTTTACCCTCATTGAACTTTTACTGGTTATTGCTATACTTGGAGTGCTCTCCTCCATTGCCATCCGGACGGTCCAGACAGAAAAAGCCAAGGCCAATGACACCAAGGCATTCAGTTTGTCGAAGGTCTTGCTGACGAGGGTTGAAGCGGAGATACATGAGAAGGTGCCCGCGGGATCTACAGGGATCACAGCTGGGGGGGGTGCCATCCCAGATTACCCGGAAGTAGTATTATCCGACGGCTTGTCCGTAAATATAGTCCACAATGTGCCTGACGATAGGTGGGAATTTTACGTGGGACACGTGGGAGGAGTATTAGGTTTTTACTTTTGGGTTCCCGGGCCGCAATGCTCGGATGACGTGGATAATACCCTTCCTGCCGTTGGGGGCCCCCTGCCCTCCGACAAAATAGTGCCAACATTCGATACACGAAGTGATTACGACTCGGCTACGTATCGCACCAATGCAGGAGTATAATGGAAGTCCCGGAATCATCATCTCTTGCCTGGTGGACTCACCGGACAAGTGAGAATCCGTTTTGAATCTCACTTTTCCACGTTCGGGACAGCTGCTTTCGTCCTGCCGTCTGCCTGGGCATTGCCTTTTTTAGTTTCCCACCACTGAGAAACCAGACACGCTCATGCCAACCGGCCATTTTGACTTGCATAATTCTTGCATATGGGCTATAGGAAGGTATTTCTTGATAAAATAGGTATTTGCAAAGACGCACGTGCTGAAATATCAACAGGGGGTGACGGATGAAAGACAAGAAAACCATCATTCTTGTCGTCGTTCTCTTGGCGCTGGTAGGCTACTATGTCTGGTATGCTAACAAAACCGCGAACGTAAAACCTAAAGGCCAAGCGCCCGATGTGGCCAAAATCGATCCCAACCAAGCGACATTAAGAAAACTGAACAAGGCCATTGTTAGATATAAGAAAGATAAGGGAACTGTGCCCAAGAACCTCGTTGAGCTTAAAGGTTCTTATTTGGATGCGAAAACCATCGACGATGCAGTTGCAAATAATTTTGAGTACAAATATGTAAGTGCCCAGGCTTACCGACTAATTCCGCCAACGGGTACTACTGCCGTCCGGG
>JASFEM010000161.1:0-7875 GCA_050124835.1 Syntrophobacterales bacterium | reverse complement strand
ACCATCCTGCAATTGCTTCGCCTTCCGGATGGAACGGTGAAAGCCTTGGTGGAGGGCAAGAAGCGCAGCAAGATTGTACAATTTCTACCCAACCCTGACTTCTTCATGGTCCAGGTTGAGGAGATCCTGGAAAAGTCAGAACAGAATGTTCAGATAGAAGCTCTGATGCGCAGCACCGTCTCCGCTTTCGAAAAATATGCCAAGCTGAACAAGAAAATCTCGCAGGAAATGGTTCTCTCGGTCTCCTCCATTGATGATCCCGGGCGCTTGGCCGATACCATCGCATCCCACATGCCTTTCAAAATTGACTATAAGCAGCAACTTCTCGAGGCCATACCACAATTCCAGCGACTGGAACTACTTTACGCTTACATCAGTGGCGAGATCGAGATTATCCAGACAGAGCAGCGCATCAAGGGGCGGGTCAAGAAGCAAATGGAAAAGACCCAGCGGGAATACTACCTGAACGAACAAATGCGGGCCATCCAGAAAGAGATGGGCGAAAAGGACGATTTCCGCAACGAACTCGCTGAATTGCAAAAACGCATCAAACGCAAGCGCATGTCGCGCGAGGCAGCTGGTAAAGTCCGCTCCGAGTTCAAGAAACTCAAACTCATGTCGCCCATGTCCGCCGAGGCTACAGTGGTGCGAAACTACATTGACTGGCTCCTCTCGCTCCCATGGTACGATCGCACCAAGGACAAACTGGACATTGATGCGGCCACCCAGATCCTGGAAGAGGACCATTATGGCCTCGAAAAACCCAAGGAACGAATCCTGGAGTACCTGGCAGTGCAGGCACTGGTGAAAAAGATCAAGGGACCCATCCTTTGCTTCGTGGGTCCCCCAGGTGTTGGAAAGACTTCGCTCTCCAAATCAGTGGCTCGCGCTCTGGGTCGGAATTTCATCCGGTTGTCCTTGGGTGGGGTGCGTGATGAGGCAGAAATACGCGGTCACCGACGCACATACATAGGGGCTCTCCCAGGCAAGATTATCCAAAGCCTGCGAAAAGCCAAGTCCAACAATCCGGTTTTCTGCCTGGATGAGGTGGACAAGATGAGCATGGATTTCCGAGGCGATCCATCAGCTGCTCTACTGGAGGTCTTGGATCCAGAGCAGAACTTCGCCTTCAATGACCACTATCTTGACGTGGACTACGATTTGTCAGAGGTCATGTTCATAACCACCGCTAATACATTGTTTACCATACCGCCGGCGCTCCAGGACCGTATGGAAGTCATCCGCTTGCCCGGCTATACCGAGTTTGACAAGCTCAACATCGCCAAGCAGTTTCTAATCAAGAAACAATGCGAAGCCAATGGCCTCAAGCCTGAAAACATTTATTTTTCTGATGGCTCCATCTATCAAATTATCCGCCGCTATACCAAAGAAGCCGGCGTCCGCAATCTGGAGCGGGAAATCGCTTCCATCTGCCGCAAAGTGGCCAAAAAGGTTGTGAAAAAAGGTCCCGAAACAAAAACTCGTCTCACTGAGAAGGGTGTTGCCAAATACCTCGGCGTGCCAAGATTCCATTACGGCCGCGCCGAAGAGAAGGACGAGGTCGGCCTCGCCATCGGACTTGCCTGGACGGAGGTGGGCGGTGAACTGCTGGGCATCGAGGCAGCGACTATGCCCGGCAAAGGGAATCTCACCATTACCGGAAAGCTCGGCGAAGTGATGCAAGAATCAGCCCAGGCCGCTTTAACCTATGTGCGCTCACGTTCTGCGACTTTTGAACTGGATCCCAATTTCTATAAGAAGCTGGACATTCATGTGCACGTTCCCGAGGGAGCTATCCCCAAAGACGGTCCATCTGCTGGTATCACCATGGCCACGGCTATCACCTCTGCTCTGATCAAGGTGCCGGTGCGCAGAGATCTGGCCATGACCGGCGAAATTACCTTGCGCGGACGGGTACTCCCTATAGGCGGCCTCAAGGAGAAGGTACTGGCTGCTCACCGAGGTCTTATCAAGAGAGTGCTTATTCCCAAGGAAAATGCCAAGGACATTAAGGAGATTCCCGGAAAGATTCTGAAGGATTTGGATCTCGTATTGGTGGAGCACATGGATGATGTGCTCAAAGAGGCTTTAGCAGTTGACGATCCTGAGAAGCTTTTCAGCAAACTCATAGAAGAGGCTGAGGAGGTTCTTGTTCCCACTGATGCTTCCGAACCTCCTGACGAGATCACGGCCCACTGATCCGTCTCCAGTCAACCGGGCAAACCTAAAGAATAACCGTCCAACCCTAATGCGGTTGGGCGTTTTTATTTGAAGCGTAAGTGCTAAACGGTCAAAAGTAAAGGGTGAACGGTAAACGGTAAACGGAGCATGAAAAGGTTCTTCAACCGTTCACCTTTTACCTTATACTGCCATTTACGCTATGCTCTATGCTCCATGCCGCGAACGAAGTGAGCTGCAACGGACAACTCACCATCATTAGATTTCCCTTGACAGAAAGCAGATGAGCTGTTAAGGCCAAAAAATATGACTGGGCGGGTAGCTCAGTGGGGAGAGCACCGGCCTTACAAGCCGGGGGTCGCAGGTTCAACTCCTGTCCCGCCCACCATTTTCATCTCAGGATTAGCTGACCTTCTTTTTGTTTAACACATCTTCATTTCCAGGTGGTTTTCACGCGTGGTTCCCATCTGGGGAGGGACAAACTTTTCTTCACTGTTCCAGCTCTTCAAGGTAAGACTCTAATATTCTCAGATTTACAGAAACTCTCTGCTTGAAACGGTCAGTCTTTTCGGAGGGCAGATCACCCTCCCTTTCGATCGCCTCCTTGATGTATTCCAGTGCTGATTTTACATCATGCCAGACTGTAGGCTGATATTCCTCCCCTATGGCGTCATCCACCTTTCCTTCTCTGGCTGTTGCGGCAAGCTCGATTATTAGGGTGTTCTTGGAAACTCTTTTACCCCGCAGTACCGTTTCTTCAGCAGCCTTAAGGGTCAGCCAATCGTCGAGGTCTTTTGGCAACCGTAGCAACCATTTTTTCTCCATCACGACAGCTCCTACCTTGTGATATATTTAGTACTAAATATATCACAATCGGGCAAATGTCAAGAAAAACCAAGATAGCGTTGTATATCCGGGACCAGTCCTAGAGTCGTTACATCGGTTTTTCCCCGCATTGTTATAAAACATTTGTTGAATGCGGTTTTTAGAGCTTGGCGGTTGCTTGGGTCTTCTCACACGACCAATCTCCATAGCCAATCTGCTTCCTTCATGAGATTTGGAGCTCGTTGCACCCGCCGTTAGTCTCAGTTTGCCTGCCGGACTTTTGTTCTCGGCATTGATCTTGCTAGGTCCCATTAGCGGCAGATTCTTATGGTGGAATGTTCTAGGGACCCAAAGCAGTAAGGAGGGGCACCATGGCGGCAAAGGTTCTGGTAGTGGATGATGAATGGGAAATTAGAGATTTACTGAGTGCGTTTCTAATCGAAGATGGATATGAAGTGATTGCAGCATCAAATGGTAAGGAGGCCATTCAATTGGCACAAACAGAGCATCCGCAAGTTATTCTGATGGATGTGAAGATGCCTGGGATTGATGGAATAGAAACATGCAAAAGGCTGAAGACCGGTGAAAAAACACAATCCATCCCTGTCATTATGGTAACCGCATATCAAGATAGGGATGTGGAAGCTTATCTGGAAGGTGCTGATGATTTCGTTAACAAGCCCTTTGATAGGCTCGAAATTACCTTCCGGATCAAGTCTATGCTCCGGATTCGACACCTAAATGATGAGCTAGAGAGAGCCTTGGCCTATATTGAGGAGCTCCAGAAAAATCTCCCCAAAAAATAATGGTAGCAGCCTAATAGGTCACAATTTGCGAAAATCGTCTCTTATCTCATTTATTCTCTATAGGGTAAAAGAGACAAGTATCTGCCCTGGCATCTCCCCAAGCTCCGACGGCGGCAAGAGCCATCCTGACAAGACCTAATTGCCTAAGAGACCAGTTCGCTCATCACTACGTCAAATCAAACATAGATCAATAAATAGATAAAATCCTGCTTGCTTGATTCCGAGCGATGTGAAATTCTTTGCCGAATTAGTCTCAGTTCTTATCCCAGACAATCAAATGCGGGACGACACTATCGGTTGAGGAGCGTGCGAATTGAGTGATCTTTCCAGTGGCGCCGGTTCTGACCAGAGGCAATCCGGTAACGGGGGCTCTTTTAGAACTCAAGTTGACTCCATCCTTTTGTTGACAGGGATCTTCTTCCTAAACTTCCTTGCCAGGATCATCCTTGCCCCTCTTCTTCCCACCATTGAAAACGATTTGGGTGTAGGCCACGGCGAAGCAGGTTCGCTCTTTCTCTTGATCTCAATTGGATATTTCATATCTCTTCTATGCTCCGGGTTCGTCGCCTCACGGCTCATGCACAACCGAACAATCATCCTATCTGCCACGGCGATTGGCGTAGCTCTCCTGGCGATTTCTTTCAGTAAAGGGTTGTGGGGAATTCGCCTGGGATTGCTCGCCTTGGGAATGGCGGCAGGGCTTTACATCCCCTCGGGCATATCTACCATCACCTCATTAGTCAGTTCCAATCAATGGGGCAAAGCGCTTGCCATTCATGAACTTGCACCCAATTTGAGCGCTGTGGCGGCCCCCTTGATATCCGAGGGTCTTCTCCAATGGTTTTCTTGGCGTGGAATTTTGGCACTGATGGGTGGGGCTTCCGTGATCTTTGGGGTGATCTTCGCCCGTTTTGGCAAGGGTGGAGAGTTCGCCGGCGAAGCCCCCAGTGTCACCTCCTTCCGCACCCTTCTCCTAAAACCAGCTTTCTGGATTATGGTGGCCCTTTTCAGCCTTGGCATTGGCGCTAGCTTGGGGGTATATGCCATGCTTCCCCTTTATCTGGTGACTGAGCGCGGCATAGATCGGTACTGGGCCAACACCCTGGTAGCACTTTCCCGTGTTTCCGGTCTTGGAATGGCATTTTTGGCTGGATGGGCAACGGATCGCTTTGGTCCAAGGAGAATTATGGCAGCCGTCTTCCTTTCCAGCGGAATCATGACGGTCTTACTGAGCGTTGCCACCGGCAATTGGCTCGTAATCATTGTTTTCCTTCAGCCCATGCTGGCGGTCTGTTTCTTTCCTGCAGGCCTTGCCGCCCTGTCTTGCTTAGGGCCCTCCAGTTACAGAAACGTGGCAATCTCTCTCACCATCCCCTTCGCCTTTCTGCTAGGGGCTGGCGCCATCCCGACCAGCATCGGCATAATAGGTGATGCAGGGTCATTCCCCTGGGGATTCGCTCTGGTTGGCGGCCTCATTGTTGTTGGCTTCGTGTTGGCACTCAGCCTTAAATTGCCCGAAGACTACGAATGTCCAACCTCATTCTCTCACTAGTGGTCTAGAGTCAAGATTCGAGAATATAACCGTTCACTGAAGCACGCTCTACAAAGCAAAACTTGGCTTAAGTCTTGCACTCCCAGACTTCCACCTCCACGGGAATGAGACACATGTAAGATATCGTCAATCCTGTGAAGCTTGTTCTCGACCTGATCGGTAACAGGAAACCAGAAAATGCTAACTGATCCCAAATCGTCCGCTATGGTCAGAGAAAACCGCATATACTCAAGAGTCAAATTTAGATGGCCAGCCATGATTTTTTTGGAGGGCAAGGACCTTGAGGGGATAACGAGAAATATCAGCGTCAATGGCGCCTTCATCTACTATTATCAACCTCACGATCAAGGAATACCACTACCCTTGAATCAGCGGGTTGCCGCGGTAATCAGAGTTCCCGAACGCTTGCCACTTTTGCTCCAGGCAGAGGTAGTCTGGTCCGATTTCTTGAGTTCAGATGAAGAGAATACTTTGCTCGGAGTGGGATTGCGTTTCATCAATATCTTCTATGAGGACCGCCAATATCTCCGTGAGGCTATCGCTGGGCACCGCAGAGAAAAAGAGTAGTGCAGCGATGCAGATCTTAAATTGTAGGTTGCGGATTGACCTGAAAAGAGCAATGATGGCATGATGTTTGAATGCGTAGTTTAATCAATTTTACCTTCACCACCGGAGCACAACCAAATCATTAAAATGAGGGATTAGCAAAAGGTGATTTCATATTCCATTTATATCGTTGATGACGACGATGATCTGAGGGAAGTACTCTCTGTCGCCCTTGAAACCAACTATCAGGTGAAAACCTTTTCTACAGCTGGAGCCGGCATCGAGGCAATCAGGCACGAGCCGCCAGATCTGGTTTTGCTAGACATTGGCCTGCCGGACATGACAGGCATTGAGGCTCTCAGCGAGATTAAGAAACTGCATCCAGACGTCCTGGTTATCATGGTGACCGCTTCGACCGATATCAATACCGCCATATCCACCATGAAACTTGGCGCCTCCGATTACATGATGAAACCAATTAACCTGGATGCCTTGGAGGTGAGCGTCCGAAATGTCCTTGAGAAGATCAGACTGAGGAAAGAAGTTCAGATTCTGCAAGAAACTTATCTCAAGGAGAACATTCCCTGCTTTGTTGGCGAAAGCAATGCCATCCAGGATGTGATGCAGTTCGTCGATAAGGTAGCCAAAGCGATTGATACACCTGTCCTTATCCTGGGTGAAACAGGAACCGGCAAGGAACTGATAGCGAGTGCCATCCATTACAAGAGCCCAAATTTTAATGGCCCGTTTGTAACCTTGAATTGCTCCGCCATACCAAAAGATCTGATTGAAAGCGAGCTTTTTGGCTATGAGAAGGGAGCGTTTACCGGCGCAAAGGCGGCAGGTAAACGAGGATTGGTGGAACAAGCTGCAGATGGAACTCTTTTTCTTGACGAGGTAGGTGATCTGAGCCTGGAGGCCCAGGCAAAGCTTCTCCGTTTCCTTGAAGAGGGGGAATATTATAGAGTAGGAGGGACCAGGAAACTGCAGATCCGTACTAGAGTCGTCTCGGCCACCAACAAGGATCTGGATGATATGATTGAAAAAGATCTATTCCGGCAAGACCTCTACTATCGGCTTGCCGTTATCAAGGTAGAGGTCCCCTCCCTCAACAGGAGGCGTGACGATATCGTTCCTATTGCCAGGCACTTTCTCGGAGAGTTCAGCAACAAACACGGTAAGTCCATAAGCGGATTTTCCGAGAATGCTGAGACCTTACTCAAGAATCATAATTGGCAAGGGAATATTCGCGAATTAAGAAACCTGGTAGAGAGAGGCATTCTCGTGGGAAATGGTCCAGAACTCGGTCCGCAGGACCTTGGCTTGGAAGGAGGCAGTGAGGACGGGGCCCCACCACCTCTTGAGGGCGAAACCGGAATGCCAATACTGCCCGATGAGGGCATCGATCTTCAGGCCCTGGAAGAATACTATATAAAGGAAGCGCTGAATAAGGCCGGTGGCAATGAAACCAAGGCGGCAAAACTGCTGAATATGAGCTATTATTCTTTCCGTTATCGAAGAAAAAAGATCAAAGACCTGCAAAACTAGAGCAATCTTCTCCCTCACCTATTTAATAAACGGATTTCAGACCAAACCGAGCAAACGCAGACTTGATCCCCTAGCCCTATCTCATCTCACATCCAACATCCCAAATCCGAAATCCGCAACAAAAAAAACCAGTAGCCAGTAGTCAGCAGGTGACAGGAGATTTATCCTTTTGCTTTTCTCCTAGATTCTGGATTCTGACTCCTCATTCTATGCGCCACACTCCATGCCCCACGCTCCATGCTTTCTCAAATCCGCAATCCGAAATCCGCAATCCGAAATCCCCCATCTCACATCCCTCAATTCCCTAATCCCATATCCCTAATTTCATCATTCAAACTAAGGTGCGAGCTACTGGTACCGCTTTGATGTTTTCGTCAAAACCCATTTGGCCATATGGCCAGATTTGGCCAAATAACAAGG
>JASFEM010000160.1:0-8052 GCA_050124835.1 Syntrophobacterales bacterium | reverse complement strand
CTTGTCAATGACACATTCGCAGAGCGCTAAGCTCTAGAGGCTCAGGGCGCAGGGCTCAAGGCTCAAGGCCCAAGGGATTATCGCCGCGTCTCCGTCTCGCCGTTTCACCGCGTCGGCCTGGAGTGCTTAGTGCCTAGTGTTTAGTGCCTAGTTCAGCGACCGCAGGTCGCCTTGCTCCTTGACTTTGAATGCTTCATTGAGCAGAATTGCAGGCAATAACCAGTGCCACTCCTTTAGTCGAAGGTTCGGATCAGAAATGACTCAGAACGACAGTGATGTCTTGCTTGAAGATTTGCAGGAACTTATAGGCCATAGATTTAGCGACAAACAGTTGCTCCACAACGCCCTCATGCATCGATCCTACGTGAATGAGAATCCTCATTTACATTTGACAGACAACGAGCGTTTGGAGTTCCTAGGCGATGCCGCCCTGGACTTAGCCATTAGCCATCTATTGATAGAGCGTTTTCCCCACTACGATGAAGGCAAGCTATCACGGCTCCGGGCTGGCATAGTAAACGAGAAACAGCTGGCCCTGCTAGCCACGGAGCTTGAACTAGGAGCGGCGCTTCTCCTAGGTAAGGGCGAAGACCTCAGCGGAGGTCGCAGTAAACCCTCCCTGTTGGCCAACGCCTATGAAGCGGTGCTGGCAGCCATATACCTTGATGGGGGGCTGAAGACCCTAATCAAGATAGTGGAGATGCACTTTTCTCGGTTTCTCTCCGAAGACGAAGATTTACCCCAGGCGCTAGACAAGGATTATAAGACTCGCCTTCAAGAGGTAGTGCAGAGTCGCGAGAAAACTATACCCCACTACCGGCTGGAGGCTGAAGAAGGGCCTGATCATAACAAGAGATTCCGGGTAAGTGTCTGGTTAAAAGATCAACTCCTCGCCCTAGGCTCGGGGCCCACCAAAAAATCCGCACAACAAAAAGCCGCCGGAAGGGCCTTGAGGTTGCTGGAAAGGGAGGGCGAGGAAAGCCATAAATAGACCAGACATAAAACGGTAAGGCAAAAAACAAATCCGAAATCCGAATATCGAAATACGAAACAATTTTCAAATTCTCCAAATTGGTCCTCCGGACTCCCCACCCTTCGGGCGGGTCCCCAGTTTCAAATGATCAAAACCTCATCCATGTAACAATTACCTGTTTGGAACATTTGAAAATTTGGATTTTGAATTTGTTTAGTGCTTCGGATTTAGGATTTCGGATTTCTACATACGTGGTTTCGATTTGACTGGCCGGGCAAGATGAAATCAAGACCTTTGATCATTCCCATTTTCATTCCCCAAGAGGGATGTCCGCACCGATGTGTGTACTGTGATCAGGCAACCATTAGCGGCGTCTCTCAACCCTCCTGGAGCCCCATTACGGTTCGCGAGCAGGTGCAAAGCTTCCTTGACAGGAGTCGGCGCTATCCAGTACAGGTGGCTTTCTACGGTGGCTCATTCACACTCATGCCTGAAGCACGGCAACGTCAATTCCTCGAGCCGGTACAAGAGTTCCTCAAACGTGGCCAAGTACATTCACTCCGTCTTTCCACCCGACCTGATGCCATTGAGGTCAACAATTTGCGCTTTTTGCAAACCATGGGGGTGAAAACTATCGAGCTTGGCGCTCAGAGTTTGAATGACAAGGTTCTTTCCGCTTCAGCTCGGGGACATTCCAGCAGCCAGGTACATGAAGCAACGCAAAGCCTGCGGCAACATGGTTTCGAGGTGGGTTTACAATTGATGCCTGGTCTACCGGGAGATGACTGGGAGACTTTTATGCAAACCGTGGAGGAGACCATCGTCCTGCATCCCAGCTTTATCCGTCTCTATCCGACCGTGGTTCTATCCTCCACCCCTCTGGAACGACTTTACAAACGCGGCCTTTACAAACCGCTATCTCTAAGTGAGGCGATAGACTGGTGCAAAGAGGCCAAGAAACGGTTTTCACGCGCTACCATTCCCATCATTCGGATGGGCTTACAGCCAACCATCTCCCTGGAGCTTCCTGGACGAGTAGTTGACGGACCTTACCATCCTGCCTTTGGACATTTGGTTAACTCCGCCATCTGGAACGATCGAATCTCGCCAGTTTTGCAAGGGGCGAGCCGCCAGTCGCCGCGATTGGTCATCGTCGCCCCATCGCACCAACTGGCAGACATCCGCGGTCACCGCAATGGAAATCTCAATAGATGGCTCACGGAATTAAGACTTACGTCACTGGAAACGGTAGCTGATGATCAAATCGGGGCGGGGGAGTTTAGGGTCATCACCCGGTAGGGTGTGTCCGTCCAGAAACTCCCTTTTACGGTTGTCATTCTGAGGATTCCCGCCGTGGCGGGGCGACGAAGAATCTCTTGGCTCTTGACTTTCCGGGAGATTCTTCGCTTCGCTCAGAATGACAAGGTGGATTTTCCGGATGGACCCAGATTATTGCGCCTCCTGGTTTTTTGCCTTGGCCTTTAGCTCGTCCAATTTCTGGGCCAATAGCCGCAGATGATCCCCCATCTGCTTTGCACTCTGGTAGCGCGCCTCCAAGCTCTTCTCAAGTGCCCGGTTTAGGATGGCCACTGCCGCCTTGTAAATCTTGGGGTTATATTTAGTTGGCGGCTCGGGTTCCACCGTGGTGATCTGATACATAATGGCTGCAAGGTTTTCGCCACCAAATGGAAGCTCTCCAGTAAGTAACTGGTAGAAGACAATACCCAAAGAAAAAATATCCGAGCGCCCGTCCACCTTCATCCCGGATATCTGCTCGGGTGACATGTAATAGGGCGTACCCTTGATTACTCCGGTGCGCGTTTTGGAGCTTGCGGTTGCGCGAGCGATGCCGAAATCAGTAACTTTTACAAGTCCATTCTTGAGGATCATGATATTGGCAGGTTTTATATCTCGATGCACAATTCCGCGAGCATGTGCATATTCAAGCGCATCACAGACCTGAGATGTCACGTTAATACTAGTTCTGATGGACATAAGATTTTCTTTTCGGGCATAATTTTCTAGGCTTTCTCCCTCCAGATACTCCATTGCCAGATAGGAAAGATCTAAATCTTCCCCCACATCATAAATGGTGACGATGTTTGGGTGAGAGAGTTTGGCTACAACCTCGGCCTCCCTGTAAAATTGTTCCTGGATCTTGACCGCCTGTTCTTCGTCGAAGTCATCGGTAAACCGAATGGTCTTGATGGCCGTGAGTCTGCCAAGTTTGGGGTCCCGCCCTTTGTAAACAATACCCATGGCGCCACGACCGAGCTCTTCTAAAATCTCGTAGCGCCCAAGAGTAGGCTTAGACTGGGAGACCTCCTGTACCACAACGGTCTCTTCTGCGGCTATCTCAGGTGCTGCCTGTGCGGGTTGCTCGGCAGGAGTTGGCGTGGTACCCACCTCTGCCATGCCTGCCTTCACCACAGCGTCAAGTTCATCCATATCCGCGGTTTTGACAGAATCCATCGCGGGCATTGGAGATGGCTGGCTTACTTCAGCCTCCGCTGCCTTGCTTACGAAGAATCGTAAGCCACCAAAGGCAAGAATACAGATTGCCAGTAGTCTGAAGAGGATCTTTACGCTGAATTTGGCTTGATCACCGAGCGGGAGCAAGGAACTAAGAAAATAATCCACATAGTCGGAGAGAAAGAGAAAGGCCACAAATACCATAATCAAATTAATGGCCGCCCCTATCTTGCCTCCCACATATTCCTTTTTAGCCCGGTTGTAGATAATCAGCGTAATGACGTAGAGGACCAGGATAAATGCTTGTGCTACCCAAGGGCTATTACTGCCTATCATGAGGTCTCCTATCCATCGCCTTTTCTCTGCCAGTCAAACATCGATTTTGTCACCGAGGGTTCAAATTGATCCCTTTTTTCATTTCTGTCAACTCACTTTTATCGCCGTACAAATATGGCGGTACTTCTGATGCAATTTTCTCAGTTCATCACCCCATCTTGGCCTTCTCAGCTTTTAGTGAGGCTGAGAGGTAATCTGTCAGCGGTTTAAGTTGCGACTGAGCTGCAGCCGTTCGCTCCATCAAACGGGAAATGGTCACATCAGTAGCTTTCGGTCCAAGGAGCTGGCTCTCTTCCAGTAAAAGGCCGCCGAGGATGTCTTGAAGGGCTTGAACCAGATCCGACTTGCTCAGCTTCAGCTCCGCTGTCTTGATCTTTTCAAGGGTTTTCAATGCATCGGCACCCGAAGTACTCTTCATTTGGAACTGGTTGAAAAGAACACCACGGTGTTTTGAACTCCCGATGATCTTCTCAAACAGACTATGGGCTTTAGCCCCCACTTCTCTCTCCAGATCGGTCAGCACGATTCGAAACATCTCGTTATAGAGCTGGACGATGGCACCACTTGCCACATTGTCCACCTTTAGGGGTTGAATCCCCTGCCCGGCGGTCCCGCTCCGCCCAATTTGTGGACCGCTGGCCACTTTCTTCTGCTCACGCAACGCAGCCTCATTTTCATACGGTTCAAGTAATCGACTGATAATCCGGGCCAGAGGCCCCTGGTTAGCTGGGACTTTTTCCAGGGTTGCTCTCAGCCGTTGCACTGTGCTCCTTGTGGCCTTGTAGCCCAGGAATTGATATTGTTCATGCAACAGCCCTGCAACCACCTGATGAAAGCCCTTTATGCAGTCCTCCAGTGAGGAAGCTTTACCCTGTTGTGCGAGAAGACCCTGAATCCTGCCAGCGTTCGTGGCCTGGTCCTGATCCAGCTGAAAAGCCTTTAAAAAACCCTCATAGTAAGGGGAACGTCTCAAGCTATTTTCAAGCGATGAGGCGGCCTTCTTGTTGCCAAGCTCGGCTCCGACGTCTGTCATAATCAGTTGCAACAAACTCCAGTAAAGGCCGACAACCGTGTGGAGTTCCGGCCCCCCAGTGGCCGCCGCCTTGACAGGCTGTTTTTCCGCCCCCTTTCTGGCAATGGCATTCTGGGCGTGTAACTTGGCAAGGGAGCGGTACACTGCCAACCTGGAGTATCCCGTCTCCTTGATAACATCGGCCACGCTTCGCCTACCGTCGAGGAGCAGGAGAACGCGTAACTCTCGTGCGGCATGAACGGATTTGGTGCTGTCAACACTTGGATTTATCTGAAATACCACATGATCGTTGGGGATGACTCCCTTGAACTCTCCCATTCTTTTGGACTCTGTTATCAAACGAACAGGATCCACTTCACACTTGACGTCCTCCTCTACTAATCCATCCAAACCGTCCTTGTAGGAGAATTTGGCGTCATCCCAATTGAACATGGTGGTAACCATTTCCCTGACTTGCAAATGAAGAATGCTGGCCAGCTTATCCGCATCGATATAAGCCCTTTCGAGCAGGACCGACCCCAGTCGTTTTTCCATTGCCTTGGCCACTGCGACCATATCCTCAAGCCTATCTTCATCTATAAGATTGTTTGCCCTGAGAAGGGTACCCAATTTCAATTCTTTATCTGTGTTGCCTGAGACATGTATGATCTTGCCCCCCCTGAAGTAGATGATACATCGGCGTCTTACCGTATTTACCATCAGCGCTCCAGTCTTCCTTTCCTCATGGATCATCTGGACAACTGCCGCCAGTGGAAAAGTTTTGACATCACCGTTTAGGGGCATTTCGAGCCTTTAGCAACTCTCGGAGTATTTACTCCGAATTGAAATTGATATTCTATTAAACTCAATTTCCCACTTCTTCTTTGGAATAATGGAAGGTTGGAATGTTGGAATGTTGGGTATCAGAAAATATTGAGTTTCTCTCGTCCCATTATTCCAGTATTCCATTTTTCCAGCATTCCATTTCTCACCCTTTGTAATAAAACTGCAATTTCACAGGTCCAACCTCGATGGTGTCAAATTCCCTCAGCCGACGACTCCCCGTGACCTGCGTATCGTTCACTTTGATTTTGGCCCGTCCCACTGGGGTCAGATGGTAACCCGTGGGTCGCCTGCTGATCGTTGCTGCCACCTTTGGGGTAAAAAATCCGCCGATCTGGACGTCCGCCTCCGCGCCCCTGCCCAGTTTTACCAGTTTTTTGGTAATCTCATATTCCGCCCCACCTCCGGACATAAAGGAAAGTAAGGCCGGCCGCTCCGCAGAGACGGCGGTCCTCGCAAGTAATGGCGTTTCTGGCTCCTGAGACGGTGTTTCGGCGGTACCTTGCGCTACCCCGATGAACATCGTCTCTTCCGTGAGTTTCTGCGCCTCCTCCACCTCAGCTGGATCCAGGCTAAAGACCAGCAGATGTTTGCCAATGAGAATCTGATCTCCGTTTTTCAGTTTCTTGCTGGTGACCTGTTCACCGTTCACAAATGTGCCGTTTTTGCTCTGCAAGTCGGTAAGAATATAGTCTTTACCCGCCGCATCGACGCGGGCGTGGTAGCCGGAGACCAGAAGATTCTCTACGACGATGTCATTGCCCGGTTCTCTCCCGATGGTCTTGCTGTCACCCGCAAGATCGAAATCCTTCAAAACGATGTCTTTAAACTTTAGGATCAACTGAGCCATGTGTTCACCCTACTCCAACAGCAATTGTTAGCTCCCGCCTGTACCTCCACTACGAGCCAAACAGCTTCTGCAGCAATCCTTTCCCCTCTTTCTGCAGCAGCATAAGAACCGCAGTGATGTTATCCAATCCACCTCTTTCATTCGCCATCTCCACTAAGCGGTCGCAAACTTCTTCAAGCGCACCCCCCTCGAGGACAGCCTGATGAATTTCTTCATCAGAGAGCATATCCGTGAGACCGTCACTGCACATGAGGATCAAGTCACCTGGCAGGGGTTGGATCTCATATACATCTGTCTCCACGGTCTCATGTATGCCGACCGCCCGCACCAAGATATGCTTCATGGGAATCGAAGCAGAATTGGGATCCCAGTTGGGATTCTTTCTCATGTGCTCTGCGAGGAGGGTGTGATCCTGGGTAAGCTGTTCGATGCCATCTGCGCGAATGAGGTAAATGCGACTGTCTCCCACATTGGCGGTTACCAGCGTATCACCGTGCATATAGGCAACCGCTGCTGTGGAACCCATACCTTTATAAGATCCTTGATCTTGGGAAAGCTGAAACACCACCCGGTTAGCCAATTCAATGCTATGAGAAACAGCGGTGGCCGCCGGGGACATGTTGCCTTCTTTAGCGTCTTTGGCCACTGGAGAAGTATGAAAGGCTTCCATGTAGTCCTTGACGCTGCTGACTACAGTGCTACTGGCTACCTCTCCGGCCCTGTGCCCTCCCATGCCGTCGGCAACGATATAGAGGCCCACCTGGTCGTCGGCATAGAACGTGTCCTCGTTATTGTCTCTCTTCCTACCGATATCGGTGAGTCCAGCTGAATGTATTTTCATAGAGTTCCCGCTAATGTCAGTTCCCGTTTCTACAGCTCCATATTTAGAGTCTCACTACACCTTAGACTGTTCCACTGCCAAAAAATTCAAATAAAGCGCGTAAGCCTCGTCCACCACCATTTCCAACTTTTCCATGGTAAAAGGTAAATGGGGAGTAATGGCTTCCCGGACGCATTCCATCATTAGGTCATGTTCGCGCGTATTGGGAACAACACGCCGCATATCCAGGTAGATATACTGCAAGCGATCACGGACGGTGTTGACAAGCTCTCTGGTGATAATCTGAAACGGTTCCTGCTCATTCATTGCCAGAAATGTCTCCAGTCCGTTTCTTACCCATGGCTGCGCATGGTATCACGCTTACCCCAAAAAATGTCACAAAAAGTGAGGGTGAAACGCAAACCGCTCCGGTCTGCAAAAACATCACCCTCTCTTCGCTCTCTCTTCGAGAATGGTTTTTTCGACCCAGGGCTTTAACTTGCCCTTGGTGTCATAAAATTCACTGAAACGGGCAATAACCTTCTTGGCTCTGGCTACCGCCTGATGGCGCAGTCCTGTATTGAGACCGATACGCAAGTAATCCCTGGGGGTGATAAAGGGAGCCAGCACATTGTGGCCGTAACGGTCACAGCCCATGTGCACACACTTGGCATGCAGGGCATGATTTTGACCATACTCAGTCCCGGTTAAGGAGGTATAAGATCTGAATACTTTGCAGTGGTTAC
>JASFEM010000159.1:0-8107 GCA_050124835.1 Syntrophobacterales bacterium | reverse complement strand
AACATTTTAGGCACTTTAGGCATTTTAGACACTTTACAAGAGGTGTGATGTGAACAATGAAGTCATAGTACTCGGCGGCGGCATTGCCGGCATTCAAGCTTCCCTGGATCTAGCTGAAATGGGTCTCCAGGTTCACCTGGTGGAGAAGCTTCCCTGTATCGGCGGCAAGATGGCGCAGCTGGACAAGACCTTTCCCACCAACGATTGCGCCATCTGAATTCTCTCGCCCAAGTTGCTGGATGCCGGTCGGCATGCCAATATCAATCTCCTCGCTTACAGCGAGGTGGAAGAGGTGGAGGGCGAGGTTGGTTCCTTTAAAGTGAAGGTGAGAAAGAAAGCCCGCTATGTGAACGAGGATCTTTGTACCGGCTGCGGCGCCTGTGCAGAAAAGTGTCCATCAACGGTCGAGGATGAATTCAATGTCGGGCTCGGTGAGCGGAAGGCCATATACAAGTATTTCCCCCAAGGCATTCCCTCGACCCATTGCATTGATGCCGAGCACTGCCGCCAGTTGGGGCAAGGCAAGAAGTGTGGTATCTGTGCCAAGGTTTGCCAGGCAGGCGCTGTTGATTACGAACAGCAGGATCAACTGGTAGACCTGGAGGTGGGTGCCATCGTTTTGGCCACCGGCTACGATGTCTTCGATCCGTCTGTCATACCAGAGTATGGTTACGGCCGTATCACCAACGTGGTCACCGCTATGGAATTCGAACGGCTGCTGAGTGCCAGTGGCCCCACCCATGGCCATCTGGATCGCCCTTCCGAGCTAGCCCTCAGGGCAGAGATAGCCGTTCTTGACAAGGCTTTGCAAAAAGCGACTCGCCAGATAGAGAAACTGGAAGAAAAACACGGCAAGAAGACCTCCAAGTTCCTCAAGGAATTCAAAGCTGGCAAGGCCGGGGACGATGGTGATTTTGAGCGTTGGGCCACCCTGGCCGAAAAAGCAGCAGATACAGAAAAGAATCTTGCTCCCCTGAAGAAGAGGGAGGCAGCCGCTCAAACGGCAAAGAAACTTGCTTTTATCCAGTGTGTGGGCTCGAGGGATTTTCGTTTCAATCGTTTCTGCTCTTCCTATTGCTGCATGCACTCAGTCAAAGAGGCCATGATCGCCCACGAGCACGACAATGAAACGACCTCTTCCATTTTTTGTATGGATCTTCGTGCCGTGGGACGTGGGTTCGAGGAATACAAACTGCGCGGCGGTAAAACTGCCAACATACAATATGTCAGGGGCCGAGTTGCTGAGATCACCGAGGATAAGGCTCACAACCCTATCGTGTGGTACGAGTCCACAACCAATCGACGGGTAGAGCACGAGACTTTCGATATGGTGGTTTTGGCAACCGCCTGCGTGCCTTCTGCGTCCACTCCGAAGTTGGCAGAACTCTTGGGGTTGGAGCTGGATGAAAATGGATTCTTTAAAACGGATCCCCTTGCCCCTCTGGATACCAACCGCGCTGGAATTTTCGTCTGTGGCTGCGCCCAAGGCCCCATGGACATTCCGGAGTCGGTAGCGCAAGCGAGCAGCGCCGCCGCTCGCGCTGCCGAAGTGGTATCTATGGCTGGTGAGGTCGCAGTTGGCGGTTCGTAGCTTTTTGTCCTAAAGGATTAGACGCGGCGAAACGGAGAAAGGGTGAGACGGAGAAAGTAGTGAATCGCCGTGTCTCCGTGTCTCCCCCTCTCCGCATCACTGAAACAGGGGTATGAAATTGGCTGAAGATATTCGTATCGGAGTCTTTGTCTGCGACTGCGGCAGCAACATCGCCGGCTATCTCGACTGTCCCAGTTTAGCCGAGTATGCCGAAACCCTGCCCAATGTCGTGTTTGTAAAAGAAAATCTATACACCTGCTCTGAGGCCGGCATCAACGAGATTAAAGATGCCATCAAAAAAGAGAACCTCAACCGAGTGGTGGTGGCATCCTGTAGCCCCCGTACGCATGAGCCCCTTTTTCGTGAGAGCTGTGATGAGGCCGGGCTCAACCCATATCTTTTCGAGATGGTCAATATCCGGGACCAGTGCTCCTGGGTCCATATGCAGGAGCAAGAGGAGGGTAACGAGAAGGCCAAGGATCTCATCCGCATGGGAGTAGCCAAAGCCGCTCTTTTACAACCTCAGGAGCCTATTCAATCAGAGATGGATCCTAAGTCTTTGGTCATTGGCGGCGGCATAAGCGGCATGACCTCGGCGCTGACTCTGGCAAACCGGGGCTACCAGGTTTATCTTATTGAAAAGACCAAAGAATTGGGGGGATTACTGCGAAATCTGAGTAGGCTGGCACCATCCAATATTGACGCAAAAGAGTTGATAGCCAAACAAGTAGAAGCGGTCAAGAACCACAAGAACATTCACCTCTTTACCTCAACCACCATCAAAGAGATTCAGGGATATATCGGCCACTACGATGTGACCGTGTCAACGAATGGCACTGAGGACAAATTCGGCGTGGGTGTGATCATCATCGCAACCGGCGCCAGGGTATTCAAGCCGGAAGGACTTTTCAATTACGATGGTAAACGGGTAATCACCCAGTTTGAACTGGAAGCACTTTTCAAAAATAACAAATTCAAAGCTAACAATGTAGTGATGATCCAGTGTGTTGGGGCCCGCGATGAAGAGCGAAAATATTGTTCCCGCATTTGCTGTCTGACAGCGATTAAGAACGGTATTGCCATCAAGGAGCAGAACCCCGAGGCGAGCGTTCACATCCTCTACCGCGACATCCAGGCCTACGGTACGGAAAACGAGGCCCTTTTCCAGCGTTCCAAGCAACTGGGCGTACGCTACATCAAATACGACCAGAAAAACCCGCCCGAAGTACAGAACAACACGGTTAAAGTATATCATCATCTTCTGGGCCGTGAGCTGGAACTTGAGCAAGATCTGGTGGTCCTTTCGACGCCGCTTATTGCCGGTGAGGATAACGAGGCACTATCCAAGCTCTTGCGCGTTACCCTAGATGAAAACAAATTTTTCTTAGAAAGCCACGTCAAGCTGAAACCGCTAGACTTTGCCACTGATGGTGTTTACCTGTGCGGTAACGCCCACTATCCCGCCACCATACGCGAGGCAATTTCCCAGGCTCTCGGGGCTGCATCCCGTGCCTCTATCCCCCTAGCTAAAGGAACGATGACCGTTGAGCCAATCGTTTCAGTGCTTGCTGATGAGGAAGCCTGCCGCGGTTGCGGCTTATGTGTGGCTCTCTGTCCTTACGGAGCCTTGGAGATTGCTCAAACGGAGAAAGGCAGGAAAGTTAGGGTGATACCGGTGGCTTGCAAAGGTTGCGGTATATGCGCCGCCACCTGCTATGTCCATGCGCTTAGCATCAACTCTTACACCGACCAGCAGGTGGAGGAACAGATCAGAGCGTTTCTTAGCGGTTAGAAGAAGATTTACGGGCTGTTGCCTGAGGCGATAGATCTGTATGCGGGAGGTTAGTAAATCCGAAATCCGAATATCGAAATTCTAAACAAATCCAAATTCTCAAAATCCAAATGACCCAAACATGGGACTCTAGTTTCTGACAAGTATAGCTTGGGACATTTGTACATTTGAATTTCGAATTTGTTTGGGATTTGGTGATTGGGATTTCGAATTTGATCTTTTTAAAGGAGGTGACTCTCTTGTCCGATTTCACTCCCCGGATCCTGGTGTTCTGCTGCACTTGGTGAGGATACGCAGCGGCTGATTTCGCTGGAGTTTCCAGGATTCAATATACGACGGATATTCGCATCATCAGAGTCATGTGTACCGGCCGGGTTGACCCCACGATGATTGCCGAGGCCTTCATTAATGACGCGGATGGCGTCATGGTGATCGGCTGTCACTTTGGCGACTGTCACTACATCACTGGTAATGTACAGGGCAAGATCAAGGTTGGCCTTGCTGAGAGGGTTTTGACCTTTGTGGGCCTCAGCCCCAAGCGGGTTAGCTTTGACCAGTGTTCTTCGGCCGAGGGTGAGCGATTTGTAAAGCTGGTTACCGATTTCAACCAGGGCATTCGGGAGCTGGGTCCTTTGGGCAACGGAGATAGGCTGCCGCTGCCGGAACTCAAAGAAAAGCTATCCACAGCCAAAACTGTCCTTGCCAAGGAAAAGCTGCGTTGGGTGGTTGGCAAATTCACCGTATTCGTCACCGAAGGCAACAAGTACGGTGAGGTTTTCACCGAACATGAGATGTGGCGAACCCTGGACACCATTGTAATGGATGAGGTGGCCACTCACGAGATCCTTGGGGAACTGGGGCAAGAGGCTGTTGCCGTCAAGGACCTCGCCGCCCGGCTGAAACTGCCTGCGCCAGATGTGCTCAGATATGTTTTGGCCTTGCAGCGCAGGGAGTTGGTGGACCTAGATGGGGTGGAAGGCAATTCACCACGGTATCGGGCGATACAGCCAAAAGCCGACGCCGCTTAGGGCTAGGCAAGACGGTAAAAATCCGAATATCGAGGCAATTGCGAATTTAGAAATTTAGGGATTCAGGGATTAAAGAGCTTGAGACGGCATAGCGGATAATCCCTCAATTCCATAATTCCTCAATTTCTTTTGTTGGAGGATTGAACGGTGTCAGGAAAACGCGTGATTGTATTCGGGGGTGATGCTGCCGGGGTGGCTGCTGCACTACAGCAAGCCGAGGCCGGTATGCAAGTAACACTGGTGGAATCTTCCCCTAGTCTGGGGGGAGAATGTCTGCCGCAAACCAAGATCATCGACGGAGAATCTCCTTTCCTCCAGCCAGATCTGGAAGCACTGAGAAGTCACCCCAATATTGAGGTGATCACCAACGCGCAGGTGGTCAAGACCAAGTCCGCCAATGGCAAGTACTCTTTCCAAATCAGGCGGAGCACTCCCAGGGTGGACATGGACAAGTGCACCGACTGCAAAGAATGTATCCGGGTCTGTCCAATCCACATGTATGATGATTTCAACGAAGGCGTAGGCTTTCGTACCGCCATAGATTATTTCAACCCAGAGACAGCCAGATCGGGTGAATATAACATCTTCAAAGAAGACATGCCTATCTGCCAGGCCACCTGTCCTGCCAATCTGAACATCCGCTCTTATGCAGCACTTATTGCCGACGGCAAGTACGCCGAATCTCTGGCGGTGATTCGTCAACGGTTGCCTTTTGCCCTTTCAATCGGCCGGGTCTGCCCCCACCCCTGTGAAGATGCCTGCAACCGTGGTTACGTTGATGAGCCCATTGCCATCTGTGGTTTGAAACGTTTTGTGGCAGATTACGAAATGCACAACGACATTGATCCCCCGGTTGAGGTTCCAGAGCAATTCCACCCCGAGAAAGTTGCCATTATTGGAGGTGGCCCAGCAGGTCTCTCCTGTGCATTTTTTCTTGCCAAGGCGGGATATAAATCCGTTGTCTTTGAGGCTATGCCGGAGCCGGGTGGCATGTTTCGCTACGGAATCCCCGAATATCGCTTGCCCACCGAAACCCTCATGCGTGAGATCAACTGGATCCTCGCCCACGGGGTGGAACTTCGCTGCGACACCCGCATAGGCAAGGATATCTCGTTTGATGAGCTTCAGCGGGACTATGCCGCTGTATTTATTGGTGTCGGCGCCTGGACGGGTATGACCCTGCGAATACCCGGCGAGGACATGGAGGGAGTCGTAGATGGCGTCCGCTTTCTCCGCGACGCAAACATGGGTAAAAAGATTGACATGGAAGGAAGAGTCATCATCATAGGTGGCGGTAACGTGGCCATGGATGCCGCCAGGGTGAGTTGGCGGGAAGGATTCGACGAAGTTCATGTCGTCTACCGACGTACCAGAAAAGAAATGCCAGCGAGTCCCTGGGAAATAGATGCTGCTGAAGACGAAGGAGTCAACTTCCAATTTTTGGTCGCTCCAGTTGAAGTCATCGGTAAGAAAAACCGAATGACCGGTTTGAAATGTTTGAAAATGGAGTTGGGCGAGCCTGACGCAAGCGGCAGGCGCAGACCGGTACCCATTGAGGGGTCAGAGTTCGTTATCGAGGCGGAAAATCTAATTGCTGCCATTGGTCAGCGGCCTGATATCAAATTTATTCCAGATGGCAGCGAGCTTGAAATTACCCGCTGGAATACCTTTGCGGTGGATCAAGAAACTTTCCAGACCAATGTCCCTGGTATCTTCTCCGCGGGTGATGTGGAAACCGGCCCGGACATCGCCATCCGCGCCTGCGCCAACGGGCGCAAGGCAGCCTTTGGCATCGTTCGGCACATTGAAGCAAAGAGGAGAGAAGCAGCGTAGGTAGTCAATTAGTCGATTCGTCAAATCGTCAAATGGCAATCCATAGTTGGTTATTCAACGAATCAACGAATCAACGATTCGACTAATTCTCTAATGAACGAAAGGTTACTGATATGTACGAAAAGAAGGGACGCTACATCGTCGAATTCGAGGATATCCCTACCGAACGTCAGCACCAGATAGAAATTGAGGTTGACGAGCGCAGGGGTAACTACAGTGAGGTGGAGCTAGGATTCGATGAGGAAAGGGCTTTAAAAGAGGCCAAACGCTGCCTGAGCTGCAGGCGCTGTTTGGGCTGCGCCCTGTGCTGGGCCGAGTGTAAACCCGAGGCCATTATTTTCGAGATGGAGGATGAATACTACGATGTTGAGGCCGACGCCATCATCATCTCCTCTGGAGTGGAGCGGCCTCATCAACGCGCAGATGCCAGCCTAGGATTCGGCCAGCACCTGAACGTCATCACCGACCTGCAACTGGCCCGCATGTTAAGTGAGACCGGTCCCAGCAGGGGGTTGGTCATCCGCCCCTATGATGGCGAAATCCCTGCGAGCATTGCCTTTGTTCAAAGCTACGAATCGGCGTCTCCGGAAATGCATGCTGCGGCACTTTGCCTGGGAATAAACGAGGCCATTCTGGTTCGGCGAAAATTGTCCCAGGCGGAGATTGAAATATTCGTCAGCAACCTGGGCGACTTTCAAAAGAAACACGGGGCAGCATTGAAGGGATTGGAGAGAATTGAGATCAGCGAAGCCAACGTCAGTGGCGTGGAGTCCGCGGATGACCAGGGTCTAAAGCTAACCATAGTAAGCAATGGCAGTGAGATCTCCAAGACATTTGATCTGGTCGTCCTGATTACTCAGCCCCAGTTGTCCAATGAAGTAAAGCAAATGAGTAAAGAGTTAGACCTTGGCTTGAACTATGCCAATTTCTTGGCAGAGGGTGAGGGCTCTGTGCTGCTCACCACAGATAAAGACACTATTAAGTTAGCTTCCAAAGCATAAAACAGCATTCAGCCATCAGCTGTCAGCATTCAAGTAACAGGTGATGGCTGAATCAAATTGAAACCTCACTTCGTTTAACCTACTTATCTCTTCTATCTCGGCTTTTCGCCTTGTACTTCCTCCCGGTCAATTCATGCTGATTGCTGAAAGCTGACTGCTGAAAGCTTCTTTACTTCGGCTCCACCACCACCTTCTCTTGTTCCCCGGTCTCCCGCATATAAACGTTCACAACCTCATCTATTGAGGTGGACACTGTGATGCCGACATAGTTGGCACAAATGGGTAATTCACGATGGCCCCGGTCGACCAAAACAGCCAACTCGATGCGCTTTGGACGGCCGAAATCAATTAGGGCATCCATAGCGGCTCGAATTGTCCTTCCCGTGAAAAGCACGTCATCCACCAGAACCACAACCCTGTCATCAATGGAAACCGGGAGCTCTGTGGACCTGACGACGGGATTCGTACTCATTCGCGTCCAGTCGTCTCGGTAAAGACCGATGTCCAATATTCCAACGGGAATATCCCGACCCGTCTTTTTCAGGATCTTTTCATAAATTCGGTTGGCCAGATAGACACCGCCGGTGCGGATACCCACCAAGATAAGATTGTTTTTGTCAGCCACTTGCTCATCAATGGAAGTAGCCATCTGCTCCAGCAACTCATCCATCTCTTCGGCTGTAAGTATCTGCCGTCCAGTATTTTTAGCCATGACTTAGGGCCCTTTATATTCTCTTGCGTTTTCCATTACTAAAAAGACAAACTGCCAGTCTCCTGGCAGTTAGATAGAATATTTCTATACCTCATGCCTGTAACCTTGTCAATGACACAATGGCAGAGCGCAAGAACTCTACTAGGCACA
>JASFEM010000158.1:0-8112 GCA_050124835.1 Syntrophobacterales bacterium | reverse complement strand
AGACTCAATATCAGTATTCTATCATATGATGTTAATGACTGCGTCCACTCGCACTTCATCTAACCCCCCGCGACTCCTCTGCACCATTTTTTACCCATTTCTGGCTTTACCAAAAATGGGTAAAAAATAGAAGTAAGTTTACATAATCAATAGTCAAAATTTATAATTTTGCTTGTAATAATATATATTTATAGAAGTTTCTGCTTCATTTTACCCATTTTTTACCGTACATAAAATGGGTAAATTTACCCAAAACATGTACGGTCAATAATGGGTAAGTTTTTTGGAAAATGGTTTTGCTGGAAATTGGTAGAAGAGTTGCTGGGCGGTTAAACGGTGAGTTTGCCTTTCTTGAAGGCGTAGGCGACCACGACACCTACGATGAAGGCAACCCCCAGGTTGGTGGCCAGGGCAATGCCCAGCATCAATAGGGCCACAAAGAGGTCTTTGCGATCCTGGAGGTCCTGGATCATGAGGGCTAGCTGCAATCCGGCAAAGACCAGCAGTACCCCCAGAAGAGAGAAGGGCAGGAGTTTTAGAATGGCGACAGTATTTTCGCCAAAGACTAAGGCCAGAAGCACGAAGATGCCACCAATTATCAAATTGGAGCCGGCCGTTCGGGCACCGAAACGGTAGTGGGCCGCCAAACCCCCAGCCCCGTGGCACATGGGGATTCCCCCAAAGAAAAAAGAGGCAATGTCAGCGAGGCCCTGACTGTTTGCCACACTCCTGTAGGTAGCCCGCTTTGCCCGTTCACCAAAATATTCGTGGGTTATATCCGTGTTAGAAATAATGGCATTGCCGATGGTCATTGGAATTTGAGGCAATACCAAAACCGGAAGCACCCAGATTATATCGTCCACTGAGGGCCAACCATATGGAAGCAGTTTTGGCAAGTGTATGGACCAATTAAAAGATGCTGCATCTATTGGTTTGCCGATAAAAATCCCGAGGATAATCCCCAAAACAATGAGGACCAGAGCGGCGGGGAGTCTTTTGTTGTCGAGAAGCAGGAAGGTCAATACAAGACCGCCTGCTCCCAAGATGATGCTCATGCTAACCGGCCCGATGGCTTGAATAGCCAGGTTAGGGTCTGGCTCGATGATAAGCTTCAACCCTTTGATCAGAAGTACCACACCGACACCGAGCTGCACACCTCGCACCGTGCTTTTCGGCGTATACTTACCGATTACCTGAATCAAGCCGGTGATGCCCAAGAAAAGGATAACAATACCCATCCACAGGCTTGAGGAGACAATCTGGGTGGGTGTCAGGCCAGTGGCGATGGCATAGGCGCCGATTACTTTCATGGGCTGCACGGGAACCGGCACGCCGAAGTAATGGCCCGCCAAAATGTAGAAAAGCCCAATTAATATAAATACATTGGTGGCGTGGAGGTTGTTAAGGAGAATCATGCCAATAGCAAGGGGAAGCAGAGTGCCCAGATCACCCAAGGAACCGGCGAGCTCCATGCGATCAAACCGATATTTTGGATATTCCTGGTCTTTCATGTCCCTCCATATATCTTCTAAGGGGGTCTTGTGTCTAGGAAATTTGTTGCCTCCCGACTTCTGATTCCTGATTATACCCTATGCCTTGTGTCCTGCGCCTTCAGCCTTGCGCCTTTTTTAAGTTAATATTAGTCATTATTGGTTTCTCTGTTGACAGCAAAAAATTCCTTTAGTAGAGTAGCCAACCCAGGAAGAGACCTATCTTGCGTCTGCCAATATCTTTTCCTAAAACCGATATACAGAGCACAAGGAAACTTTCAATGTCTTCCCTGATGAACACCAAAGAGGCAGCTCAATACCTTGGAATTAATGAAAAAAAGATATATAGTCTTATTACTGATAAAGGACTGCCAGCCACTAAGGTAACCGGGAAGTGGCTCTTCCAGCGCCATCTCCTTGATCGATGGCTGGAACAACATACCGATAACTATCCCCCTCTGCAGGCCAGGCCAGACAGTAACACAAACTTACTTATAATAACTGGAAGTAACGATTTACTACTGGATCAGCTGCTTGAACTCTTCTCCCGGCGATATCAGTTGCCGTTGCCTGTATTCAGTAACCTGGGGAGCATGGGCGGTATTCGCGCTCTTAAAGAAAACCTCTGTCATCTTTGTTCTGCACACCTGCTGGAGCCGGAAGGGGAGGAATACAACTTCGCGTATGTGGAGAAGGAGTTCGGTGATAGCGTGGTGGTGGTCAATTTCTGCAAAAGGCTCCAGGCGGTGTTGGTGGCTCCGGGAAATCCTCACGAAGTCAAAGAGCTGGCGGATCTTGGCAGCGGCAGGCTGCGAATCGCCAACCGTAAGGAAGGGACCGGCACGCGCTTGCTGCTGGATCGTGAGCTTGAAAGGCAGAGGGTAAGTGGCAAGGATATACCGGGATACAAAACCACTTTCGGCCGCCACATGGACGTGGGGTTCGAGATTTTGGCAGGACGGGCAGATGCAGGGTTGGCCATAGCTGCCGTAGGAGAGATGCTCGGCTTGGATCACGTACCGGTCATCTGGGAGCGCTACGACTTTATTGTGCGCAAAGAGATTTTTTTCAGTCGAGGGGTACAGATGCTCATGGCTCTACTTCGGGATCAGGAGTTCGTGGAGATGAGTGCAAAGTTTGCTGGTTATGATCTGAGCACATCGGGACAGGTGGTTTTTCGGGCTTAAAGCCCATTAATCTCTCGCCCAAGCTCTGCGGGCTCTCTGAGAGATTTGAATTGCAGCAGGATTAACTGGAGGAGGTAAAGGAGATGAAAAGAGGATTGATTTGGTTTCTTGCGGCGGTTGTTGTTTTGGTTACAGTGGTTGGATCGAGTGTGGCAGCGGAAAAGGTGCTCAAGATGTCTACCACCACCAGTACTGAGAACTCCGGTTTATTAGATGTGCTTTTGCCCGAATTCACTAAGGACACAGGGATCAAGGTCAAAGTTTTCGCCAAAGGCACGGGTGCGGCCATCAGAGACGGCATGGATGGAAATGTGGACATTATCTTTGTCCACGCCAAAGCCAGAGAGGAAGAGTTTGTGGCCCAAGGCTACGGCGCATATCGGTTGGGGGTAATGCACAATGACTTTGTTATTGTCGGCTCTGGCAAAGATCCGGCGGGAATAAAAGGGATGGCTGATGTGGCCCTGGCCTTGAAAAAGATTGCCACCTCAAAGTCTATGTTTGTTTCTCGGGGAGACGACAGCGGCACCCATACTAAAGAACAAGAACTATGGCAGGCCACAGGGTTGCCATTGAAGACTGAGGCCACTGAAATAATCAAGAAGGGCAAAAAGAGTAAGGTATCCTTTCGCCATCCAGCGGGATTGGCCGAATGGTATTTTTCCATTGGCCAGGGCATGGGAAAGACCCTGACCTATGCCGAGGAAAAACAGGCATACACTATGACTGACCGTGGCACCTACCTGAACTATAAACTCGGTAGAAAGCAGGGTCTGGACCTGGAAATTTTGTGTCAAGGGGACGAGCGGCTGTTCAACCCTTACGGCATAATCCCGATTAGTCTCAAGAAGTATTCGCACGTGAAATTCGAGTGGGCGGATCAATTTGCTAAATGGCTGGTTTCTCCCAGGGCCCAGGCTCTGATTGCCGAATACAAGATTCAGGGCAAGCAAGCGTTTTTTCCAGATGCGATTAAATATGCGAAGTAATAGTTCGCTAAGTGCAGGTTCCCGATATGAGATATGGGATATGAGATGTGGGATTCTAGTAGAACCAGGTCCCTATTCTCACATCCCACATCGCACATCTCACATCAAGCAGACCAAAACAACTTAAGGATAATCTGGCATTGGACTTTCTTCTTGACAGCTTTCTTTCTGCGGTCCTACTTCTCTGGGGGCTTGACCAGGAACTCCTCAACATTATCTATGTTTCTCTGAAGGTGAGTTCCGTTTCTACTCTAATCGCCAGTTTGGTTGGAGTTCCGGCAGGTTTCTTTATCGGTTTCGGAGAGTTTCGTGGCAAGGGAATGGTTATCACCGTTCTCAACACGTTGCTGGCTCTGCCAACCGTGGTGGTGGGGCTTTTTGTTTATGCCTTTATCTCGAGGAGAGGCATATTTGGTCCGTTGGATCTGCTCTATACCCAAAAGGCGATAGTTATAGGCCAGGTGATCTTGATCATTCCTATTGTCACCACGTTTACGATTTCTGCCATCAGCCGCATTGACGAGCGTTACCGAAAAACAGCCATGACTTTGGGGGCAAACTGGCTGCAGACCGCTTGGGTGATCGTGCGCGAGGCTCGCTTTGGCATTGTAGCTGCTGTTGTTGCAGCCTTTGGTCGAGTCATTGCCGAGGTGGGAATAAGCATGATGTTGGGTGGTAATGCAAAAGGCTTCACTCGGACTATGACCACCGCCATGGCACTGGAGTACGACAAAGGCGAGTTTGTTTTGGGCGTAGCACTGGGTATCGTGCTGCTTACGGTAAGTTTCGGTGTCAATCTCTGTTTTAACTTTATGCAGGGTAAAGCGAGAGTCTAGGGGGCAGCAGGCATAGGGCATAGGGCATAGGGCATAGAGCATAGGGCATAGAGTAAGAAGTCAGAGGTCGGAGGTCAGCAGGCAGCTAGCAGCTGACAGCGGGCAGCCATTTCAATCAGGCACAGCAGGAGGACGCGGTGACACGGAGATTAAAGAGCAGACGACAGAGGACAGAAGACAAAGGGCGGATGTTTTTGAATTTCGAATTTTGATTTTTTAAATCCGCAATCCGAAATCCGCAATCCGCAATCCGAAATGCTCTACGAATTGAGAAACCTCAGAAAAACCTTCGATCAGCGTACTGTCCTTGACATTGATGAGCTGTTTCTGCCCGAGGGCAAGGTGCTCGGAATTCTGGGCCCCAACGGCGCAGGGAAAACTACTCTTCTGGAGATCCTTGCATTCCTCCAGCCTGCCACCTCAGGGGAAATCCGCTTCAATGGCAACAGGGTGGATTCCAGCACAAACTCACTGATTGATCTCCGTCGGCAGGTTGTTATTGTTGGGCAACATCCCATCTTGTTCACAGCAACTGTCTCCAAGAACCTTGAATTCCCCTTGGGAATTCGCAAACTTCCGAAACCTAATCGGGAGAAGGTGATTGACGAATTGCTTGAATTGGTTGGCATGCGACCATTCAGAGAAGCCAGGGCGAACAAACTTTCTGGCGGGGAAACCCAGCGGATTGCCATAGCCAGGGCATTGGCATGTTCTCCCAAAGTGATTCTTTTTGACGAACCCACTGCCAATGTAGACGTGGAAAATCAGATCGCCATCGAGAGGATTATTAGCGAAATCAACACAGAAAAGGGAATCTCGGTAATTCTCACCACCCATGACATGGTCCAAGCTTCCAGATTGGCGGAGGAAACCCTTTTCCTATATGATGGTAAAATCACCCATTCGACCTACGAGAATATTTTTAATGGGCGAATTGAATTGACTGAAGAGGGGAGCACATACTGCCTTGTGCAGAACCGGCTGAGACTTACTGTAAGGACCCAGCTAAGCGGTCGGGTAAGAATTTTTATTGACCCAACCCTGGTCAGAATCACCTCGAACCAGAGCGAGATTAAAAGCCAAAATACTTTTTGTGGTAGGCTCATTCAACTCACCGATGAACAGACCCGTGTCCGGGCCCTGGTTGATGTGGGCATCCCCTTGAGTGTTTTGATCTCCAAAGAGCAGTTCACAGAGGTGGGCTTTGGACCTGGCGAATCTGTGTGCCTTACTTGCCCGCCTGAAAGCATAGCGTTTATTTGAGCAATGAAAACCTGATCCTGTGGGGCAGGTCAAGTTTCAATGGCTTTGCCGGTAGAGATGACCAGTGGTTTTGGAGTACTGGAGTATTGGAGTGTTGGAAAAAGCTAAAATCCAAAGATTCAACTTTAGGAAGTTTTTACGCTACTCCATTACTCCACCACTCCATTACTCCAGCTGACTGGCGTACGAAGGAAAGACGCCTAAAACCCCCTCGGGGGGAAGCTCAAAGCCAGGTCCTTTGAGTCTGGATTCTTTACTTAGGTCAAGCCTGACCCCATTCTTATTCTTGCCACCCAATCCCCTAATTCGCAATTATTCGCGCTCGCTGCGCTTCCGTCTTCGCTAAAGCTTCGACGAGAAAAGCCGCTCAGTCCCCACCCTTAAGGGCGGGGCCCCGATTTCCCAAATTCTTTGATTGCTTTCGTGTTGACTTTGAAAGCTGTTTGCACTAGGTAAAAAAGAGGACTTTCCATATATCGCAACGTGGTTCTTCATTACTATCTGAGCAAAGATTAGTCAGATCCAAATTAAACACCAAAGGAGTAAACCAATGGGTATTAGAAGAAACAAAATAACGGTAGTTGGTGCAGGCTTTGTGGGAGCAACGGCAGCCCACTGGGCCGCGGCCAAGGAATTGGGAGACGTGGTGCTGGTGGACATCATTGAGGGGATGCCCCAGGGTAAAGGGCTGGACCTTATGGAAGCGAGCCCGGTTGAAGGATTTGACGCCGACGTGATAGGTAGCAATGATTATGGGGACACTGCCAACTCTGATGTGGTGATCATTACTGCCGGCATCCCACGCAAGCCAGGGATGAGTCGCGATGATCTATTGAACACGAACACCAATATCGTAAAAGCGGTAACGGAACAGATTGCAAAGCATTCACCTGAGGCTTTTCTTATTATTGTCTCCAACCCGCTGGACGCCATGGTCTACGTGGCTCACAAGGTAAGCGGTTTTCCTACCAACCGGGTGATGGGAATGGCGGGGGTTTTGGACTCTGCCAGGTTCCGCACTTTTATCGCCTTGGAGCTCGGTGTTTCGGTAAAGGACATTCAGGCATTTGTCCTGGGAGGGCACGGGGATTCCATGGTGCCGCTACCGCGCTATACCACGGTTTCCGGTATTCCCATCCCGGATCTCATGCCGCAAGAGCGCATTGATGCCCTGGTGGAGCGAACCCGCAAGGGAGGTGGGGAGATTGTCAGCCTGCTGAAGACGGGCAGTGCATTTTACGCGCCCTCGGCAGCGGCAGTTCAAATGACCGAGTCAATTCTGAAAGATCAGAAGCGTATTCTCCCCTGTGCTGCCTACTGCGACAAGGAGTATGATGTGGGTGGCTACTTTGTGGGCGTTCCGGTGATGCTGGGTGCAGACGGTGTGGAGAAGGTGATTGAGATCCAGCTGACCGCAGAAGAAAAGGCAGCTTTTGACAGTTCCGTGGCCGCAGTCAAAGAGCTGGTGGCGAGTATTAAGCTTTAAGTTGTCCGTAGTCAGTTGTCCGTGGTCCGTCGTCCGTTGAGTAAAAAGCATCGAGCGTAGAATTCAAACATTTCGAATTTAATGAAAAGGGTGGGGCTAGGCCCACCCTAATTTTTTTTGGACCTGCTTTTTGTATTTTTTGCCACGGACTACTGACTACTGACCACGGACACCATGGCCTTTTACCATTTAACGCCGGTAACAAGATGTATGCAAACTACTTCTGCTGGCCAATTCAGGTATGATTGGCCATGGTCTCGTGAAAAAAAGTGCTTGTTTTTGAGTTATGATGTGCTAAACTTTCGTTGTCATATTAGGGTGAAATATTTACTTCCACTACACCAGTCAGAACCAGCTTAATCGATTCCCATATTTACCATTGAACAGGGAGAGTTGAGTTATGGAGCCATTGGTACTCAGCAAGCGAGAGAAGAGAAGGATTGCCAGTCAGTATGCGGATCTGTGTCTTACTTGCGGCACCTGTGCCGGCGGCTGTCCGGTCACGGGCGTGGACGGGATGGACATTCGCAAGGCGGTGCGCATGGCCTTGCTGGGGTTGGATCAGGAACTTATTGATTCACGTTTTCCTTGGATCTGTACGGTGTGCGGCCGCTGCGAGCATGGGTGTCCCATGAACATCGATCTGACGAAGTTCATGAGATCGGCGCGGGGCCTACGCGATCGGGCCACGGTTCCCGGTGTCATGCACAAAGGGGTGGAGATGTGCCTGAAGACCGGCAACAACGTGGGCATTCCCAAGGAAGACTATCTTTTTCTGTTGGAGGATCTGGGCGTTGAGTTGGCCGAAGAGTTGCCCGGTTTCGAGGTACCGGTGGACAAAAAGGGTGCCAGGATCATGAT
>JASFEM010000157.1:0-8135 GCA_050124835.1 Syntrophobacterales bacterium | reverse complement strand
GCGAGAGAGGTTGCAGGCCCCCGCCGCCTAATCCCTGCAGTATTCTGGCTACAATAAGAAACTTCAAAGAGGGAGCGGCACCACAGGCTAGGGAGCTAGCGGTAAAAAGTGTGACAGAGAAGAGCAAATAGCGCTTTCGGCCAAAAACACTGGCCAGCCAACCAGTAATGGGAATGATGATGGCGTTGGAGACCAGATACGATGTCAGCACCCAGGTAACCTCATCCAAGCCAGCGTTAAGACTACCCTGAATATGTGGCAAGGAGACGTTGACCACGCTGATATCCATCACCTCGATAAAGGTGGGAACCATCACGGTCATAGCCACCACCCATTTGTTGACCTGAGGTCTTTTTGGCTCTGGTGTCATGGCGATAGCCAGATGTCATTATGGTTTAGAGGCGAAAGGTACAAGTACTCCACCGCTGCGATTCCTGGTGGAGATGGTTACGTGGAGGGAAAATCCTATCCGCAATGGATATGCTGCCGGTGGCGGCTCTTTGAGAGAGATTTTTACGGGCACCCTTTGAACCACTTTGATCCAATTACCCGTGGCATTTTCTGGGGGCAAGAGGGAGAAAGATGCCCCGGTACCGGCCCGGATGCCATCCACTTTGCCATAATAGGTATAATCCGGGTAGACATCTGCCTTGATGGTGACAGGTTGTCCCAAGCGAACGTTTTTCAATTGGGTCTCTTTAAAGTTCGCCTCAACATAGACTTCCCGCAGCGGTACCACTGCCATGAGAGGTTGACCTGTTTGCACACGATCACCCACCTGGACACTTTTTTGAGCTATGTAGCCTGATATGGGAGCAGAAATTGTGCAGTAGGAGAGATTCAGCTGTGCGGCTTTCAGCTTGGCCTCAGCCTCCTGTCGCTCGCCCTGCAATGCAGCCAGTTTGTGGGTCAGAACCTCCACCTGTTTGCGCCCACTCAGGGTAGCCTGCTGCTGAGCTTGCGCCTGTTCCACCTCTTGCTCAATAGCTTGCAGCGAGGCCCTCACACCGGCAAGTTCCTCATCAGTTGCCTCCACCATGGCCTTGGCCTTCACAAAGTTTGTGTGGGCCGTGTCGCGCTGTTCTTCTGCAATGACACCGGTATTGAAGAGATTGTCAAAGCGCTTGTAGTCACGCCGAGCCTTTTCCAGATCGGCATTGGCCGCCACCCACCTCTTCTGGAGCTCCTTCAATCGGTGCAGTCGTTCCTTCTTATTGTCGCGGGCCTCCTGAAGTTTGGCCCCGGCCTCCTGGAGGTAAGCCTCGGTCTGGGTGTCGGTTAAAGATATGGAAGCCTTCGTGGCTTGCATTTCCGCTTCAATTTTTGCCAGTGCCCCCTTTGTTTGATCCACAATTACTTGGTAATCCCGGGAATCGAGTTCCAGAAGTATCTGACCGCGTTCAACCGGCACGTCGTTTTCCACCATAATCTGAAACACGGTGCCGGGCACTCGGCTGCTTATTCGGGCAGAGTCTGCAACAACGTAGGCATTGTCCGTGGAAACCCTGAAGCGGAGCATGAATAACCAATAGGCTCCCACCAGCACAGCGACTGAAATGAATACCGCGACTACCCACGATAGCCTCTTAATCCGTTCGCGGTTGTTGGCTTTCTTTTCAGAAGCCTCCATTTGTTCTCCTTCAGACACCGGCATTTACCAGCTTGACCAGCGAGTGAGCTTCAAAGCGGTGAATCTGCCCTCTGCCTTACTTCTTGGAATCTAACCTGCGATGATATCGTCCAGACTTCGCTTGGGTACGTGGTGCACCCCATCACTGTCCCGCCAGTACTTGATGTCGCCATCCGCGCCCACAGTTTCAAGTACCACAGTCTCCTTGGGCTTACCCAAGGCAACAACCAGGAGTATTTCCAAGTGCTCGGGTATCTTAAGGTCCTTACGGAGTTTTTCTCGATTTATTGAACCGATGATGCAACCGCCCAAGTTTTTTTCCACAGCGCCCAGCAAAATGTTTTGACAGGCTATGCCATGGTCACAACCAAATGATTTGGCAATCACAGTGTCTCCTAACACAATTATGTATGCCGCCGGTCGTTCCCCTTCACTGGGACCCGGCCAGTCCTTGAGATAACCGGCCCAGGCAAGGTGCTGGAATATTTTTCCGTTCATTTCTGGGTCATTAGAGAGCATGTATTTGAGCGGTTGCAGATTACCCGCTGCCGCTGAGAGTCTCGCCAGGTCAACGAGATCCCTGAGGGTTTCAAGTTCGATCGCAACCTCCTGGTGAAATCGCCGATAACTCCTGGTCTTTTTTATCAGATCCCTTATCACTGCAACCTCCTTGGATGGATTACAAGCTTAAACCACACAGGAGACAAATAACACAGAGGATTTGTTTTGGAGTTTAATTTGAGAGTTTTCCTTCTGACCTTCGTGATCTTGCTGGTTTTTGTCGCTACCCGAGAACCAAGGCCCCGACTATTGCATATGCGAGGGCCGGCAAAAGGTTACCGGTTCGGATGGTTTTCAGCTCCAAGAGGTTTATGCCGATTCCCAGGATCAGTAGTCCTCCCGTACCAGTGATGGCGTTCAACACTTCAGGGCTTTGGAGGAATAACAGCTTTGACGCCGCCAGGGTTATGGAGCCTTGCACCACTAGGACAGAAAGAGCCGAAAACGCCACTCCCACACCATAGGTGGACGCGAGTGCTATTGAGGCGACGCCGTCTAACAGCGACTTAACGTAGAGGGTACTGGGATCCCCTGCTGTGCCGTCCTGTATGGAGCCGACGATCATCATAGCCCCGACCAGGTAGAGCAAAGAGGCGGAGACAAACCCTTGAACAAAGGATGAGGAGTCGGAACCGGATCGTGCTTTGAGCCACTCTCCCACCTTTTCGAGCCTGTCCTCGATTCGGAGCAGTTCCCCGGTGAGGCCACCTATTAGAAGATATCCAATTGTTGCGATCAATTTCTCTGCGGAAAGTGCCATCTGAAGACCGATCAGTACCACAGAAAGGCCAAGGGCCTGCATGAGAATGGTCCTGATCCTCTCTGGCAGTCGTTTGCCGGCAGAGATTCCCACGGCGCTGCCCGCCAGGACGGCTCCTGTGTTAACAATGGTCCCGATCAAAGCCTCCTCCAATCCAGTCTGTTTTTGGGTCGTCGATTTAGCCTTCGGACGAGAGCTCGGGCGTGTTGCAATAAGATTCGTCTTCTGTAACGAGAAGATCCTTTTTCCGACGTGGTAGAAAGCAGGCGATAACCTATAACAATTCTGCCCGTCTGACCAGGACAAAATGATCAATCAGTCTGGATGATAGTGTGTTGGAAGAAATGATGCTTATAATAAAATACGTTTTCCAACCTGCCACTTTGAGGAGAAATAGATGAGGGTTTTTTCAAGGATCATTGTCATCGCCATCGCTATGATTGTCTATGGCTGCCCGCATCATCAGAAAATTCCCCCGGAGGAAGTCCATACCGTCTACATTGGCGAAGGGATGGAAGATACACTCCTGGGCTCACATGCTCCCGCTTTTCTATCATATGATTACCGGAGTTCTTACAATCGCATAGGGCGGCCGGCGGCCAGGTTAGATGATAAGGGGCGTCAGTACGTCTACGTGGATACCGAGAGACCTGCAATCTATTTTGCGGAGCGACAATTTTCAACGGAACATGGCACCTATACTAATCTGATCTATCGGGTCCACTTTCCAAAGGTCCCCTTCAGTCTGGTTCCCTTCTATATCACCAGCGGCAGGAATGTCGGCGTGATGGTTATTATAACGTTGGATTCAGAGCAGCGACCTGTTCTGGTCAGCACCGTCGGCACCTGTGGCTGCTATCTCACCATAGTACCCACAACCTATTTATCCCGCGACGCTTGGCCTGAGAACTGGGAGGAAAAGCCCCTGGAGAAATATGGTGAGGTGTTGCCACCTGTCCTGGACTACAGCAAGAAAGATCATCCGAGGTTGCTCGTGCACTTGCGGCCAGGTGTCCACAGGGTAATGGATCTCGAGATCGTAGACGGGCAAGAATTGTTGGACTCCAAGGGTTTTCGAACGGTTCAGGTTCCTTTTCTGCCGGTTAGCGAGCTGGAGAGAATTCCTCTGAATGGTGATACCACCAGTTTTTATTATCAAGATGGCCGCCAAAAGGGTCATGTGAGAGGTTCGGTCAAGCTATGGGAGACTCTTTTGATGAGCCTGATCAGCATGGATTTTTATGTGGGAACGGACAAGGTCTACGAAGATGACGGTGACTACGGCAATCCCTTTTATACCAGTCTGAAGCCATGGAACAGAGAAGCCTCTGACATGCGTGATTTTCCCAGATTTCTCGAGTTCTGGGGTTGGGGACTATAGAGTCAGCGGACAGCTAGCAGCTAGCAGTTCAAAACCAGACGATTTTAGAGTCAGGTGGACAACCACTGTTCTACTGTTTGGTGGAATGCTGCAGAATCAAGTCCTTCCACTTCACGGAAAGCCTGGAGAAAGTCTTCACCTTTCAGCAGATAACATCTATTCGAATGAAAAACGGTCACGACGACCCCGTGCGCGTTGGTTGGATCTACAAATTTGACCTTTAGATAACGTGCGAACACTGGATAAACCTTATCTCGGATGAACTCCCACGGCTTTTCTGGCATCAGGGAGATTTCATAAAAAAGGTAGGAATCGCCGGTTTGCTCTGCCACATCTTGCCGATACTGGTTGTAGGTCTCTCCGGGAATTACTTCGAACGACTTTCCCAGTAAAATCTCCAGATAAGGTGGCATTGGTAAATATCTCCTGTCACCGTTCAGATAAGGAAGGGTTGTTTAACCTTAACGCATCTGCTTTTCACAGTCACGGTAAAAGGGCTAACCCGCATAGCGCAAAGAGCAGATAGATGGATAAGAGAACAGTAGTTGGAATGCCTTTTGCTAGGGAGTAAGCCAGCAGGACGGAATAGTCCAGCGGCAAGGCAACATAGTATCTTCAGCAGCACTGAGAATGGCCTTCAGCTGCGGGTTTGAAGGCAATTTTCTTGTCCAGCCTCAGCATGTTGCAGAAGATGCAGGTGCGGTGCTGCAGAAGCGTGGAAGGAAAAAATACCAAAAAAACCGACAGCAGAGAGGTGGTCCATGTCAGCTGAAAGACGCGCATTCCCAAGAGCTAAATTCAAATGGCCCGTTGTGGTAAAGTCTTCTGAACGTTCCCTTGAGGGGGTAACGCTAAATGTCGGTCCAGATGGGGTTTTTATCGGCTGCAAAAAACCTCTGAAGCTGAACGAAGTCATTGAGATGACCATCAGCATCCCCAAGTCGGATCACGTCATAAAAGCCACGGGGGAGGTGGTTTGGTCCAATATTTACGGCCCCGACGACGACATATCGCCGCGCGGGATGGGTGTCAAGTTTACAAAAATTTCCGGTGAAGACCGAAAATTTATCGCTAAAGCAACTTTGGGCAACCTCAAATCACTGGATGTGGATCCTGACCTCTTGAAGACCTTAAGTACGTTGATTTTGGATCTCTCAGAAGATTAGTCTACGGACTGGATAAACACTCAACGACAGCTCACAGGACAGAGACCCGAGGATATCTCGGGGTAAAGACTCTTCCCCAATTTGGGATATAATGATATAAGCTCTTCTCTTACAACTCTGTGGATTTCCATTTTCTGGAGAAACTATAAATTAACATAGGGGCGCCTGCATGGATTCGGGGGCTGAAAAAAGGAGACATCCCAGGATTTCTGTAGAGTGGCCCGGTGTTATCTTAACCCCTGGGAGCCTCATGTCAGTAATTGTAAACAATATCAGTATTGGTGGGGCATTCGTTCATTGTTTCAAGGAACCAGTCCATGATGAGCCCCTCCGCATGGTTATCAAGGCTCCCCCTCGGGAGGAACTCTTGTTGGTAACCGCAGAGATGGTCTGGTCTAATCTAGACATTACCAATGTCACCTCCAGTGGCATCGGTGTGAGGTTTACAAGAGTTTTTGGTGATAATCACAAGTTCCTTTCCGAAACAGTCTCTGAACATCTCAATACGGTCTTCAACAAAGAACCCTCCCAAAATTAGCCCGGCACAGAGATTGCACACACCGTTCGTTTACAGAGTTATTTCGATTTTCCAATGGCTGTCAATTGCAGTATTAAAGCGCTTTTAGCCAACTAAACCACCGACTTTAGTTTCTAGAGCTGAAGGTTGAAGGTATCATTTTGGATACTCCAATGGTGACTGAAAAGCGCAAACATTCCAGAGCTGAAGTAAACTGGCCCGTGGTCATAATGACTGCCCATGGAGCCACCGTTGCGGAGACAAAGAATATCGGCGCCAGTGGGGCGTTTATTTTCTGCCAGGCACACCTGCATCCGAAAGAAAAGGTTAAGGTGTTCGTCATGGCACCAAATCGACATTCTTTGAATATCTCTGCCGAAGTGGTCTGGTCCAATCCCCACTCCACTGAAAAAGATACCCCGCCCTGTGGTGCCGGCATCCGCTTTACCAGAGTTTCTCCTGGGGACCGTCAGTTCCTCCGAGATTTCATTGCTGAGCACTACGAGAGAAAAGTCAATCGGTTGGCAGAGGCGAAGTAAGCGTCTCTTTACTTCTAACCAGTATCGTACCTCGTTTACCCATTACAACGCTGCTGAAGCAGACACCCGCCACGTCGAGCTTCATATTGCGCCCGGATATCATCTTTTGTTAGAATTCGGATCAATGAATCCGGGACTGCAGTGACTCTACCCATTGCCTGCCACCCTCGAAAGCGCCATCCGGATGATCCATTTGCGCGATGCTCCTTTAGCTGATAATAATCCTATGGATGCCAAACCCAAACCTACAGAGGAGAAAAACCATGAGTGGAACAAACTTTAAGGAACTGGAGGATAGCATCAGAAATGGATTGCGGCTGAAGACTTTTCCAGTGGCAGTCAAGTTTCTCGAGAGCGGTTCTGATTTTCCTGTAAAAACGCGACAGCCCTCTGTGGTCTTGCGAAAAAGGGTCACCATCTGCCAGGCAGTGACCATGGCTAGAGTTTACGGATGGACCGTAGGACTTACCAGGGAAGATTTGATCTGTGTACCGGCAATGATCACCTTCGGCTTCAGTGGTGCCGATGATCCAGCAGATTCACTCACAAAGCTCTTCTGCGAGATCAATTTCCACCAGGATGAAGATGGTGCCCGAAAAGAAGTGAATTCCATGAGCCGGCTGAATAATGATGAATTTGGGGCAATCGTCCTTGCTCCACTGGCAAAAGGGCTTTTCGAGCCTGATACTGTGGCCTTTTATGGGAATCCCGCCCAGATTATGCGAATGAGTCAGGCCTGGGCTCACAGGCAGGGTCAACGGTCAGCCGGGCTATTTGGTGGCAAAGTTGAGTGCAGTGAATACCTTATTGCCCCTTTTAAGAGCCAGGCTCCACGAGTGGTTATACCTGGAATGGGAGATCGAATATTCTCAATGACCCAGGACGATGAGATGGTCTTTTCTCTTCCGGGTCACGGATTAAAGGAACTCGTTCAGGGTCTAAGTGAGGCAGGAGATAAAATTGGTGCCAGGTATCCGGTAACTTTTTACCAGAACTTTCAGCCCGATTTTCCCAAACCTTACAAAATATTGGCAGATGAGCTGGGTATCCTCTAGGATAGCGTTTTGAGAATGTTCGTTTGCACCTGTTGGGAAAGGGCGAGACCAACCAAACAAACCCTCTGTTAATGCGATGATTCGTTTTCCGAGGAAATCATCTGCTCAGGGTTGGCAAGAAAGGCACCGAGGACAAAACCGAGCAATCCAAGATATGCGAAGACAGCCTGCCAGTTTCCGGCAAGTTGCCACACAAGTCCCGCGCCAACGATGGCTGGAACGCCGAAGACGATGGTAATCCCTGCTTTTCTTTCCGGCTCCATTTTGTTACTCCTTCAACAGTTCCACGGTTGTAGATGCTCCGCTTATAGCGAAAAAAAGCTTGCATGTAAAGAGCAAAAAAGATTGCGAATTACGGATTGCAGATTGCAGATTTTATAGGAGAGAATTGATGGTTTCCTAATTTCCGAGGAAGCCTTCGGTATAAAGTTGAAAGATATACCAATCTAAGCCTTTGCTCACAACGATATGATGTGACTCGACCACACAATCAAGATCGAAAAAACTTTCCACATAGGTGTCGAAA
>JASFEM010000156.1:0-8210 GCA_050124835.1 Syntrophobacterales bacterium | reverse complement strand
TTGAGTGGTAAAGATGAGGCAGCGGTTCGCGATTCCACAGAGGTAATCCAGCGGGGAAAAGAAGGTCGCGTCGTTGCTGACGCTTATATCACTAGGGCCAAAGTTTTTCGAAAGATTGGTCACCAAAAACAAGCGGTTGCTGACATCAGAGCCGCTCTGCTGGTAGACCCCAGGACTTGGTTTTACCGATATGTATCTAACTATGCTAGCCTAGAGGACATGCAAGGTGCCGGGCTAATTGTCCTTCTGGTCATTGCATTCGTGCTGATTTTCAAATTAAAGATGAAATTACCAGATAAGGATGATTAATAGCGGTGCGGCTGGGCCAAGATAAAGGCTAGGCGACAGGTACAAGGCATAGGGCAAAATACAACTGTCGTTTCTCCTCTGTCGTCTGTCCTCTGTCTTCCAGCTGCCAGCTGCTCGCCCTGTCCGCCGAAGCTGTAGCGAAGGCGGATGTCAGCTGCCTGCTGTCCTCCACCTCCGCGCCTGCCCGCCGTCTTGTCCGCCGTAGTTTTAACGAAGGTGGAAGCCTCGGCGGAGGCTGGGTCGTCCCGCAGTACCTAGTCCCTAGTGCCTAGTGCCTAGTGCGTAGTGCCTAGTCCCTAGTGCGTAGTGCCTAGTGCGTAGTGCCTAGTGCGTAGTGTTCCATTCTACCTGTGAGTTAATACCAAATAAAAATGGTTACAACGAAATGTAATAAGAGAACGCCCATCTGGAGCCAAAGATAACTAGTTTTCTTGTGACGGATGGAAAAATATATGGGTATGGTAATCACGTAATAATATATGATTAATGACAGCGAAATAAAATAATGTGAATAAACAGGACGACCATGAATAAGATTCGATAGGTAAAAATAAAAAAACCTTGGTAGATCTAGAAAATATAATGTAAAAAATCTACCTAAAGCACTCATTGAAAAATATGTATAAACATACAATGAAATAGCGAATATATACACTGAAAAAAAATGTATAAGTAATGCTTTCGTACGATGCATCTTCTGCCGCCTGGTATCCATGTTCTTCACGGGTCATCTTATCTTAACAAAAGTATTCGCATTAGTTGACAAAAAAACTCCAATCTACCCTCATCTCACATCTCACATCTATAAAAGGGTTTGATCGATTTCCACATAATTGCTAGAATCGATTTTATGATCGAGTCAGAGGTTGATAGATCCAGGAAACTTACCATTTTCACAGTAAGTGGAAAGGTCAACGCCCGTGAGTTCGCTATTGCCATCCGCTCCTACTATGCAGGTGAAGTTACACTCTATGCCCTATGGGACTTCCGCAAAGGAAATGTAAAATTGACCGATGACGAGATATGGAATCTTGCCCGTTCTGTGAGCACCCTCAACCTTTCTAGCCGTACAGGTGGTAAGACAGCTTTTGTGACCAAGAGGGGAGCATCCTTCGGATTGGCCAAGATGTACCAACTCATCGCAGACACAATGTCTCTTCCCTTTGAGATAATGGTATTCACCGACCTGAAGGAAGCACATCAGTGGCTTGGCACTGGCGATGCCCCTAACTCATAGCCCCCAATTCTCCTCAGAGCGAATCGCCACTACAATAAAACAACCTCCTCTAAATGTAACAACCTGGCACTGAAGTGGCCCGACCCATACAACCAGCATCAACAGCACATTTGACGGAGAGCAGCGATGGTATCTTTCAAAAAGATTCTTGTGATCAACATCGGCTCCACCACCACCAAAGTAGCATCATTTGAAAATGATTCTTTAAAGATCCAGGAAACCATTGACCATGACGAACAACAGCTCGGATCCCTCACTCATTATGGAGAGCAGTTATCATTTCGCAGAGAAGTGATCGATGGTTTTTTGACAAAATACCAGATAGGGCTCGGTGAGTTGCATATGATCGTCAGCCGCGGCGGTCTCACCGCCCCGCTCTCCTCAGGTGTATATCTCATTGATGAAGAAATGTGTGAGGATCTCCGCTCGGGAAAATACGGTCAACACCCGGTCAACCTTGGTCCTCAAATTGCCAACGATTTGGCAAAGGGTGCTGGTATTGAGGCCGTTATCGTGAACGGCCCCAGCGTTGACGAATTCCACAGTCTTGCCAGGATTTCCGGCATTCCAGAGATTGAAAGAAGGAGCGCATTTCACGCGCTCAACCAGAAGGCAGCCGCAAGAAAGGCCTCTGAGGAGATGGGGATCGCCTACAAGGATAGCAACATGGTGGTGGCCCACCTGGGTGGTGGAATCACCGTTGGTGCGCACCATAAAGGCAGGGTTATTGATAGCACCATCGGTCTTGGCGAAGGACCAATGACTCCGCAACGAGCGGGAGCCCTTCCTCTCATGGATCTGCTTCGGCTTCTCGAATCAGGCAGATCCAGCGTGGCGGATCTGCGCCTGCGACTCACTTCCCGAGGGGGGCTACTCGCCTATCTGGAGACCGGTGATGTAAGCCAAATAGATGCCAGGATTTCGGAAGGCGATGAAAAATTTAGAGTGATCTTCGAGGCGATGGCCTATCAGATTGCCAAGGATATCGGGGCAATGAGTACGGTTCTTAATGGCAAGGTTGATGCTGTTGTGTTGACTGGAGCCGTGGCCAACTCTGCGAGGTTAATTGACTGGATAACTAGACGGGTAGAATATATTGCACCAGTACGAGTCTACCCGGGCGAGGAGGAGATGCTAGCCCTAGCCCAGGGTGCACTAACAGTGCTGTCAGGGAGAGAGGCTGTGAAACATTATCCCGCACCAGTGTAATAGCAGACCTAATGACTTTTAATCACAATTTCCTTTTGGCCATACCTGCACGAGCTGCGTCGCCAAGAACCCACCCTTGTATTCTGCCCCAAAGCCGTCTGTGGGCCGCTCCATGTAACTGCCCGCAAGAACCATAAAAAGGGGGGTATAAGGCTTTGGGTTGGGCAGGGTTTGGCGATAAGCAGCCACGATTTCCCTCATGGCCGGTGAATTTCCTAAGAGCCAAAGATCCCTCTTCTGCGAACAGGGAAGAAACGATCGTACCTCGTGACCGATGGTGACCATGCCTTCGACTACCTGTTCCGTCTTCCCCAGGGGCTGAATGGTTGCAAGTTTGCTTTGTTCGAGGGTCAAATACCTGGACTTACCCACTGAAGGCGGAGTGGACATCGGTTCTTCGAATCGGCGGTCGGCGTAGTTGGCAACAATGACGCCGTTCCGGACAGTGATGTTCTGCGGAGCTATCCGGTCACCCAGTAGCACCGCGTTCGTTCCCCGATATGTGCCGTTTGTATTGAGGGCGGCCGCGACGTAATAAAAGGTGCCGCTGCCGCCGGGGGCGTGCACCAGGAGCAGCGCTGCGTCCTCGTCGCTGTCACCATCGAGATCGCCCAACACAACCCTCCCAAAAACCGCGGTAATGATCTTCGTTGCAGAGCCGGGCGCAGCTTCCACCTCGGAACGGCCATTGAGCAGGCTTATTTCTTGCCACTCGATGATATAGGTCGCATTCAGAGGATCGCCGGCAGATTCCTTTCGCGTTAGAGTACTCTGTTGGTTGCCTGCCTGGATGGCCGATGTCGTGCAGCACGCCAACAGAACTGCAAATGCGACCCATAGCATGAACCTAAACAGAAATCTCGGTGATTTCATTTGGATCCTTCTTAAACGAACAATCAAGAGGCGGTTCGCTGACTGCTGACAACTGATCGCTTTATAGTCTCGCGCCACGTTCGGTTTCGGCGTATTTACTCAGTTCACCGACCACAAACTCGTAAGCATCGTTCACGGAATCGGTTCGATGCAACAACATCATATCCCCGGCATCTATGGTACCGTAGTGGATCAGGGTATCGAAATTGATCACCTCCTTCCAGTATTGGGTGCCGAACAGCACAACAGGGAGATGCTTGCGTATTTTTTGGGTTTGTAGCAGGGTCAAGAGTTCAAACAGCTCGTCCAGAGTACCGAATCCCCCCGGGAAGACAATCACGGCCTTGGCCAGATAGGCGAACCAGAACTTGCGCATGAAGAAATAGTGAAAGTGAAATGACAGCGAGCGGGTGACGTAAGGGTTGACGAATTCTTGGATGGGAATAGAGATCGTCAGTCCCACGTTAAGTCCTTTTGCCTCGGAGGCACCGCGGTTGGCGGCCTCCATAATGCCTGGACCGCCGCCGGTGCAGACCACGAACCTCCGCTCTTCTTCGCTCAACTGCTTTGACCACTCCGTGAGCCGCCGAGCGAGCTCTCGCGAAGCCTCGTAATAACTGGACATCTCCAGTTCCAGCTTGGCGCGCTCCAGGTCGCCCTCACCCGCTTCGGCCGCTGCCAACATAGCCTCTGCTTGTTCGCGGGAGACGCTGCGGGCCGAACCCATGAACACGATAGTGTCATCGACGTTAAAATGATTAAGGCGGCTTTCCGGCTCCAGGTACTCCGAAAGGATGCGCAATGCCCTGGCGCTCCTGCTATTTAGAAAGCCCTCGCTTTGATATGCCTTGACGAAAGGCTGGGTTTTCTGAGTCATAGAATAGGATCCTCCTTTTGTGCTCTATCAACAATAATAAAAGGGAGTATAATTGCTCCCATTTGCGAGGTCCATACCGTTAAGACTAAAAAGTGAACAGTTTAACCCCAGGCTCCAGCAAGGCCTCGGCAATAGCGGGCGGCTTCGCAGGACTCACACCGGGGACCAGGTCTGCCATCGCCTTTCCTTTGTTGGGGAGGTAGAGTGCGCACACTTCAACGGTAACTCCTAGTTTGATGAGATTCTTCATCAGCATCTGAGGTGATTTGTTATTTGGTTTGAGGATCACCTCCGTGCTTTCTTTCAGAGCGAGATCCCCAGCAAACCCGCAGAGTAACACCTGTGACTTCTTGCCTTTCATCGCGACTTGCGTGGCCAGAACCATAGCCATCATCTGGGTTTGAGGATCCGGCGAGGTCACAACGATGAACATACCTTTTACATCCCCTTGGGCTGCTGCCGAACCAAAGAGACTCACCACTATAAACAAAACTACGATTAACCTTTTCCAATACTTGAAATTTTTCATGCATGACTCCTTCAATGAGATGAAAGACAATCTTCAACGATAATCGCCCACTTTATCAGATAGATCAACCAAAGCACAAAGGTAATCAACTCCCTTGCCCGCGTCACCGCGTCCCTCCACAGTGCCTAGTGCTTACTGCCTGCTGCCCGCTGCAATCTGCCCTCTGTCCTCCATACTCTTGGCGTATTTCCTGCATATCACCGAATTCTAAACTGCGCCCGAGGACAGATGAGATTTGTTTTTTCAGGACGAAGAGAGGTATTCCTATGTGGGAAATGATAGTTAAAGCTGCTCACTTTGCGGCAGAGGTGGCCTTAGGGATCTTTGTAATACTTGGGTTTGTCTGCTGGGGCTGCTTTCTTAGCGGACTTCTCTATTACAGGAACCACAGAGACCTACCTGAGTATCACGTGCAGGCCGAAGAGCACGAGGGCCTGACGTGGTGGAATGCTTGGAGATGGAGTGTACCGGACAGGTATCGACTCCTGGGCGATAATGTTTTAGTCGAGGCCTTGGTCTTTGGGTTCGCTTCGGTGCTGGCGTTAGTCTGGGTTCTTGATCTGCTTTTCAAGTAGCAGGCCGTATCAATAATGGTGACCGGTCGTCGGCTTTTTCGCATTGACTCCTAACTCCTAAATTAAAAATTATTGAATTGTTTAAACGGTTCCCTTTTTTTCCATCCTGATATTGACCTCTTCACACGGAACCATTAATAAAGAAGTTATTATAAAAGAGGCAAAAAAGAAGAGGCTTCAGGGTATGGAAAGAAAAGGCTGGTCAGCCAGGGTGGTGCTGCGCTACGCGCTGCTCCAGATACCTTTCACAGCCCTACTGATTATTGTCCTGATTTTGGTGCGAAAATGGGTCAACCTCCCCATTTGGTTGATCTGCGGTCTGGTCGCACTCTTGATAATAAAAGACATAGCTCTGTATCCCCTGGTCTGGCGCTCCTATGACCCGGATAGTCCGCCACTGACAAACCAGATGGAGGGGGCGCGTGGCATAGCCCTTGACGATCTACACCCTACGGGCTATGTCGAGATTGGAGCCGAACGATGGCAGGCAGAGGTGATTGGTGGTGGTCCCTCAATCGGGCGGGGACAACGCGTTAGAGTACGTGGGATCCGCGGGCTCACCCTGCTGGTTCAACTCGACACGGAAAGCTAGGGTAATCTTCCCCAAATCAAAGAATTCAGTAGCCAGTGATCAGCGGTAAAGGGTGAAGGGTGAAGAGTGAACGGAAGTGATACCCTTTTTCAAATCCGCAATCCCAAATTCCCAAATCCCTAAATGCCTGAATCCCTCAATTCCTTAATCCCTTAATCCGTAATCTCCACGCTGCCCACTTCATTTGACTCACAGTGATGCATCATATGCGGTTCTCTTGGATTTATCGATCAAGGTATCATATGCTTGCTTAATTCTATCCAGAATATGAACCCTCTCTTCTTCGCTGAAGAGGGAGTACGTTAGGAGGGAACTTTCACCATAGACCTCGAGAGCATTTTTGTATGCCCTTCTGATTTCGAATGGAGATGCGTCGGCAGGTATTTCTAAAATTTCGTAATTGTTCAACTCTTCGAAATTTTTCATGATACTAAAGGCAAAACCCGTTCATTTTTGCAAGTTTGATCAGCTATTGCTTTCGCGATAATTGCCAATTCTGTTGCCGTCTTGGAATAACCATACTCATTGACAAATACTCTGTTCTTCATACTTGCATCACCGACTTTGTTGTCAAAAGATACATTCCCTAAAAAATAGTAATCAAAATATAAATGTTTGTTACATATCCTTGCCACTTTCTCTCCAAAATTCTTGTCCACCTGCCACCTGAACTGATTTAGAATTATCCCGATTTTTTGATTCTTGATAGCATTTTCTATTTTTCCATTATTTTCACTATCGTATTGTTTTACAAAATTCATTATGTCCGAAAACGATATTATCTGTGCATCCTTTACACTGTTCAGATAGTCTCGACAAATTACATTGAGACCATAATCTTTAAAGATTGCTTTCAGTTTTCGTAAATAAACAGATTTTATAAAGCGAAACATGTTTTCTATGGATATTGGCTCAGGCGTTGTAATAAGTATTCCTTGTTTAGATATTAGATAAAAATCTAAAGTATTAAAATGGGTTCCCGATCCCAAATCAATAAAAATATAATCATAAGATAAATTATTTATCGCCTTTATCAGTTTTACTTTTTGGGCATAATATAAATTGGCAATCTCTAATGAACATTTTGATGAGCTAATAATTGACAGATTTGGTTGTGTCGTTTCTAGAACAACCTCATTGATATCATTAAGTTCCTTATTCAAATATTGTTTTAAACTGATCCGCGGTTTTCCGAGGCCTAAGAAAGTATGAAGGTTCGAAGCCCCCAGGTCTAAATCCACCAGCAATACCTTCTTTCCCTGTTGCGCCAGAATTGTGCCGAGACTTGAGCTTATGAAGCTCTTGCCGGTTCCACCCTTTCCTCCACCGACGGCACAGAGATGTTTCTCATTGTGAGTCACTTTTTCGGAGATTGATCTTTTCATGATCGAATTCGGCAGAACTGGGGGTCGGGCTTCACTGTTGGCTATCTACCTATATAGCCAAAGTTTGACCCCACCTTTATTAAAATCTTTCGAGGAACATAAAAAGGAATTGCAAAAATCAAACCAGACTACTCACTAAAAGATCGAGTCAAGCCTGGAAAACATGTGGAAGGAGGAAAATGGAGATTATGAAATCCCAAATCTACAATCTACCCTATGCTCTATGCCCTCTGCGACCCTCAATCCGAAATCCACAATCCGCAATCTGTAATCATTGCCCCCCTCAGTCCTTTTCCGACTTTAGAACGGCCACGAAGGCCTGCTGGGGAATCATGACGGAGCCCACCATCTTCATGCGCTTCTTACCCTTCTTCTGCTTCTCCAGGAGTTTGCGCTTGCGGGTAACGTCGCCGCCGTAAAGCTTGGCGGTGACGTCCTTTCGGTAGGCGTTGATGGTCGAGCGGGCGATGATCTTGCCGCCGATGGCCCCTTGGATAGCAATCTTGAACTGGTGTCTGGGGATTTCCTCCTTGAGTCGATCGCATAGCTGCACCGCCAGCTTCCGGGCACGGTCTTGGTGGATGATAGCGGCGAGTGCGTCCGCCTTCTCGCCGTTTACCAGGA
>JASFEM010000155.1:0-8265 GCA_050124835.1 Syntrophobacterales bacterium | reverse complement strand
GACCCTAACGAAATCAAACGAGTAAAAGTTCATCCTATCAAATGCCCTAAGTGCAACCTCACCGTAATGGTCAAGCCAAGCGATAAACTATGTCATATTTTTGGGAGTTTACTGACTAAATTACCGAAGCGTTGAAATCAATCAATACATTGTGCCAGATTAGCTTCCAGTCACATCTCCGTCAATATCTAACAGGTTGAATCTCTCTTAATTTCAGACAGTTAACATATTCTCAACATACTTGGATGATCTGAATGTTAGCGTAGGCGTGATGATCTGAAGCCCAGCCTGGTCCACGGTTTTCCTGGGCTCATCTTGCCTTCTCTTACCGGTCGATAAAGAGGTCAGCCTGCAAATTTCCGGCGTACTCGGGATCGTAGGCGTAATGATCAAGGTTGGTAATGCCCCGTTCTCGCAGCAACTCCTCGTCGATCAGACACTGTCCAGTAAGAGTACGGTCTTCTGTGGTCAGGATTGCGTGAGCCGCATCAGCCATGATCTCAGGCTTGCGGCAATATTTGAGCGTATCACGACTGCCCACACCGAATTCAATGGCGGCGGTTGCGATGATGGTCTTGGGCCACAGACAATTGACTGAGATGCCATATTTCTCAAACTCCTCAGACATTCCCAGGCTAAGAACCGTCATGCCATATTTCGACAGGGTGTAGGGTGCGTGATCATGCAACCAAACACCGTTGAAATTGAGTGGGGGCGCCAGGCTTAGAATGTGCGGATTGTCCGATTCCTTGAGGTAGGGTAGTGTTGCCTGTGAGCAGAGAAATACCGCTCTGGCATTGATGCTCTGCATCAGGTCGTAGCGCTTAATTGACGTGCCCTCGACATTTGTGAGGCTAATGGCGCCGGCGTTATTGACGAGTGCGTCGATGCGGCTGAATTTTTGCGCGGTAGCCTTTACCATAGCCCTCACCTGATCCTCAAAGCGGACATCAACCTGAACAGGTAATGCTGTTCCTCCAGCGGCCTCCACCTCTTCAGCCACCTCGTAAATAGTGCCCTTTAACTTGGGGTGAGGTTCAGCGGACTTGGCAGCGATGACCACATTGGCACCGTCGTTGGCAAACCGGAGCGCCATAGAACGACCGATACCGCGACTCGCCCCGGTAATTATAATTGTTCGTCCTGATAGATCGGCCATGCCACTTCTCCTTGCGCAGAGCGCATAGAGTAGATGATTTCGGATTGCCAAGTAATGCTCAGAGAGCAAACCGTCATCATGTTGATTGTATTCGGTCCCAGCACCGCTTGGTTGCCTTCAGAGCACAGTTGATGCAAAGGGTAACTATCTCGTTCTGATCGTTTATAAAGGCCATGGCCACATCGGTATTCTTCCATCGTTCCGGATCATCCGGTGTGGCTGTTGCCCAAATCGGAATCCTGGTGACACCTGTTTGATCCTCTCTAAGCCAGGTTCCGCAAAGATAGCAAGTCTTTTCTAACATATTCAATAACCCCCTCAAGGTGAGTTGAGAAGCGGATCGGCTGCGTGAATACTATCAGCCCTCCAGCTAACCTTTCAACAGTCGATAGGGTCAGGCTTGACTTAGCCCTGAAAGACACCATTTTTGGGACTTTTAAGCAGAAACGCCAATGAGGTAGCTTGATCCGACCACTTATCTGAGAAGTAATCTGCACCTTTGAAAGGGCAGGTTTATTTCTAAAAAATAACAAAACTGCCAAAAAACCCACTTTGGGGATTTTTCGACAGTCCCGGTAGATACAGTAGCTTCAAATTTTTTTCACAGGTCGTATTAAGCGAATTATTTGAGTGCGTCAGCCGCCTTTAGATATTGTTCACACTGTGCTTCCTTCTCCTTGTCGTTATCGGCTTTTTTCATACACTTTTTGTATTTGTCGATTAATTCGAGTCTTTCTTTGTTCACTGCCTCTTGTGACTTGTAGGCCCTATCTTCTGCGCTTGCGCAGGCGAATATTGCCCCTGCAACGAAAACAACCAAAAAAATCTTTAGCAATTTCATAGCTCCCCCTTTTCTTTTCAGCTTTAATCACCAACAGCTTCAGGCATAATTAATTACAAGTAATGCCTACAGTAATCATATGCGAAAATCAACCTCAAAGTCATGATCAGTGATGGCCGCTCGCCGGAGGGTAAAGGGTTCAATCGCAGAATCCGTTCTGCTATCAATAGCAAGTTCGCTGAGGATCTTGCCGAGAAGACCTGCAAATTTATAACCGTGCCCCGCTCCAATACAGACCAGAATTTGTGGATGTTCTGGCAAGAAATCTACGACGAAGTCACGGTCGCGGGGTAGGGTGTACAGACAGGTCTTCGTGTAGAGTTTCGGCCCGAGGAAGCCAGTAAAGTGCACCGCTTCCAATGCCACCGCAGCCTAAAACAATGTATTCGTAATTTCTTCGCAATGCGTTTCGCTCCTCGAAAGTAGTCGAAACATAGTAATGGCACCAACAGAACAATTCAATCATAAACGGTGAAGGGTGAACGGAAGAAACATCTCTTCTTTGGCTGAAGTCGTTGAAGTTGTTCACGCAGCTTACCGCTTACCGCTTACCCAAGAAAGGGCGTTTACCGTGGTCGGGCCAAGTTAAATGGTTGACAGGGTTGGAAAAGTCGTTAAAAATGAGTGCAATTTGGGCCGACAATGCTCTCTTTAGGGACAAAACAGTAAAAGCTGCGAAGGTGTCCGTCCGCTAAAAAGTCATAAAAAGGAGGTTGAGACTGCGGTGCGCGTTTTCCAATTTTGTTCGAGTGCATCTCTGGAAAAACTAACCGGTCGCAAAGCTCACAATCTTGATGAACTGCTCGAGCTGGTCAAGACCTGTTCGAGTTCGTCCATTTTCTACCACACATTCTCTGCATTTCGAAAGTTGAGAGAAGTCCAAACCCCTTACACCAATGATTTCGCTGTCTGGATTATGAGTCATCTGAATGAGGAGGCCTTGGCGGAAAAACTGTTGGCTATCGACCTGGCTGAATACAATACGATCGAAAGCTTGCGGTCACGCATCGTTGAGCTTTTAGAAGGCTACAGAAGTGAGAATCCTTCGTTATTCGAGAGACCGGCAGCCGAACCATTTTATCTCTACAATTTGGTAAGATTCGTGTATCTCACCGACAAGTTCGCCTACAATCTTTCATCATTTCGCCAACTGCTGGACAGCATCAGTGTAGATTCTATTTATTATCATTTTATTGAGAGCAGACTTGAAACTCAGCTCCAAACGGATGACTTTTCCAGTTGGATTGGAGAAAACCCAGACTACAAGGAATTGGCAGAAAGAATCAGAAAAATCGATATGAACATTCATACTCTTGTAGAATTGCGCATGAAAATCGGAGAGATAATTGACGAGTATTTGTAACAGACCATTGTTCATAATTTGTTAGCAAGTAGAATTTCTCAACGGTCTGATAACAAAGACCACTGTTGCTGTAATCGAATCCAAGGGCAAAGATGAGTATACCCAGACTGTCTGACTATAAAGACGTGGTAGGGACAGACGTTGTCGGTGAGCTTTATACGCTTGCTTCGCACGTGGGAAACCGCTCCGTCAAGATGGTTAATTCCACCGCTGTGGGCGGTGGAGTGGCTGAAATGCTGCACCGGGTGGTGCCTCTACTCAACGAACTAGGAATAGAGACGGGATGGGAAGTGATCAAGGGCGGCGCCGATTTCTTCGACATCACCAAAGCCTTTCACAATGCCTTGCAGGGCAAAGAAGAGCACTTTGAGCAAGAGGTCTTTAACACCTACTTGGCCTACAACGAGATGAACTTCCAGGAAATGAGCTTTGATGAAGACCTCATTGTTATTCATGACCCGCAGCCTGCCGCTTTAATCAACTGGCAGAAAAAAAGAAAAAACAAATGGGTGTGGCGCTGTCACATTGATATGTCCCACCCGAATAAACAAGTTTGGGATTTCCTCAGATCTTACGTTGAACTCTATGATGCGGCTATCTTTTCCTCGCCGCTTTTCTCCCCGCAGTTGAAGATTCCCCAATATCGTTTCTACCCTGCAATTGACCCGTTGGCAGACAAAAATCGAGAACTGGATGGTGATTATGTCACCAGTGTCCTGGAAAAGTATGAGATTCCAAGAGACAAGCCCATTGTCACCCAGATTTCACGTTACGATCCGTGGAAGGACCCGATAGGCGTCATTCAGGCTTTCAAAATGGCGCGGCGAAATGTGGACTGCCGTCTTCTGCTCGTGGGCGACAAGGCAGCGGACGATCCCGAGGCCGAAGAAATTCTTGCCCAGGTAAACGAGGCAGCAGGAGATGATCCTGATATCAAAATTATCTTTCTCACTCACTCCATCCCCACTGAGATCAATGCCTTTCAGCGTGCTTCAGACATTGTTTTACAAAAATCCATCCGGGAAGGATTCGCTTTAACCGTGTCCGAGGCACTATGGAAATATCGGCCGGTCATCGGGGGGGCCGTGGGGGGAATTCCCGCCCAGATCATCCATGGCTACACCGGCATGCTCGTCCATTCTGTGGAAGGTGCCAGCCTCCAGATTCGCTCATTGCTGCAACAACCGGAACTGGCCGAAAGACTGGGCGAAAACGGCCATCAGCGAGTCAAAGACGAATTTCTCATCACCAAATTGTTGAAACGATATCTTCTGCTATTGCTGGCCCTGGATCATCCTGGAAAGTCGACTGTCATGCTGGATTAGGAGTTCCAGAACCCAGGTGTTTTGCGATTTCGGATTTAGAAAAGGATGCAGTATCTGGTAGATTGTAGATTGCAGATTTTGATAGTGGTAAAAGATTAGATAACCGGTCCGAGCACTTGCCATAACCATCTAAACTTCTTCTACACACCTCCCGAAAAAATCGCTTAGAAAATTCTTTGGGCCTGTGATAAAAGATAACGATCTTAGGGACCCCACCTTTCGAATTTGTACTCACCGGCTAGAGAACACTTTCGGTGAAACACCCAAATTACAAAGGAGCTTGACCCATGATTAAGGAGATCACCGCGCAGGAACTCAATCCCGAGCAATTCATCAAAGAGAAGATCAAAGACATCCAGGACATCGTTGAGGACGGCATGGCGATCAACGCCCTCTCAGGAGGCGTCGATTCATCCACGGTGACCATGCTTGGGCATAGAGCCCTGGGAAAGAGCCTCAAGACAGTTTTTGTTGAAAACGGCCTTATGCGAGAGGGAGAGGCCGAGCAGGTCGTGGGCCTTTTCCAAGGGTTCGGCGTCGAGGTGGACGTGGTTGATGCGCGCCAAGAGTTCTTTGCTGCGCTCGAGGGCGTCGACGATCCGGAAGAGAAGCGCGAGGCCATTACCCAGACCTTTTACCGGACCGTGTTCGGGCGTATGGTCAAGGAAAGTGGCGCAAAGTATCTATTGCAGGGAACTATCCTGACCGATGTCGACGAAACCGTTGCAGGGATAAAGCGGCAGCACAATGTGTTCGAGCAACTCGGGATCGACCCGCAAGAAGCTTTCGGCTACCGCATAATAGAACCGCTCGTTCAGCTTCGCAAGGACGGGGTTAGAATGGTCGGTAAGGCTCTTGGTCTTCCGGCCGAACTGTTCACCCGCATCCCCTTTCCGGGACCGGCCCTTGCCGCACGGGTGATTGGCGCGGTGACCCCAGAGCGCATCAACACGGTGCGCAAAGCAACGGTCATTGTCGAGCAATTGCTGAAAGCGACCGATGCATTCCAGTATATGGCGATCCTTCATGAAGACCGCATGACCGGCATGCGCGACGGTAATCGCGATTTCGGCCAACAGATCGAGGTGCGTTGCTGGGAAAGCGTGGATGCGCGGACGGCAACACCGACTCACCTTTCATTCGAAGTCCTAGAAAAGCTCGCCAGCGAAATTATCCGCGATGTGCCTGGCATCGTCAGCGTCACCTACAACATCGCACCGAAACCCCCCTCAACGATTGAGGCGGTTTAGGCATAGGGCATAGGGAAAGACAGCCGGCAGGGGGCAGCTGGCAGCAGAGAATAGGTACTAGGGACTAAGCACTGCGTTTATGAAGCTGATGGCTGAACGCTGATAGCTGACGGCTGAATAAATCCGGCAAACCCACCTACCAATCACATCTCTTTTCAACTCTGGCTTTTTTGCTCCTGCACCACCTCAACGAGGAGTCCCTCGAGGGGTTCAAGAAAGTTGACCAGGAGCCCCTGGACGGGGGCGCTGGCTGGCTCATCGAATATGAGGTCACCCGGCGAAAAAGGCACAGGATTCCGGACGTCCTCAACGGCAAAGGCGATGTGGTGGAGGGCGGACTTGCCCCTCAGGAATTTGACCAGCCGCGACTCCGGCTCAGGCACAACGAATTCGATCATGGGAAAACTGGTCGAGAAGGCAACAGAACACATAAAGGCCTCCACCGGCCCCCAGACCAACGGCTCATTATCCTTGAGTCGCTCCCGACACAGGTCCTCGGCGACTTTGACAGACCGCACAACCATCCCGACGTGATGGAATTTCATAACGCTCCCTTCGACAGAAGTATTGAAGTCATCGGCTCCAGAGAACAGAAGCCAAATAGCAAGCGAAGCTTACTCCTCTATCCTCCTTCTGGCTGGTTTTATTTCACAGCAGATTCTTCGCACTAGAGGTAGCAGAGCTATCCCCGACTAGAGTTCATCTTCCTGAGCCTGAAAACGAATAGCACCAGGAGAAGGGCCGCGCCAACAGGATAAGGGGTTAGCTCTAGAAAGAAGGCTCCAAGCGTTGCCATCATCAGCAGTGCTATGGTTACCAAGATCCAATCCATATGTTTCGTTCACCTCAAATATGAAAGTTATACGGTGATAACCTAGGCACTCTTTCAGATTTTGCAAGTTAGTCTGAGTCACGACGTGGGATAAAGTTAATTTTTGTTTCTCAGCAAGAGACCCACCATAACCTTGCCTTGGTTCCCTCCCATCAATATGCATTATCTCTTTAATTTGAACGCAGATTCGTTTCAAAAGGCTGATTCTCTCTATGCATTTTGAGGCACGTTTCTTGCGACATACTGGTTCAGAACCGTTCAGACCTGTCAAAAAAGCAAAACGATTCCAACTCGCTGCAAAACTTTAGCCACTATTAGTTTTTTCTTACTTACTCTTCTATCTGTAAGCAGTTTGGAAAGGGCAAACATGCTGAATCTCTATTGGCTGCTGCATAACAGAAGAAGATGTTTTGTTTGCGGCAAGAAGAAGAAATTATTGGTCACAAAACGTTTCAAATTCCTGCACAACACTGACAGCAGTAAAAATTGGTTGACTAGGTGTTGTATCTTGTGCTTGATGACAAGTAAGCTTACATAGTTCTTCATCCTGTCTTTGACTCTCATCAGATTTTTGCTCATTCTGGGGAGTGGTTTTTTTCTCGGATTTTGCACTCTCATGGAAGGTATTGGTTCCAATGGGTATTGAGACAGCCGCCGTCTATCATTCGTTATTACTGTTTCTTCTTTCCATGATGGTTCTCCCACTCAAACGGAGCAGTCTAGTTGCTCTAATACTCGTAATTCCAGCTTTAACAGAAATTGCCCAGTTCTTCATGCCAAGCAGAGTACCTGACTTTATGGACGCATTTCATGGGTATCTCGGAATCCTTCTAGCCTATAGCCTCATACAAATATGGAGAGAGATAATGCCAGTAGTAAAGAAGTTTCGGCTCCACTTTAAGAGGCCGGAAGCTTTATAGCTACGGCAGCATTCGACAAGGTCTGCAAAACTCTTCGCCCCCATTAGCCTTGATGGCTGGCCTGGTTAGTGGGGGCTTTTCTATGCGTTGAACGGTCCCCACATTTTGTGACAGATTGAGTTTCAGCAAAGTTTAGATTAAGGGATGCGATCTACAGTTTCACATATCCTCTTCATATCTTGAATTTTCCAGAAGTTCATATCTTGGCAAGGTATGTGAACTCTGAGGTCACAACTCCACACCCAAAATGAGAGAAAAAAAGCACTTATCCTCCAAATGGGTGATGTTTTTCATTTAGATCTATGCAACTATATTCATGAACAACATCATGACACTGCTTTTTTGTCCATTTATTAGAACCTTTGCTGTTCTGTTGCAGCCGGAATATAGGAGGAACACCGCATGGCTCAGCTCAATAATATTATGGAAATTTTCAAGTTGCTAGATCAATCAAATTGCAGGAAGTGCGACGAACAAACATGTTTGGCCTTCGCTGCTGCCGTGTTCAAGGGTGAAAAACAGCTTGCCGAGTGCCCCAGCCTGGAGAGCGAGATAATTGAGCGCTATGGTGGGAA
>JASFEM010000154.1:0-8271 GCA_050124835.1 Syntrophobacterales bacterium | reverse complement strand
AGTTGTCACGGCCTTGCTGTTTGGGTGGTCCAGTAATAGACGAGATAGAAGCTGGCCGTGAAGCTCCGCCATGACTAATTGAACAACGGCTAAAGAGCCTTGAGGACTGAGCTATGGTCGAAATCAACCGTATTCTGTATCCGAGCGATTTTTCAGGCTGTTCTTTTCAGGTGCTTCCCTATGTCCGTTCGATGGCGGCAAAATATGGTGCCGAGATCTACATGCTCTACGTGGCCCGGAACCTACACCTCTATTCTACTAGCCGAAAACAGCACAGGTCGAGCTCTACCCTTATAGAGAAGACCTTGAAGGAATTAGAAATGATGATGGAGAAGTTCTGTGATAAGCACTTGCTGAATTGTCCCACCTTCAACCGAAGAGTGGCCGTAGGCGAGCCCGGTGAGGAGATTGTCAAGACAGTGGAAAAGGAGAACATAGATCTGGTTGTTATGGGCACCCACGGCCGTAGAGGGCTCGAGCACACCCTCTTTGGCACGGTGGCAAAATACGTAGTAATGCACTCCAAGGCTCCAGTATTGATCGTTAACCCTTACAGAGTTAAGGGGGAGGAGTAGCCAGCCTGCAACTCTCAAGACTTCCACAGTAGTTAGATCGCTACCTTTGGCTGACCTGTCCCCTTGCTCATCCCAGCCCTAATCCCTCATACCGTAAGGAATCCCAGCCTTCTCCCCAATCCCACCCTAACTGGGGGGGACCTGGCATGACGGTTGCGAAATTAACTTACCAGAAGAGATGAATGTGGGCCGGTGGTTCGGCTTCAAATAACATGGTTTTCCCCAGATTAGAGTGCATATGACAAAGCTTTTTTCTCAAAATGACCTCCGTGAAATGATTTCCCGCTGGCTTCCCCCACATAAGGTTCCCAAACGTTTACGAATACACAGGGATACAACGGAATTCTTCCGGGTGGAATATGACGATGTGGTCTTCCTCGGCGGAAAAATCTATCTTATTCGCCACAATGCCAAGGAGCAGCGGTTTGGCCTAGAAGACGAGGTCAAGTTTTGGGTAAAACGGGCCATTGATTTGTCCAACGGCAGCTTGAAAATACTAAAGCTTGTTTTCCGTGAAAAATTTGTGGCTAAAATCGGCGACATCGAGTTTGAGTGTTTGCGAAGTCCCAGAAAGGAGGCACGAATTCTAAATCTGGTCGCCGACTCTCCTAACTTCATGCACGGATTTTCCGTCGAAGATGAAAGGGGTAACCTTGTCCGGGTGCTTGATTTTATCAAGGGAGATCCCCTTTCTAATCACGTGCAAGGTATGGACATGGATCACGAGACCTATTTTCACCACCTCTTCCCCCAGGTCCTCGATTACTTTATGGATTCCATTCGGGCAATTTACTTTCTCCACGAACATGGAGAAAAGCATGGTGACATTCGACGAGACCACATTCTCATAGATTCCGCTAGCGGGCATTACCGCTGGATCGACTTTGACATCAACTATCGCCACCGGGAGAATATATACGGGTACGATCTTTTTGGTTTGGGCAATGTTTTAGTGTTTCTCGTGGGAAAGGGAGATTTGCTGCTACGAGATCTCAAGAATGAGGGCCATCCAGCTTTAAGCAAACTGGATGAGGAAGATCTGAATATGGTTTTTTGTCATCGAGTGGTCAATCTAAAAAAAATCTACCCTTACATACCTGATTCACTGAACCGGGTTCTTATGCATTTTTCAAAAGGTGCTACCTGGTTCTATGAAAACACGTCACAACTACTTGAGGATTTGGAAGAGCTCAGAAATGCTGCCTGATCCCACCGCACATCCGCTGGGGTTGTCTTTTCCAAACTATGCTGGCAAAAGGATCCCGGCAGTAAAGGAGGGAATCTATGACTGGCGAGAATAGGTCTAGCAACAAGAACATACTGATTGCGGTTGATGAATCAGAGAACGCCCGTCGTGCCGTCTACTATGTGGCTGAACTTCTTGGCGGGGTAGAAGGTTTCGAAGTGACAATCCTGCACGTGATCCCTTTACCAGAAGAGGACTTCTTTCTGACGCCTGATGATAAGGAAACATGGCTCAGCCAACACAGAGTAAAGATTGATGCCATGCTGGAGGGGTATCGTCACATATTGATTGCTGCGGGCTTTCACTCCGATGCCGTTTCTGTCCGCTCTCCCACTCGCTACTGCCCATCAATGGCGGAGTGCATCCTGGCAGAACGAGATAAGAGAGAATATGGTACTATCGTCGTGGGAAGACAAGGTCTTTCTCGAACTGAGGAGTTTATCTTCGGCAGTATTTCCAGCAAGATTGTCACCCATGCGCGCAACTGCACTGTATGGGTGGTGGAGTGATTTTTCGGCGGGCTTACCTTAATTCGAGAGGCCTTGGCCTTCTCTTTCTTGCCCATGGCAATAACCTGCCACTGCTCAAGGCTCTGGACTGCAAACCACCTACATCGGTAGTGGCTTTTTGCACCTTAGGGTTTGCCCCCACAGGAGTAGCTCCTCTGCGACTCCAAAGATGATCACAGTAGCCATATTGCTACTTTTCAACTGTTCTCCCTTTTTGATTCCCTACCTGCAATTCTGCTTACCGCAAGGATTCAAATAATCATCCCGGCGCCACTGTTTATGAGCAAAGGGTTGGTACAGCGATTGCGTACCTTAAAGGATGACCAGGAAAGGAGGGCATGGACATGGAACAAGAACAGACAGTATGCCCCTTGACGAGAGGTGAAAGAATACTCGTCGCTATGGATGGATCAATATATAGCGACAAGGCTCTCGACCAGGCGCTTAGTATGGCCAAAGTATGCGGAAGCACTCTTTTTGCCATCACTGTTATGGATCTATATCCGGTAACGCGCGGAACGGCACCAGGAGTTGCGGAAAGATTGTCAAAAGAGGGAGAGGAGATTCTTCAAAGAGCCAGAAATAAGGCCGCGGAAGAGAACATACCCTGTGAAACGATTGTGAGTATTGGTAAGAATCCCCATGAGTTCATTGTTCGAGAAGCAATGGAAAGAGATATTGACCTCATCGTCATGGGTACGCATGGCAGGACCGGGCTAAAAAAGCTTTTGCTGGGCAGTGTGGCTGAGAGAGTCATTGGCCACGCACCATGTGCCGTATTGGTTACCCCGGTTTAGAGACAGTATGGGGGTCAAAAAAACCTGTGAAAACTCCGATTTCCAGCCCGAAGGACCATCTATCAAGGTGGCGATTCTGCAAGAATGTCGTATTCAACTTAGGCTCTAGTGTCATGGAACAACTGTTGCGAAGCTTTGCAGGTAAAGGACAGAGATGCAGGGGATCTTAAGAGGGTGGGATCATCAGATCAGCGGCATACAAACAAGAAGGCTGAATATAGTGTAAGCCTATTTACTTGAGAATTTTTAGTAAATCATTGCGAAATACTGTAAATGCTTACCAGCATGCGTATTGAGAGAGCTTAGATGTTATGTGGCATAAACAGGACTTAACATTTGAGGGAGTAACTATCATGTTAGATACAAATGGATTGAAGAGGTGGTGTGAGGATATTGTACACAGTTTCGTGTATAGTGATTTCGATAGTGGCTCAAAAGTTTTTCGCTCAAAAGTCAGCGATTGCCTACAATCTATGGGAATTTTGGAGCTATGTGGCAGCCAGCAAAAGAGACATGCGTTGGAAAAAGTGATCTTTGCTAATTTGCAGAAGCAGTTCCACCGCTGGGTAGAGGACAGCGGCAGACGGCGTGAGTTAATCATATGGCTTGAGGGCTTTTTTGTTGGTGCGAACTCAGTACTTCAAGTTTAGCCTTGCTTAGATCGTTTGCGGCCTTTGAGTGACCATCTTTACCGTGCAGCAAAGCATGTATTCCCGGTCATAGCCCTACATTTTGGCAGCGCTATCCTCGCAACATAATTTCAGTCCAATCTAATTGCCTTGTGTTATTCCATTGCCAAGGAGGGTGCCCGTGGGAGAGATAAGCGTCAAGGATTTGATGGTTCCCCTTTCTGAATACTCGTCTGTTTCTGAAGAAGCTAGTCTTTACGAAGCGGTACTAGTCTTGGAAGAGGCTCACCGAGAATTTGATCAGAAAAGATATAAATATCGCGTTATTCTCGTCCACGACAAGAACAACAAGGTAACAGGGCTGTTGAGTGAATTGGAAGTGCTCAGTGGTCTTGAGCCCGCTTACAGTGAGATTGGTGATGTCCGATCGATAGCACTTTCTGGCTTCAGTCCTGAATTCTTGAAAGCAGTGGCCGAGAATTATCAATTGTGGCAAGAACCACTCGGTGACATCTGTGCGAAGGCTGTTCGCATTAAAGTAAAGGATATTGACTACACCCCAATTGAAGGTAATTACATACAAGAAAATGCGACACTTAACGAGGCTATTCATCAATTGATTGTCGGCTACCATCAAAATCTTCTTATTGTAAAGGGTGAGGAAAAGGAAATTGTTGGTGTATTGCGACTGTATGATGTTTTTAAACAGGTCTACAGTGTAATAAAGAGCTGTAACCTTTAATCATTTAAGGTTCATCGCCAATACTAGGATCAATCGAGGAGATTCTCGCTGTGAAAGTATTCGGCCCGGTTCCATCAAGAAGGTTGGGACGGAGCATGGGGATCAATAATATTCCAGCGAAGGTGTGCCCCTATAGTTGCGTGTATTGTCAGCTGGGCCGTACGCTTCGAACGGAGGTCAAGCGGACACCTTTCTATGAACCGAGGGAGATCTTTCAGCAAGTGAAAGAGAAGATAGAAAAGAGCAGGGAAATTGGACTTGAAATCGATTACCTGACCTTCGTACCGGACGGCGAGCCCACTCTCGACGCAAACCTGGGTCGAGAGATAGATCTGCTTCGACCTCTAGGGATCAAGATTGCGGTGATCACCAACGGCTCCCTGATCGTCCATGAGGATATGAGGAAGGAACTGGCGCAAGCCGATTGGGTTTCCCTCAAAGTGGACTGCATCCGTGAAAAGGTATGGCGCAAGATAAACAGACCCCAGCCTACCTTGCAACTGCCAGCTATTTTGACGGGGATGTTGGAGTTTAGCCTGGCTTTTAAAGGAGAGCTAGTGACAGAGACCATGCTGGTTCACAACATTAACGATAAGAGCGATCAATTGCGAGAAGTTGCTGTCTTTTTGGAACGGTTACAACCGGCAAAGGCCTATGTGTCTGTCCCCACCAGACCACCTGCAGAGAAGTGGGCAGAGCCCCCTGAAGAAGAGAGGGTGAATGAGGCTTACCAAGTTTTTACTGAGCACCTCAAAAGGGTGGAATACCTTATCGATTACGAAGGCACTGATTTTACCCTAACCGGGGATCCTGAAGAAGATATCTTGAGCATCACAGCGGTGCATCCCATGCGCCAGGAGGCCTTAAAGGAGTTACTCCTGAAAGCGGGGATGGATTGGTCTATGGTGGATCGGTTACTACAGCGAGGAGAACTATTAGAGCTCGTTTACCGTGGGAGGAATTTTTACATGAGAAAACTCCCGGGCAGATAGAAGATACGGGAGATTTTTAAATAGATACAGATCTTCCAACACTCGTTTCCTACTGTGATCTGCTCATCTGAGTGGAACTTGCTAGTATCTTGAGTTAATGCTCAATCTACCGAGATAAGATGTCAAGGCTGTAGAAAGGATCTTAAGAGGAAATGCGCATCTGTCTCAGGCAAGACTCGGAAAAGCTTCTTGAAGCTTATGAAAAGGTGGGTGCTGCCAAACAGGAATTGATCCAACCAACCTTCGCTTCGGATTTGCAATAATCTACTGTGTTGCTCCTGAGTATTTAGGTTGCAAAAATGCAAAAGACTATAATTATATAATATGACAACTAATAATAACTATTACGTTGCGATATTGCAACAAGACCACCTCTTCTTGCCTGCCAACTAAATCACTGTCCTATTCGAATTCCCCAGTAATATCAATATTTTAAAATAATAATGGTTATGTGGCACAGGTATTGCCATTGAGAATACCGGACTGTGGGAATTTCTTGATGCAACTCTTTCTGCAGGATGATCATGAAACTGGCGATTATGCTCTACGGTACAAGGGTTTCCCCACGATACGGTTACAGTCAGGGGGTCTTGATCGTTGAGGTCAACAACCAGGAAGAGTTTGATAGGAAGACTCTGGAGATAGGTAAATACTACCCCGAAAAGATCCCGGAGCTCCTCAGCAACGAAGGGGTGGAGGTCGTTATTAGCGGTGGCATGAACCAGCATTTTCAGAATCTGTTTCGCCTTCGGGGAATCGATGTTATTTGGGGCATCATAGGAGAGGTAGATGATGTGTTGGCGGCTTTTATGAACGGCCGGTTGAGGCCCGGGATGGGATGTTGTCCGGTAGGACGAAGACGGGGCCAAGGACAAAGAGGATTTCGGGGCAGAAGATTGTATTGCAAAGAAGAGAGATGATCAGATCGAACGGACATTGTCTTTTTATACTCGGTTAAGTGGTGAAAGGAGGAACGTATCATGCCAGGATTGGATCGAACCGGGCCTGCAGGAATGGGTCCGATGACAGGATGGGGGCGTGGGTTGTGTGGCTCCCGCGGTTACTATGGTGCTGGCCACCGGTTCTGGGGCTACGGCCGAGGGTATGGTCGAGGCTGGGGCAGAGGATGGCGGCACCGATATTGGGCGACGGGCATGCCTGGGTGGGGGCGGATGTATCCTCCACCTCGAGGAGGTTACTACGGACCGTATGAACCATACTACGGCCCGTCTTATTCCCAGGAAGACGAAATGGCGGTGCTCAGGGAAGAGGCCGCCTGGTTGAAGGAAGAACTAAACGCTATTGAGCAGCGACTCAGCGAGCTTGAAGCTGATTCAAGGGAAACCGATCAGTGAAGTGGCGCAGGCGAGGCCGCCTCTTCGGACGTTATTTTGCCGGCTCCCACCCCATTAGACTTGGTGCTATGACACGGTCACTAGCCTGGTGTCGTCTGAAGGGGTGACTCGCCTGCTCTTATCTAAATGAGTGGATATCAATCAGGTTAAAGGAAATGCAAATGGAAAAGGAAAAGTGTGATGTCAGTGAAAGTTGCAGCAGTTGCGAAAAAGAAATCACCTGTTCTGCAAAAGAAAAGGAGGCACACGAGGAATTGCGGCTAGCGGAAAAGTTGTCTCATATCCGCAACAAGATCATGGTGATGAGTGGTAAGGGAGGGGTGGGCAAGAGCACGGTCGCGGTAAATTTGGCAGCCTCCCTTGCCCTCCAGGACTATGCGGTGGGTATTCTGGATGCTGATATCCACGGCCCCGACATTCCCAGAATGTGTGGGGTGGAGAACAGGCCGTTGCTGGGTTACAGAGAAGGCGTCAATCCTGTTAGGGTTTTTAAGGGACTTCAGGTTGTCTCCATGGGACTTCTTTCCCAGGATCCCGACAAGGCCATCGTGTGGCGGGGTCCTCTAAAGCACAAGGCCATCAAACAGTTTCTCGGGGACGTGAACTGGGGTGATCTGGATTATCTCGTTATTGACCTTCCCCCAGGCACGGGCGATGAGCCTCTCAGCATAGCCCACCTGATCAAGCATGTGGACGGCTCGATCATCGTGACCACCCCCCAGGATGTGGCCCTGCTGGATTCGAGAAAAGCGGTGAATTTTAGCAGGCTCATCCACGTTCCTGTACTGGGGATTATCGAAAACATGAGCGGTATGGCGTGCCCTAAGTGCGGCGAGAAGATCGATCTGTTCAAGGTTGGTGGTGGCGCCAGGGCTGCGCGAGAAATGGGAGTTGCCTACTTGGGACATATACCCATTGACCCAAAGATGGTGATCAGATGCGATGCGGGAACACCTTTTGTCACCGACCCTGAACCGTCAGCGGTCAAAACAGCCTTTATCAGACTATCGCAAGAGATAATCAAGGCAATGGACCAAAGAGCAGCTGAAATTGCTGCTGCAGTTCACTCAGATTTGGAGAAATAGGCAATGGTTATCGCGGTTACAGCTCAGGGAAATGATCTTCAAGGTGAGGTGGACCCTCGTTTTGGCAGGGCCAAACACTTCCTCCTAGTGGATACTGAGACCATGCGGTTTAAGGTGGTGGAGAATGAGCAAAACCTTAGTCTTCCCCAGGGGGCTGGTATTCAGGCGGCACAAAACGTGGTGAACCACGAGCCCGAGGTGGTTCTCACCGGTAACTGTGGCCCCAAGGCGTTCAAGACCCTACAGGCCGCAGGGATCAAGGTTGTTGTCGGGGTCAGCGGCAAAATAGATGATGCTATCCAAGCATATCTCCGGGACGAGTTTGAACATGCGAAAGACGC
>JASFEM010000153.1:0-8388 GCA_050124835.1 Syntrophobacterales bacterium | reverse complement strand
GGAACTCTCCAATCGCTTCGGCTATGAGATGAACTACGAAAGTGCCGAAGATATCATGAAGGAGATCTCCACGCTTACCCCATCTTATGGTGGGATCACCTACCAACGTTTAGAGGGCGACGGACTTGCCTGGCCCTGTCCGGATAAGGACCATCCGGGCACCAAGTTTTTGCACAAAGACAAGTTTGCCCGCGGTTTGGGACTGTTCCACGCCATTGAGTATCAGCCTCCGGCCGAGGTGGTGGATGATGAGTACCCCTTCTGGCTCAGCACCGGCCGGGTGCATGTCCATTACCATACGGGTACCATGACCCGGGTTTCTCCGTCACTCCATGCAGAGGTCCCGGAGGGCAAACTGGAGATGCACCCCGAGGATGCTGATCTGCTTGGGGTACTCGAGGGCGAGAAAGTGAAGGTGGCCTCCCGCCGCGGTGAGATTGTCGCAAAGGTGATACTGACTGATCGGGTGAACCCGGGAGTGGTGTTCATGCCCTTTCATTTTGCCGAGACGTGCGCCAACGTGCTCACCAACCCGGCCCACGATCCCACCGCAAAGATCCCTGAATACAAGGTGTGCGCCGTGAAGGTGGAGAAAGCAGCTTAAGGGGGCTAGTAACAAACTGGTTAGTGGTGCAAGAATAGTAACCATTAAGAGCACAGGACATAATAAATCCGAAATCCGAATATCGAAATCCTAAACAAATTCAAATTTTCAAAATCCAAATGACCAAAACGGTAAAGTCATTGATTTATTCGATTTTGTTTTGAACATTGGAGAATTTGAAATTCGGATTTGCTTCGTGCTTCGGATTTGTGCTTTTCGTTTTGGAGGCTCAATGAAGGCAACGGTTGATCCACATAGATGTGATATTGCGGGCATTTGTGTCCAGATATGTCCTGAAGTGTTCCGGTTTCACGAGGGCAGCAAGAAGGCCTACGTGACCAGAGTTGAAATCCCGAAGGACCTAGAAGAAAAATGTCTGGAAGCAGCAAAAAAATGTCCAAATAAGGCGATTATTATTATTCGTGATTAAATTGGCAGATCAGTTGTCTGGTTAGCTGTGGGCAGCCGCCCTTACCTTTAAGATCAGGTCGCCTTTACTAGCTCCTAGAAGCTGATCGAATTGCAGATCTCACATGTAAACTCCCCAAATCAAACTGCTCCCGAAAAATACGGATTACGGACGGGCTTTTTAGATTGACACGATTGCGAGCTGTGCTGTAGCCTAGTACTATAAGTATCTGTTTTCCTTTGACTTGATATCTTTTGTTTAACGTCTACCTGACACCTTATCTCTTCTAGGTGCCCGTTTAAGTATTCATAGGTTAACCCCAGAGTCATCAAAGGAGTATCACATGGGCAAACACAGAGGTAGAATCTTATTGGCTGTGGATGGTTCTGATCAGGCTTTTGAGGCGTTGCGCTACGTTAGCCAGTTTTTTCCACCCAAGCGTATGGAAGTAGTTCTTTTTCATGTGGCCACCAAAGTGCCAGAGGGTTTTTGGGATGTGGAGAAGAGCCCAGCATTCAAGCACAAACTAAGCAGCGTGGCAGCTTGGGCGACGCGGGAACAGACCGTGGTCCAGGAATTCATGGAGAGGGCGAGGCAGCTGTTCTTGGATCAAGGCTTCCCAGAGGAGAAGGTCAGTGTCAAGATAGTGGAAAGGAAGAAGGGTATAGCACGAGACATTATTACCGAGTCACAACGAGGTTATGACGCGGTAGTTGTGGGACGGTTGGGAAAGAGCCAGCTAAAGGATCTCGTCTGGGGGAACGTTGCCGACAAACTCATCGGGCGTCTGACCCATTTACCCGTCTGTGTGGTAGGCGGCAGCCCACAAGATGACAAGATACTAGTAGCCATGGACACCTCGGAGGAAGCCGCCAAGGTCTTGGACTTTGCGGGAACTATGATGGACATTACGGATTGTGAGGTAACGCTTTTTCATGTCATCCGAGGTTTAGAATCCTGGACTGCAGACGCCGGTGAGAAATTACAGAACGCTGAAAAAGCTGCAACGACCCTTTTGGAAGAAGCTGTCGGTCGTTTGGAAAGGGCTGGCCTCAATCGTGAGCGTATCTCCACTAAGATCCGTTCTGGAGCAGCCAGCCGAGCAGAGGCTATTGTTGAAGAAGCCAGGAACTCCGGCTGTGGCACTATTGTTATGGGGCGAAGGGGCCTTTCACGTGTAAAAGAATTCTTTATGGGCCGCGTGAGCAAGAAGGTCTTACAGCTAGCAAAGTGGACGGCGGTTTGGGTGGTAAGCTAAGTTAGGTTGTAGGCAAATGGATGATGAAAGCTGTCCCTGCACCTCTTTTGTCTTCCTCTATGTTTTCTAGCATTTTCAGCCTTTCAGCAGAGGGTGGACTCTCAACCTCAATATACCCTCCGTGATCGTTAATAATTCCAAAGATTACTGACAATCCAAGCCCCGTACCTTCTCCCACCCCCTTGGTTGTATAGAAGGGATCAAAAATCTTATTTATTATTTCCGGAGGAATACCTGTCCCCGAATCAATAAAACAAGCAACTATTTCTCCGGCATCTCTGTCGTGGTGGGTAGTAATGCCAATGACGCCATCGGTACCAATTGCTTCATGAGCGTTATTTAGCATGTTAATATAAACCTGCTTCAATTTTTCACTATCACCAGAAATAGAGGGGAGGTGCGATTCGAAGTTTTTGGTTATATAGATCCGGTCTATGTTTAGGGAATGTTCCATCACCGCCAGCACTTCTTCAATTCCTTGATTGATGCCGATAGAGTCAATAATACTTTGGCTCTCTCGCGAATAGAGGAGAAGATCGGCAACAATTCTGCCGCATATTTTGGACTGGGCTTCGATGAGTTTGAGATCCGCAAGAGCCTCACTTCCCTCGGGGAATTCGTCTGCCAGAAGCTGGGCATGGGTCAGAATAACCTGCAGGGGGGTGTTGATCTCGTGGGCGACCCCGGCCGCCAGTTGTCCCACCGTGGCCAATCTTTGTGATTCTATTAAACGTTCAGTGACTTTTCGGATTTCTGTCACATCCTTGGCCATCCCCTCGCACCCGGCGAATTTCCCCGACTCATCCCTGACGGCATTGGCAGTAATGAGCATACTAAGGATTGCGCCATCTTTTCTCTTGAACTCTACCTCATAATCTTTGATGTAACCCTGATTTTCCAGGGTCTGACGATAATTGAGGGCATCAGCCGGATTCCGGAACACATCTTCAAGGGTCACCTGTTGGAAATCTTCCTGGGAATCGTAGCCCAGTAGTTCCAAACCGCTGGGATTGATTTCGATGACCACCCCTTTCTTATCGCATATATAGACCATGTCCTTTGAGTCCTCGAAAAGTCGGCTGTATTTCTTCTCCGAGTTGACAAGCTCTGCTGTGCGCAACTGAACCATCATCTCCAAATTGGCATTTAACTCGTTGATCTCCTGGTAGCGAGCCTCCAGTTCCTTGTGAGATCTTTCCAGCTCCTGGCTCATCAATTTCATTTCGGTAATGTCAGCAAAAATGCCGCTTATGTAGGCGAGTTCACCTTTTTCATCCAGGACAATTTGGCTTCTCTCCCGAATCCACCGAACATCGCCGAATTTAGTTTTTATCCTATATTCTCGGAGAAAGACTTTATCGGCCTCCAGCGCCTTCTTAAATGACTTTTCTATCGATTGAATATCTTCTTCAACGACAATATCGTACCAATTCAATTTCCTTGAATTGAAGTCTTCCTTTGGATAGCCGGTCAGTTTCTCGATCTTGTCATCCAAGAAGTCGACGGCCCAATCCTTATATCCTTTAAATACAATAGATGGAATCGTACTGAGCAACAATCGATAGTTTGCCTCAGATTGCGCTAAAGACTCCTCCATCTGCTTACGATAGGAGATATCCTTGAAATCCTCCACAATACCCAGGATCTCACCCCGTTCATTTCGAAAAGGGGTTGCTGTGGCAATACACTGGATTCGGCTGCCGTCCATCCGTTCTCTCTCGGTCTCCATTTCTATCCTATTCTCACCTTTCAAGATGCGTACAACATTACATTCGGATGTATGACAGTGACTTCCCCCTAGAATTTCGTAACACTTTTTTTCTAGGCAATCCTCCTCTTTCACATTCGATAGGGCAACAAACGTATCGTTGACCCTGAGCACATTGAAATGTTTGTCCACTACCCGCATGCCGTCTGCTGCTGTACGAAAGATCTGCTCCAACTCCATCTTGGTTCTGGTGACTTCGTCTCTGGCCTCCTTTCTTTCAGTGTCATCAAAGAAAACACCGCTGAAATGCTGAATGCCGCCCTCCGGATCACACACGACGCTGCCTCTGTCCCTGATCCATCTTATCTGGCCATTTCTAATTCTTATTCTGTACTCTCTGATATAGGATCTATTACCTCTCAATGCCATTTTTGTTATATCTTTGACGTGTTCCAAGTCATCCTCAACAATTAAATCAGACCACTTCATCCGTCGAGAAATAAACACTTCTTTTGGATACCCCGTTAACATCTCAATCTTATCGTCAAAGAAATCAACGGCCCAATCTATGTATCCCTTGTAGACAACACCAGGGATCTTACCGAGCAATATTTCATAATCGGCAAGTGATTCCTGCAGCGCCTCCTCTATCAAACTGGACCTGGATTCCTCCGTTTTGAGCCTTAAAATCTCATCTTCAAGCTCTTTGACCTTTTCTTGCAATTGTTTGTATTTCATCGGAATCTTACCTCTGCCTCATTTGTCAGGAAGGGACTATTTTCGCAAAAAATCCAACCCTGCCCCTCGGTATCAATTAATAAGCCTATATTTTACCATAAGGGACCTGTGCCTTGGGTTACTGAGCAACACTCGCCCCGTCCACTAAGGGGTTGTTGATCATGAACAGTTCTGTTGATTTTGTTTTTTTTGGGAAGCAGTCCGGCGCTTGTTATACTTTCCGGAGCGACTTTATGAACCTTAGCGGCCAAGCCCTCACCTTGCTAACTGCGGCGACACGGTCGAGTTGGGTTCTGCCGGTCAGCCTGTTGGTAGAACGATCAGCAAATTAAGCGGCAGTGGTCCAAGAGAGTGAAATCAGCGAGTTATCGAGACCATGTCTGAACGAAAAATGCTGACAGCAGGTTGCTGTCTGGTGATCAGTTTGCCTGACTCAACACCTCGTCTACCTTGCTTTCAAGTTCCTTTCGGTCAATGGGCTTCATGCAGTAGGCACTCGCTCCTATTCGCATGGCCTGCTCCACGCTTGCGTGGGTGGGGTAACCTGTAAGCATAATGACTTTAATATCAGGTTGAATCTCTTTTAGTCTGCCCAGGACCTCAACACCATCCATCTTTTTCAGTTTTATGTCCAGTATGGCAAGATCAACCGGTTGGTTCTTCACATCTTCAATGGCCTGCAGTTCATCCGTGTAACCAAGAATCTCATGCCCCCGTTTCTTTAGTATTTTTTGAATGGCATTTACAGCCTCTTTGACATCATCTACAACCAGAATTCGAGCCATAGTGTTTACCCCCCCTTTTGTGATCTGAATATTGGGTCCCCTTACTCCTGTCTCCGCTGGGCGTATCTTACACGAAGGAATCTTCTTTGCTCACTTTTTCAGGAGTAATTCCTTGCAGCACTTAACACCCAAATTGCAATTTACAACTAACATGTAAATCATCTTTACAATTTTTCTTATCTTATATTATACTGAGATTTAAGTGCAAGTGATGAATTTCACCTGGATGACCCGTGCTAATAAAAGCTATCCTGAGCGAGTGTGAGTATGTGCTGCACCAACTATTTCGCCCGACCTGGTCGAGGTCGGTGCAATCCTCCATACCAGTCTGTCAGTTTGTGCAGAGCCGAAATACGCAATCGCTAGAGAGCGGTATTCTCAAGCTAGGATACCGCATGCTCATGGCCACGCCTCGATCTTAAAGGTGTTGCCAGATAGATCATTGGGAAAGCCAGCTTGTTTAGTAGCGTTTCTGCAGCAACCTGAATCAACCCCAGTCCAAGGATGATAAGCTCATGTTCTTCACAAATTCGTTATATGTCGCCCTTGCCATTTTCGGTGTCGGTTTGCTTTATAAAATATCAACCTGGTTCCGCTACAACATTAGTGCGGAAGCAGAAGATATTCCGACCTCGACCCGTATTTCTGCTGCCATCAAAGGAATCATCTTAACTCTGTTCAGCGGCAAAATCTTTACTCTCCTCCGAGTCTTTATCGTCGATGTACTGCTCCAGATAAGATTGTTACGCCAAGACTTTCTCAGGTGGCTCATGCACATTTGTCTCTATGTTGGTTTTATACTCCTCCTTCTGATGCATGGACTGGACAAGTTCATCACCTCTGAACTCTTTCCAGAATACTATGCGACACTCAACCCGTTCATGTTCTTAAGAGATCTCTTTGGTTTCCTGGTAATCGCTGGCATAGGTATTGCGCTCTATCGCCGCTTTATTATGAAGGTACCCCGTTTGCAAACCGGTGGCCAGGATTACTATGCCATCATTATTCTTGCGGTCATTATGATTTCCGGCGTTCTTTTGGAAGGAACCAAGATAACTTCTTATTCCAGATACCAGGAGATGGTGGAAGAGTACACCATTGCAGCCGATGAAGAAGAGCTCAGAGCCCTGGAAACCTATTGGGTCAAGGAATTCGGTGTTGTCTCCCCCACGGTAAAAGCCCCCTTTGACGATGAACTCCTGGAGTCGGGTAGTGAAGCCCATGAGATGAGTTGCGCCCAGTGCCATTCTAAGCCTCAATCGGCATTTTTAGGTTACACCACAGCCAAAATCATCAGCCCCATAGCTTTGGGACTGGACCGGGCAAATATACCAGAGATCCTTTGGTATATACACTTTCTTGCTTGCTGGCTCGGTTTGGCCTATCTTCCTTTCAGCAAGATGTTCCATATCTTTGCCAGTCCTCTCAGTCTTTTGGCCAATTCAGTGATGGACAAAGAAACCTCAAGTTCGGCCAATATCGCCACCAGACAGGTCTTAGAGTTGGATGCTTGCACCCATTGCGGAAGTTGCACCTTAAATTGCTCGGTTGGCGTTGCTTTTGAATCCATGTCAAACTTGAACATTCTGCCTTCCGAAAAAATAGGTTCCTTAAAAAAACTTGCCTCAGGTAACCGTCTCACGGAACGACAGCTCATCGATGTGCAGGAAGGGATCTACCTGTGTACCAATTGCGAGCGGTGCACCGTTGTCTGTCCGGTTGGTATCAATTTGCAGGATATGTGGTTTAGCGCAAGAGAAGCTCTCCTTGAGCGGGGTTACCCTGAATTTTTCATGCTCTCGCCTCTTTCTTACTACCGTGGGCTCAGGCGGGAGGCTTTGGTTGATGATGGTTACAGGGAGCCATTGGATAGGGCCAAGGGGGCCATAGCTGCTGAATGCCACTTAATGAGCCCGGATAAACTCATACCTCTGAGCCCTGCCGACAGAGACTTTAAGGGCGATTTGAGTCTTTCAGCTCAGGCAAACACCTTTTCGGTTTGCTTCGGCTGTCAGAGCTGTACCACTGTGTGTCCGGTGGTGGCCAATTTTGACAATCCCGAAGAGGTCCTGGGTATGTTGCCACACCAGATCATGCATGCCTGCGGCTTGGGAGTGAGGGATCTAGCCTTGGGCTCAAATATGCTTTGGGACTGCCTTACCTGTTACCAGTGTCAGGAGCACTGTCCCCAAGGGGTTGGCATCACAGACGTGCTCTATGAACTCAAGAATGCGGCGGTCAAACAAGTAAGACAACGGGCTACATAGCGGATGGGGATAAGACCATGAAATTCGGACTATTTCTCGGTTGTAACATACCAGCTCGTCTCAGTCAGTACGAGACTTCCACCAGGGCCATCCTGGGCAGACTCGGCGTGGAATTGGCTGACATACAGCAGTTTAACTGCTGTGGTTATCCCATAAGGAATATTGACTACAAGACATTTGCTCTTGCTTCAGCAAGAAATCTGGCCCTGGCGGAAAAAAACAATTTGAATCTGTTGAGTCTGTGCAAGTGTTGCTACGGTAGCCTCAAAAAGGCGGACCACCTGCTAAAGGAAGACTCTTCTTTGCGGGAAGAAATCAACGGGATTCTTAGAAAAGAATATCTTGAATACAGGGGAGATGTTGAGGTCAAGCACCTTCTCTCCCTTCTCTACCATGACGTGGGTATTGGGGTGATCAAAGAAAAGATAGAAAAACCCTTTGCCGGCCTCAACATTGCCACCCATTACGGCTGCCATGCTCTTAGGCCAAGCCAGATCGTTGCCTTTGACGATCCGGTGGCCCCTACCATATTTGATCTACTGGTTGAGGTGACCGGAGCTGAGTCCATCTCCTGGCCAGCCAAGCTCGATTGTTGTGGGGCTCCTGTCTGGGGAGTCAA
>JASFEM010000152.1:0-8436 GCA_050124835.1 Syntrophobacterales bacterium | reverse complement strand
AACTGCATTATCTGTTGCCACCGCAAGGTAGTCGCGATCACGCAAGGCCATCTCCACTCGCGTAAATTGGGCTCGCTTTTTAAGGTTTTGCAGACTGCAAGTTTTTAGAAGCTTCAGGTCCAGAGACTTGAAGACCTCCGCAGGGTAGAGGGTGTAGTCATAGTAAAAATCGTTAACCTTTGTCCCAACTGGATTTGAAAGGAGGAAAATGTCTCTGAAGTCCACGAAAAAGTGGCCGTCAATCTGAGATGTCCACAAAAGTGCCAGCACCACAACCGGGATGGTGTGCACCGTGCCGAAGACCCACACTCTCTTACCAAGAGCGGGTGGCATCCACCTGAGGGTGGCCAGGAACACCACAGGGGGGATGGCAAAAAAATAACCTGTAGCCCCCAAGGAAAAGCCCCGGTGATTCAGCGCCGCCAGAGAACCCAGCCAGAACAGCAAAAAGACGATCAAAATAAATCGGTTTCGGGAGAATACCCGATGGTATATCCAAGCCGCTCCCATGGAAAGTAGGGTTAGACCTGCACCCACGCTCAAGGTGAAAAAAAGACCGCCTAAGAAGGCGGCAGCAAAATTCTGGAGGCTGGGCATGGTGTGTTGGTTTGGTACGGTGAAGTAGCCGGCAGCCTTTAAGACTGATAGGCTGCGATAGAGGTGGGCGTTGGACAGGTAAACCTGAATGGAAGCAATAAGCTGGGCGAGCAGGAGGCCCAGCAAAAGTGTCCTAGCCGTATAGGGAAATCTGTTTTCTGAGTGTCGGCCCATTGGACAAAGAGTAAGTGTTCAGTGTTCGGGTTTCAGCAGGAATGGAGGTTTCGGGTTTCAGTGTTCAGGTTTCAGTTTTTTTGTTTCTTTTCCCTGACACCTCACGCCCTGACACCTGACACCCTGAAATCTGGTGCTTGGGATTTGGGATTTCATGGCTTTCCCACTTCATCACTCCAGCAGATTCTCGCATCAAAGACAGACCAGTTTTGGGGGAGGCCAGGCCCGGCTTCCTTATTATCACTTGGGGATCTTTTTTACCAGTGCGAGAACGCTCTTTTCGGGTCTGAAGCGGAGTTCTTGACATGGAACCTGAGCTGCTACCTGGCTGAAAAACTCCATCACAAATTCCATTGCCTGGTAATCCCATAGGGGAGGGAAGGAGCAGGTGAGAAGGTGCGACATCAGATCCAGCTCTTTCAAATCTTTGACCGAGTTTTCTTTTCCATGTCTGAGGAAAAAAATTCGGTCTAACCTCGCTTCCCGAGGCGAGCCGAATGCAGCCTCGCCATGCCAGGGCGTACCGTAAACCCTGAACTCACGACCCTTTTTTCGCACAATGACTCTGTCGTCGCTGAGGATATCAACACCATTTTCTTGATCCCACATTCTCGCCAGCGTGCTTTTGCCGGCTCCGGATTCCCCCAAAAAAAGGATTCCTCTATCCTCAACTACAATTCCGCAAGCGTGAAGGATTACTCCCCTTTCCTGTGCCAGGTAATGTATGAGCAAAAGTTCTATGGTGGGACCAAAATATGGGTCGATGAAGCGGATACGGTCGTCGGCAAAATAAAGGTCGGCCTGATTGAGATGGTGCGGCAAGAGGAGGGTTCTCTGGAGATCATCCATCTCCGGGAAAAGTCTGATCACTGAGTTACCATTTTCACGGTACAGAGTCCAAATCGGGGGAGACTCGAAAACCTTTTCGCCCACCCCGATATCAGGGATGCCGCGGTTCAGTCGAAGACTGATGTCAGTTTTGCCTTGATAGATAAAGGGAAGGTAGGCTGGCGCAATTTCCCCGGAGACTTCTCCTTCAATGGAAATAGCCACATTTCCAATTCTGATAGCCAAATTCTTTGACATGTGGGGCTCTCTTATTAGTAAACCACGAAGAGCACGAAGAACACCAAGGGCATAGAACATAGGGCATAGAGCATAGAGAAAATCATAGTAAACGGTGAAAGGTTATAGATTAGATTCGTTTACCGTTCACTTTTTACTGTTCACCAAAATCTTGGTGCCTAGTGCCTAGTACACGAGGTGCTCTGCGTGGTAAAAACCGCTCGCAAACACCCATCTTCAACCGAGCCAGCCACAGGTAAAGCATGCTCCACAGTCTCACTCTCAGGCTGTAGGGATCGATGGACCGATTGTCCCGCTCCAGGCAAACAACTTTGCCTAAGATATGCTGCGGTTTCACCGGAGAATCGCAGGTGGTCGACGCGTCACCCCGCGAGATGAAGGTGAGCCCACAGCCGTTTTGTTCCTCTATATTCACTATGCGATGGGCAATAAAACCACCCTGAAAACGATAGAGGATAATGTCTCCCCTCTTAAGACTGGCTGGCGCCACAGGCGCAACAGTGATCACGTCCCCATGGCGAATGGTGGGATGCATGCTTGTTCCGGGAGCTCGAAAACGCACTGCTAAGCCAAGGCTCAACAACTCACCACTCAAGAAAGTGAGACACGGCGATGAGGTTCCAGTTTCTGATGCAAGATGCGCTGTCTTCACGGTGTCAAGCCTTATGAGCCTGGGCCGGCGCAGGGGGGTACAGGCTGGCCGCAGTCGGCGCCATCAGGGCCAAGGCTTCCAGTGTCTTTGCAAAAGGCCAGGACGGCACACTTGGCGTCTAAACTCACCCGCTTGACTTCAGGCTTTTTGTATTCTTTTTTTGTTTTTTTCTCCAAAGTATTTCCTTACGAGTATTGGTTGAGTCGTTTTAGCCAGTTGAGCCGGTCTAATTCAGCTGGCAGCAGACAGCTTGCAGCTCGCAGCAAACAATGTCGGCTTTACGATTTGAACGACTTTAACGACTTCAACGATTTCAACGACTTTCCTTGCGCCTTAAGCCCTGCGCCTTTCTTTAATCCGCAATCCGCAATTCTTCGACTCTCTGTCGTCAGTCTTCTGTCTTCTGGCTCCTGTCTTCTATCCTCTGTCGTCTGTCCTCTGTCCTCTGACTTCCGACCTCTGCGTCCTGCCAGCTGTCTACTGTCTACTGTCTTCTTACTCTATGCTCTATGCCCTATGCCCTATGCCTTCTACTTGCCTGCGACCGTATTTATAAAACAGCCACCTCCACCGCCACCACCGCTGCTATCATTTGCTGGAGGATTTGCACTTTGCGTGCCACCACTAGCCACCTGGGAGTAGACACTCTCGTCTCCGTCAGCATCAACAGAGGTCACCACGTAGTAGTAAGTGGGTCCACTTGCAGCTGAACTGCTGGTGTATTGAGCTCTGGTGGTAGAGATAGAGATGTCATCATATTGAGTTCCAGTGATAAGGGTTGTATTCACTTTGGTGTAGCTTCCACCAGGTGTGGTGCTGCGGTAGAGGTTGTATCCTGAGACCGCACCGCCATCGCAGTCTGTGGCTGCATTCCAGCTCAGAAGGACACCACTCCCGTGACCTTGAGCCCTGAGACCCAGCGGTCTTTGGGGAAGTGGTACCTTGAGGGTCATGGCCGGGTCGCCAAAGAGGAGAAAGGTCTCGTCAACTTCTTCATATGTTGAGTCGCCATTGGCCATTAGGGTCTGCTTGGCAGCAGATACTGCCTGGCCGAGCACTCTGACGTCCTGGTTGAAGATGGCGTCAAACAGCGCAGTATCCAAAATATGCTGGCCTTCGGTGGTACTGAGCCCTGTGGACATGAGGGCTGCTGCTGCCCCCTTGTCCTCAGCCCTAAGCAGTGCCTCGGCCAGGGAAGGCCAATTCCAGTCTTCCGGATAGACAAAATGGCCGCTGAGACAGCCCATGGCCACAAAGAGAGGATACATACCGCTGTTGGTTAAGGTTGCCACATCTGAGTTATTGAAGATATTCTCATAGTTTACCTTATGGTTCGCCAATATCTTGATGGAGCTGTGGCCGCTGTAATTAACCATGAGAGTGCCGCTGTTTATCTGGGCTATTATTTGCGCACGCAGATTATCTGCGTCAAAATAGTCGTTCAAATAGCCTTTAACCGGATCATTCATGGATGCCGGCAGCAAGGCTGCAATATCATTGTTCATGATTTCAAAACTGGCCTCATAATCGTATTCCGGCCCATCTCTCTGATCATCTGCCAGGAGGAGCACGTTTTTCTCCCAACTCTTGCTGTTCAAAGAACCCTCGTAGGCAAGAATCTTATTTACCATAGCGGTAGCTTCATCAGCGTTTTTCGCCGGTAGTCTGCCAATGTAGAGATCAGAGATGGCATCGTCACCGCTCACCCTTACAAACCATTCATCTGTTGCGGTTTGACCCATATGCTCAGTAAAAGTCAAATAGGTGGGAATGTAAGTCGTTACCGTGTCCAGCCCATATGTAGGATCAGGATTATTTTTTGGATTTCTAGTACTGTCTCCTGCCAGAAGCACATATTGCGGCGCAGGTGGGGTCCAGTTTGTGTAAGCATGGGCGAGAAAGTCACGCATGGCCTCGGGCGTAAAGATGCCATAACTGAACTCATCAAAAACATCTTCCACATCCACCACCTTAACACGAAGACCCTGAGCTTGTCGAAGGGACGTAAGATCAGTTAGCCAAGGATAGGGATCTCCACTTACATCCCAGCCAATGTCCCTGTGGGTGATCAGGATGTAGTCAGCACTAATGGCAGGGTTGGCCAAGTTACCGTGGTCATCCTCGCTGATGGCAGCAGGGGTCTTTACTTGATCCAAGGTGAGAACCAGATAGGTTTTCTCTCCAGTTCCACTTCGTGGCTCAAAATCCAGGGTGTAGGGACCGGGACCTCCACCGTCTATAATTGCAAAATTAATCACCCGGCCCACATTTGCAGGTGAGGTAATGTCAAAGGCCAGAAGGTTATTTGTGCCAAAATCTGTGACCTGGAAGCGGTATCCTGTCTCGTGGCTGAATCGCAAAGTGTCACCGTTTGCTTCAAAGCGCCTTGGATAAGTCACCTCGAACCAGTCAATTGCTATGGAATCCACGCCGGACAAACACTGGAGGGTAACGGTGTTGTTGCCGTCTAGAAGGTCTACGCCTTCGATTGTCGCCTGATAGAAGGCAATATCGCTCCAGCTGTAGGTGTCCAAAGGTGTGCCGTTTAAAGAGACGGCCACCTGGTGATCGGGGGCCCAGGTGCCAGCCATCATTATCTTGAGAGTGCCCTTACCGTTAACGGGCACACCCGGCAAGAAAAGGTTGAAAGAGACAGGATCTCCTGCTCCCGCATAGTCTACATCTGGTCCGATCACATAGGGATCAAAGAAGTAGCGATCCAGAGAGTCACCACCAGGTGCCTTGGCCCAATATGTTCTATCCTCCTCATGATGAACGGTAAAGGAATGGGTTGAAGGAAAACTGACACTTACCGGAGCGCCATCAATGGCTGCCATTCTATTTGGCGCACCGAGGCCACCATCTGTAGTGAGCCAGTAGACATTTTCTGCGGCGTATTTTGCGTAGTTTTCCTCCACAGCCTTGCCGTAGAAGTCAATATAGTCTTCCGGATCAAAGTGGGTGTCACCGTTTTCATCGTAAACAGAGATAGCAATCTCCTGGCCCAGGTTGTAGATCCGCACCTGGCTTAGGTCAAAACCTCCCACATCCACAAATTGAGCCTCGAGCCAGCTCTTGGTCAGGCGGTAGATCCCCTCTTGAGAGACAAAGATCTTGTAAGCCGGATTGGCAGAAGGCGGAGTCCAGGCCGCAGTTTGTGCATACTCAACCGAGGGGACAGCATAAAACTGTCTCGTTGCCAAAGACTGTGTTTGCATATCTTCATAGTCGACCCGAACCCGGATGCGGCGGCAGTGGCGGATCTCTCCGGTGGCCGGTTTGAAGGTGAGAGGATGGAAGAAAATCTGCTGCTTCTGCTGACCTCTGAAAATATACTCTTTGCCCAAAAAGGCAGGAGCTTCAGGGTAGAAAGCATCTACGCTGTAAGCGTCTTGATCAATAACAAATGTCTCGCCCACATGGGCTAATTGATCCTGTTCATCTAGAGTTTTTTCAGGAACCGGGTAGACCCTGTAGCCGGAATGGATCTCATCCTCTGTCTCTAAAACGGTCAAGGTTGCCGCATTTCCTTCTGGAATATCTAAAAGGATTCCTTTGAGGGGAAGCTCGGGCTTGCCCACCTCGGATGTGAAGCCGTGGATATACTCTTTGATCCTGAGCCGCTCGAATTCTTGCCCTTCCGCCTGGACAACAGTGAAGTCAAAGGAATCAGTGCGCAGCTCCAGAGTGATGCCCGCGTCATCAGATGCCACAATGTAAACACCGGGGCTAAGACTACCGGCAAGATTCTCCTCATGCGGGTCTCTCTCTATTTCTTCATCACCATCCAAAATGCCGTCGCCGTCCGTGTCCGGGTTAAAGGGATCAGTACCATGGAGGTATTCTTCCAGATTGGTAAGACCGTCACCGTCCCAATCGAGGTCGGCGTCAGCAAAACCAGGATTTAGCCCTTGGGCGATCTCCCAGTCATCGGGCAGGCCGTCACCGTCCCAGTCCACACAGATGGGACCGTGGAGGGTCTTCTTGCCGTAGATGTCGATGTCCTCCAGCCGGTAGTAGTAGATCTCTCCCGGGGTGACGTTTTTGTCTTCATAAGAATACTTCCGACCCACAACAGAAGATGTCAGGTTGGAAATGAGTTTGTCAGTGAGCCGGGTATAGGGTCCCCAGGGGCTCCTGGCCCGGTAGAGATAAAAGCCCATGTGGTCGAGCTCCTGGGCCGTCTCCCATTCCACCAGAACTGAGCTACTCTGCCCTTTGGCCGTAAAAGACACAAGATCAACCGCTGTGGCTGGATTGGGCTCCTCGACGCCCAAGGTGTAAAACCCGCTATCAGGGTTGGGAGACGGATCAGGCGTAGGCGTCACGGCCTTGTCCGGCCACGCCTGGTTGTTGTATTCCGCTTTAATCCAGCAGGTATTGCGGTTGGTGTTAGAAATGCGAACTTCGTCGATGATCCCGTTGAATGGGTCTGCAGTCCAGTCCCTGGTTCTCAATAATCCAATAGAGGCCGTATCATGGCTTGGAGTTCCTGAAGGATCAGGATTGCCTTGATCCAAGTCGCCATCAACAAACAGCGCTCTGTTATCTGTCGCACTTTGCACTATGGTAATATGATGAAATTCTGTGCCCTCCACATTTACGTCACCAGAGAAATAAGGCCAAGCTTCAGGGGCATTCTCTAAATACCATGCCACGTAGGAATCGGCCTCTTTATCAATATAGAGATAGTTTGTTGTCGAGGAAGAACCCTCACCGTAGATAGTCTGCTTGGCCGTACTAGTAGTTTGTATCCAGGCGGACATCGTCCATTGTGTACTGCCCCCAATGAGTTCATTGGGAAGAAGTACCTCGTCATCATCCCCAGCAAACGAATCTGCGCCACCTATTTTTCCAGTCGCGTCGGTTGTGCCTCCACCCCCGTCCTGGAAGTTCTGTGGTGTGGCAGCAGTATTGTTACCTGTGGAATCCACGTGTCCAGCCACACCATCGTCGGGACTCTCACTCAAATGCCACACGGCGGCGTAATTTGTATCCCAGACTGCGTTGGCGTTCTGGGTGGAGGAGGTGACGTCACTGTTGCCATAATAGATGTAAATGACGGTGTCGGAACTGGCCGCATTGGTGTTGACTGAGGGGATATTCACCCAGGCCACCAGTTCACCCGTGGCCGGATCATAATCTTCAATCTCATGGTAAAGCCCGCACGGTGCAGTTCCCGGGCTACAGGTGTCATCGTCTAAAGCGCGAAAGATGATGTCACGGGGGTCATTGCTCGGAGCATCATAACTGGCCACATCCCCACCGTTTGCTGTGGTTTTGAGATCCCCGTCAGTGACGCTGAAAAGCATGGGGAAATTCGAAAGAGTGGTCCCACAACTCCCGTCGGAGATTTTGGTTCGATCTATGGTGATCGATTTGCGGAAACCAAAAATGTTCAACGCCGCCCCGCGCGTATGGGTAATGGACGCTAAGGGGTCCGTCGATGAATCTGAAACCGTGAGGGACTCGCCGGAAACCTCGCCGGTCGCCACCACGCCCGAAGGGCTCAGATCGAAGGTTATAGTATCCCCATCCGCGATGTTTGAAATAGTGGCTCTGAGCAGATAGTCCATTGTTCCTGCCGGGAGGGTCGTCGCTGGATTGAAGGCGATGGTGCCCGATGCTCCGGCAATATTTGTTACCCCGTCAAATACCTTATAATCCCCTTCAAATTTGCGGACAATGTCGCCTTGGCTCGTTCCACCATAGATGACGTTGTTGGTGGAATCAAAGGTAAGCGCAAAAATGGATGCTGCGGTGGCGTCGTCGTAGCTTGTGGTCCATTCTCCCGATACATCGCAGCCCGTGGAGGTGTCGCAGCTATAAATGAGGCCGTTGGGGTTTGAGCCGGCGTAGAGAACATTGTTGATGGAGTCAAAGGTGAATGAGTAAATAGCTGTCTCCGGCGTGTCATAGGCGGTGGT
>JASFEM010000151.1:0-8471 GCA_050124835.1 Syntrophobacterales bacterium | reverse complement strand
ACCACTACTGTCTGCTCTTCTTGAATGGCACCACTGATAATTTCCTCAGCCAGATGATCTTGAAGCCGTGCCTGAATGACCCGCTTCAATGGCCGGGCCCCGTAAAGGGGGTTGAAACCCTCCTCGGCCAAAAGCGTTTTCGCCTCTTCCTTTACCTCCAGCTGAATCTGGCGCTCCAGCAATAGCGCTCGCAATCGTTTTAATTGAATGTCCACAATGATGGGCATCACTTCCGGTGACAGTTGATTAAATACCAGAATATCATCAAGCCGATTCAGGAACTCGGGCCGAAAATGACCCCGCACCGCCTGCATGATACCTTGGACCATCCGCTGGGTTTCTTCCTCGGTTTCCGCAGGCTCAATGTGCTCCGCCCCCAGATTGGAGGTCATCAGGACAATGGTGTTGGTATAATTAACCGTCCGGCCCTGACTGTCGGTCAATCGGCCGTCATCGAGAAGTTGGAGGAAAAGGTTAAACACGTCAGGATGTCCCTTCTCCACTTCGTCGAACAGAACGACGCTGTAAGGCTTGCGCCTGACACTGTTGGTCAAAACACCCCCTTCATCATAGCCCACGTATCCAGGCGGCGCCCCCACTAGTCTGGCCACCGAGTGTTTTTCCATGAACTCGCTCATGTCGATCCGGATGAGGGCGCGCTCGTCATCAAACATAAACTCGGCCAATGCCTTGGCCAACTCCGTCTTGCCCACGCCTGACGGGCCGAGCATCAAGAAAGATCCCAGGGGGCGGTTGGGGTCCTGCAAGCCACTGCGGGACCTCCGAACTGCTTTGGCGATGGCAGAAAGGGCATTATCCTGACCCACCACTCGCTTTCTCAGGTGATCCTCCAGATGGAGTAGACGATCCCTTTCTTCACCCAGCATCTTGGAAACAGGGATACCGGTCCAGCGGGAAACCGTAGCTGCGATGTCCTGATCGTCAATGGCTTCCCGTAAGAAACCACTGTCTGATATATCTATGTCTCCATATTCTTCCAGAACTTTTTCACACTCGGGAATGATTTTGTACTGCAACTCGGCGACCCTTGAAAAATCCTCCTCCCTGACCTTTTGCTCCATCTCCCGCTTTGCTTCTTCCAGAGCCTTTCTCGCCTCTTGAACCTCGGTAATTGCCCGTTTTTCCTTGTCCCATTTTTCTGTTAAATCCTTGCTTTTTGCCTTGAGTTCGGAGAGTTCTTCTTCTAAAACCTTTAACCTTTCTTTGGGCTTTTCCTCGGTCTCATCAGCCAGCGCCCGGGCTTCGATCTCCATTTGGATTATCTGGCGATCTAATTTGTCGATTTCTTCCGGTTTGGATGCCAAGCTGATCCGAATGGTCGCGGCCGTTTGATCAATGAGATCAATGGCCTTGTCCGGGAGAAAGCGGTCGGTAATGTACCGCTGGGACAACTTTGCCGCCGCAGTGATAGCAATATCTTGAATTCGCACGCCGTGGTGCACTTCGTATTTTTCTTTCACGCCGCGAAGAATAGAGACAGTATCGTCAACGGAAGGCTCCTCCACCATGACGATCTGAAAGCGGCGCATCAGGGCAGCGTCCTTTTCAATGTGCTTACGATATTCTTCTAGTGTCGTTGCCCCGACACAATGAATCTCTCCTCTGGAAAGTGCCGGCTTAATAAGATTTGAAGCATCCATGGCCCCTTCGGAAGCCCCGGCGCCAACAATTATGTGAATCTCATCAATAAAGGTGATAACATTGCCGGCAGCGGCAATTTCATCCAGAACTCGCTTGAAGCGCTCCTCAAATTCCCCCCGGTACTTTGCCCCTGCGATCAACTGACCCATATCCAAAGCGAGAACAGCAGTGTCCTTGATATTATCGGGGACGTCACCCGCAACAATCCTCTGGGCCAGTCCCTCCACAATAGCGGTTTTCCCGACCCCGGGCTCACCGATAATGATGGGATTGTTTTTCAACCGGCGACTCAAAATCTGTATGGCCTGTCTGATTTCTTCGTCCCGCCCAATAATGGGGTCCAATTCCCCTTGGCGGGCACGCGCTGTGAGATCGGTGGTATACTTTTCTAAATATTCAAACTCTCCAGGTGCGGCTTCGCCTGGTCTGTATCCAGCCTTTACCGCTTGCTTGAGTGCAGTCGTCAACTTATCTTTCGGCGCACCCGCCTCTGTAAAGACGGCAAGGAGCTCCTCCAATTCGAGCATGGCCAGCATGATATGGTTTATGCCAATGTATTTGTCATCCATGCTCGAGCTGGCCTCCTCCGCGTGGATCAACACCTTTTCCATCTCACGATTGATGGGTGTTTGCTGGGAGTCCAGCTTAGCCTTGGGTTGAGTTAAGAGCTGACCATCCAACTTGGCGCCAAGTGTTTCCAAGTTGACCCCGGCCTCGGTCAAATAACGTTCCGCCTGACTTCCTTCCTGTTCCAACATGCCTTGCAGCAGGTGCCATGGGGTGACATAACGATGCTCCTTTTTCACCGCCAGACGGGAAGCCCGTTCGATTGCATCCTGAGCTTGCATGCTAAATTTTTCGATGATCACGGCATTACCTCCAGTCGGTATTTCTTAGGTCAGTATATTTTCGCTAACTTGTCACGGAAAACCGCAAAATAACCTATGAGGTATTTCAATAAGTAAGGTTGTGAGTTTCAAATAAGTGGGTTGTAAACTTTCTTATTTTAAGTAAATCACTAAACTAAGTAGAGAACTAAAGAGTCTCTGTGTGCCTCTGATTTTGGTCGACCCCTTGAAAAGGGGAGGATAGAAAACATGCAGGTCGACTGGTAAAGATCCACTAGGTCTTGTGGTACTCACGCTAGGATGGCCTATTTTTTAGTGTGCTTATTCTTGCGGCACTTACTTTTTAAATGGTTAGACAAAAAACCGAAATCAGGTGACTGTCTGTAATGAATAACCGTAACGAGAATGAGAGTTTTAGTAGTGGGTACCGAACGATAAACTATTCAGCCATGGTTCTGTTGGATATTTCTATAGATATCAGTCTTATACCACGAATGAGCTCGAATCAGCAACCAAAAAAGGGGATAGCTCTTGTGACTTCCACCGAATTCTCCGGGCTAGTCCATGAGGCGGTATTCGTGAGAGATTAAAAAATGGGAATTTATCGGTTGGAATTTAAAGAATAATCTAACCCAGAAACGATTGTAGCTGGTTGGAAAGATCTTGATAAGAAATTGCTGGCTTCAGTTCATCGGACATGTCGGACCGGGGCTACGAGCTCTACCTTTAACTCCAGAGTTGCGTCATCACGCCGCACTTCGACTCGCACCCTATCGCCCACATGTTTTGCGGCCAGCAGAACTTTCAGGTCGTCGATGTCTTTCACTTTCTGATCATCCACGGCCAGGATGATGTCACCCTTTTTCACCCCAGCCGCTTCAGCACCGCTTCCGGTTGCAAAGCCGGCGACCTTCAACTCTCCTTTGGTCGTATCCAGCATCACCCCTAGTTTGGCATCCTCCGGCGCTTCGGCATTACTTGGAAAGACAACAAAATCTGCGAGTCCAGGTTCTAATGGTTCACCCGGATCGGGCAGAACAATAGCGTATTTCTTTCCGGTTCTGCGATGAGCTCTTTTGGGAATACCAGAGCCGTACTCGAGATGGCCGTTGCCCGCCAACACCACCATGTGATAATCGGGCCGATCTGCCAGGAAATCGGCGATGCTCTCCGCCATGGTTTCGTCCCAGAGAATCTGGGCTTGATGAAAGTACTCGAAAACTTGCGGCGCTGTATCACCGGGTAATTCATGTTGGTGCATCTCGAAAGCGCGCCTTAAACGTTTTTCATAGGCTTCATCATCAAAAGTCATCTCTTGGGGTAACTTCGCTCGTTCCGCCTGACTCAATTCCTCAAGCCCCCCGCTGGCAACTTTGCCAACCAATTCATGATCCTGGTTAAGCGCTACGACGGGAATACCGTGTTTTCGAGCAAATCGCAGGATCGGGCTGTATAAATGGTAGTTGAACCTCCAGGTGCTGAAATAGCGGGATTCCTTCAGAAAAGTTTGCTCATCCGTCTTCCCACTGATGTAATCATCCAACGGTTTCTGATATCTCCGCTGGAACATCTCCATACCAATGGCAAGTTTCGGGTGGCGCTGGTGCAGGGCCCGAATTACTTCAAGCTGGATAAGGTGATCACCATAACGGTCATGTTTTTCTCCGACGTATACAATCGTCTTGCGGCCTACCTGGGAAATAATCTCAGATAAAGGCAGAACTTTGTCGAGTGCTATTCCTGTGACCACCGGACCAACTTCCATCCGGATCCCTTGATCGCTCTCCATTGTTTTCTTCTCCACGTTCTTACCTTCGGAGAACCTCAGGCTGCTGTATTGACCGTAATGAAAAATCTTTCGAACCACACGACTCACCTGCTCACGGTCTGCGGCGAGCACTAAAGCAAGGACGCGTTTGGACTCTAGCGGATTTTTCCGGATCTGTAAAAAAAAGCCTTCTGGCGAATCGGGGGACTCCGGAAAGAAAGAACTGAAATTACCCTGGGGCCCTAGGAAAAGAAGCGTTCTCTTCCCTAAATCGGAGTGACTGACTTCCTCGGCAGGCATGCTCTTGAAGCCACGTCGTTGCAATGCCTGAATCAAAGGTTCGTAGGTTTTCTGGCCGGCTTCGGGCAGGACCACGGTCCGGGTGGGATCTCCCAGAAGACGGCTCAATACCGCTCTCCTCTCAGCCGGCTCCAGGTTGCGAAATAGGTCATATTCCGGATCTAAAACGATTTCCTCTGGTTTGTCATTTAGAGAGACAGAGAAGGTTTGCTCGAAAGTGGATACCGACAAGGTCCGTGTTTCAGTCCCTCTCCCTGTGTGAATAACCACCGGAACGGACAGAGGCAGCGGGCTGTTCATGACTCGAATCCTGAAGTCCAGGTTATAAGTATTACCGATCCGGTTCAAACGCATTTCCTCTAGACTTATGTGTGTCGCTCCCCGTTTATCCAGCCAGAAATCGAAATACGCCCCTAGATCCTCCCCGGATGTTTTTGCGAAGGTCCTCTCTATGTCCTGCCACGAGGTCAACTGAAAGCGCTGTTCCTGAATCAGGTGCTTCAATCCCTCTGCAAATGCTTTATCACCGATACGGTTGTTGAGCATGTGGAAGATCATCGCGGTCTTGCCGTATCCCACTGCGCGCAAGGCACGATCTTCCCCGCTGAAGAACGAGCGAACCGGGATTTCGTTGTCCGGGTGAACGTAGCTTTCGTAATTCTCAATGGTCTTTTTTCGATATTGCCACCCCTTACCCTGCAACTGTTCGTAGTAATGATCGGCAAGATAGGTGGTTAGACCTTCAGACCAATTGCCGCTTTCGTAATCCACATAGACCGAATTGCCAAACCAGCAATGCAGGATTTCATGTCCCAGTGATGTTTCTGGAATGAAGGGCAATTTGAGTACCTGGCGGCCCAGGAGGGTGAAGGTGGGCATGCCGTAACCGGTGGGCAGAATATTTTCAACAATAGCAAAGCGACGAAATGGGTAGGGCCCCAGCAGTTCCTCATACATCTCTAGATACTTTTTGGTGTAGGAAAGGTAGCGATCTGCAAGAGCCTGATCCTCCGGAAGCAAGTAGGTCGCTATCTCCACGTCCCGATACTTGTCGGTTTTGACGACATACGACGCCATGACGAAGTTTATGCTCGGTACCGGGTGGGGGAAGTCAAAACTCACCAATTTCTCTTGACCCTCTTCCTTTACCCTGATGACTTCCGCTTCGGAGACTGCGTGAAACTCTCTGGGAATCCTTGCGGTGAGCGCGAAAAAAGCCAGCGGTGAGTCAGCCTTTGGGTACCACGGTGCCACGAGGAAAGCTCCCTTTGCCCCGATGGTGTTGCTATCTATTCTGCCCTCCTTGCCAGCGAAGACCCCCTCGTAGGCGAGACTCAGATTCATACGGTCCGAATGAGCAGGGAGATGGATGCGGCCATTTTTGATTTTCGGCTCGACCGTTTTGCCGTTGACAGCGAATCTGGTTACCCGCAAACCGGTCCCAACCAATATTTTTTCCACCCCTTTGGGAACGGTAATCTCCACAGTTCCAAGGATCCTATGCCTGGCAAGATCAAATGAAATATTTATGTGGTGGTGGGGTAGGGACTCTGCCACACCAGTCACAGGCAACCACAGCAAAGTGGCCATTATCAAGAGGGCAATCAGACATAAATGGTTCCTTGGGATACAATCCATCTGAACAATCTCCAAAACACTATAAGGTTATGAGGAAAATAAGAATTTTCCCTGGGAAATCAACTGCGGGGATGACTGAAGCCTTCAGAAGGGAAGCTCGTCACTTCGGGGTAAACAATAATGGTCGGCTGATGAAAAGGGGGGTTATGCGTGAGTCGGACCCGGAAAAGTTTAAAAATTGGCATTGTCAGTTGTCCATTCCTGCCACGGACAACTGACAATGCCAATGAATTTTTCTACATCTCGGGCATGTAGATGCTCTCGTACAGCTCTTCCAGGCTGGCGAGATGCTTACCTTCATCCTGCGCCAATCGCCGGAACATGGCTTCCATGGGCGCGCCAACGCACGCCTGAGCCATCTTGCCGTAAAAATCCACCGAGCGTTTTTCTTCGTGGATGGCGTAGATCATCACATCCTGGGAAGTCGAATCCTCGTCCAAAGGCTTAATCTGGAGAAGCACGGTCAGTTCCATGCTGGGGCCTTCTTCCATGCCGGATTCATGCAGGGCAATTTCCTCCTCGAGAAAGGCTTTCTCCAGGGTATATTTGTGTTCCAGTTCTTCCAGTGCCAGCTCTCTGACGAGTTGCTTGGCTCGCTTGTCTTCGACCAGCTCGTAGGCTTTGCGATAGACTTCGAAGCTTTCCTTCTCCATCTCGATTGCCTTCTCGATTGCTCCTTCTCTGGTGTAGCATACCTCTTCAAATTCACTCATCGCTTTCCTCCATAGCGTCGAAATAAAGCCAGATGATCTCAGCTTGAAAGTAATCCTTCGTTATATTACGTGATCATTCCAAAGGATTCAAGAGAGATTTTTCACTAAATGCTTTCGGCGAGTTCTTCCATGACTGATACGGTGCATTAACTCAACCTATGCAAATGCTAAAGTCTTTAAGCCAGGTTCATTGAACCGCGCCCGCCACCTCATCTTTACTCGACTCTAGCCGCTCGAGAACCTTCTCAGTTAGCTCAGTAAATGCAGTTTTAGCCGCTGATTCAGTGGAATCGGCCACCAATGGCTGGCCAGAGTCACAGTTAAGCACAACTCGTGGATCAATGGGGATGCGGCCCAGGAAGTGAACTCCCATCTCCTCGGCCGCTTTTTCGCCCCCGCCTACCTTGAACAGGTCGATGCTTTCGCCGCAGTGGGGGCAGGTCATACCACCCATGTTTTCAACAATTCCAAGCACTGGCACATTTATCAGTCTGCTGAAATTGACCGCCTTGCGTGAATCCAGCAGGGCAACATCCTGAGGCGTGGTAACGATAATGGCACCATCCACTTCTTTGATCAGTTTGGCAACACTGAGAGGTTCATCGCCGGTTCCGGGGGGCAAATCAACAAAGAGAAAATCTAGATCGCCCCAGTTCACGTTTCCGAGAAACTGCTTGATAGCGGTGTGCTTTAGCGGGCCCCGCCATACAATGGCTTTGTCAGGGTCTTGGGCAAGAAGAGCCATAGAGACTGCTTTGAAGCCTTTGAAAACCTCAACCGGATCGACACCATCGGAATTGCCCGTTAAATGTCGGTCATCTATGCCAAGCATTCTCGGCACGTCCGGACCGTGCAGATCAGCGTCGAGAATTCCGACCTGATGCCCACGCAGCGCAAGGGCCGCGGCCAAATTGATAGCTACCGTGCTTTTCCCCACACCGCCCTTTCCGCTCATAACCATGACCTTGTGACGGATGTGAAACAGTTTCTGTTGCAGCCGGATCTCTTCGTGCTCTTGCTTTTCTTTGGTCGAGCACCTGCTCTCAACATCACACGTGTCACATGGTTTTCCTTCTTCACATCTCATTACTGCCATTACCTATTCCTCGTCGCGTAAATATTTATCCGATCATGCCCGACAGCAAATACAAATATTGTGCTCCGCAAGACGTTTGTCAAGCCATCGGGGACGACGCCACGAATCTACCATCCCATTTAATATTTGTACATGTAACCAATTTGAAACCTGTTTTCATCACATATCTGAAACTAAATGCAGCATACCCGCTGGTGGCGGGGAGCAATAGATTGAAATCTACCCGACTCTTCCTCGCTGCAACAGTATAAACCAGGCTTCTATGGCAAAAACCGGTCCTTGCCAGGATCATCGCTGGTCTATAGCCTTAAACTTCCCCTCGAATCTGTCTCAAGCATGATTCTTGCTTGCAATAACCGCTGACTGTAGCCTTGACGTGAAAATGCGCCAACGAGCCTTGTCGAATTTCCTGACAGGAACTCCGTTCAACAGGGCGAAGCCATTCG
>JASFEM010000150.1:0-8497 GCA_050124835.1 Syntrophobacterales bacterium | reverse complement strand
GGTTCTGATTCGCTGAGCTACCTCAATACTCCGCCGGCCTGGTTCCACCACGATTATAAGTCGGTCAACAGCTTGGGCAGTGCCACGACCCAAATGTTCTAAACCGGCAGCCATGTCCATGATGACAATCTCGCCCCGGGCGAGGATAAGGTGCGAAACCAGAGTTTTTAGCAGAGCATTCTCAGGACAGAGACAGCCGCTTCCCCCTTGCTGAACTCCGCCCATAACCATCAGACGGATATTGCCATCAGAGATGGCGATCTTTTCCGGCAGGTCATCTACTTTGGGATTCAGCTTGAAAAAACCACCCATGCTTCCTGGTTGAGTCCCGGTGCGCTCGGCAATCAGATCCTTCATTTCGGTAATTGGAGGCAGAGAGTCTGCTCCGGGAATGGCTAAAGCCGTCCCTAGATTGGTAGCTGGGTCTGCATCAATTGCAAGTACGGTATGACCCTGATCACCGAACCACCTGCAAAGGAAAGCCGACAAGGTAGTTTTACCAACGCCACCTTTGCCGCTAATAGCAATTTTCATAAAACTTCCTCTCGAGAATCTAGGACCTACTCTGTTTGATCCGGATCAGGCGATATAGTGGCATGCCGCTCAGCACTGCAATATCCTCGGTGGGCAAGTAACTTATTATGCACTCATCAAAGAGAATGCTTCCCTCTGGGGGAAGTTCGTCGTCACCACCCCAGATCACAATGGTTATCGGAATACGGTGTAGGTTGACTTTCGCAAGCTTTTAAGAGGCAAGCCGAAATGCTCCTTTGTAGTCGTCAATGCGAGCCAAGAAAGGAATTCCTTTGCGCAAACAGTCTAATTGTCAGAGCGAGCAAGTTAAAAATATAACATAAGTGAATGGTAAGGCAATTGAAAAACACTTTCAGCGGTTTTCTGGTGTTTCTTATAGACTCGCTTATCTAAGCAGTCTCGCGATGACATTTGGTGAAATATACGGGATGGGTGGCTCGGTCGCAGTGTCGCAGTTCTTAATTTCCCGTAGTTGGCGAGATTGGAATCACCTGAGTGGAATTTGACTAAGGGGGGTCTACTCTAAGTTCGGTCTTGCGGGGATGGTTAGCGTGTCATCAGCCCCGAATCATTAGCTCAACAAGTCCTTGGATTCTGAAGGAACTCTTTTCGATGGCTTTGAGTTTTGCTCTGTCTTCTGGTGCCACCGTATTTTTGAGAAGGAGCAACTGGGCATTCCCCAGAATGACTGCTAGAGCGTTGTTGATCTCAGCGGCTCGCTTAATCTCGACAGAGTCATCAAAAGACGGTCTATTCTGATCCATACGCTCTTAATTTGGCTGGAATGACTGAGGAGTTGTTGTGTTTTGGATAGAGTTTGCGCCTAGATTCTGGTCAACATAAATTACCAACATATGGTCTGTCAAACGCGGTTTGCAGCAAAAAGGAATCTCCCAACAGGGTGTTATCAACAGATGGCAACGTACTGTAAATTTTATACATTTAAAATTAAATCGTATAAAATACCAATATCCCGGCAGTTTTTTTTGCTATCCAAAAAAAAGACGAATATCGTCTACATAGACTGCTTATCAACAAAAAGACTGTTTGTATGGTATGGCTAAAATCTGCGATTTTCTCACGATTTCTAAAAAAATTGCACACCAAATCTTTTTTACCCAGATCAACTAATTTTGCCCACATGTTTTCAGTGAAGAGTAGTGGCGGGTGACCCATAAGGGGGAAAACTCCTGGAGGAACTGTACCTTGACAATATTTTGTGCTGGGGCTAAGATTATTGCTTTAAATGTTAATAAATTCACTATCCTTCAAGTTCGAAAGTCGGAGTAATCCTGAAATACTCTTATTGCCTTCAGGAATGCAGTCTTTGGCGACTTGAAATCCTTCCGCAAGCAGATAGGATCAAATTACACAATAGTAGGGGGTTAACATGGCGGTGAATACAACCACCTATGTTCGATCACCAAGTAGGTCCTCAGCCTACCTTGACTGGTTGCAGATGCTAACAGGGGTCGCGCTCATCCTCTTTATGTGGAGCCACATGATCCTGGTGGCCAGTGTTAACTTGGGTGCGGGTGTAATGGACGCACTCGCCAAATTCCTCGAGGATACCTACATGGCCCAGGTTGGCGGTCCGATTGTGGCGTGCATTTTCCTGTTGCACTTTATCCTGGCGGCTCGTAAGGTGCCATTTCGAGCTGAGCAACAAACAACCATCTGGAAACTCAGCAGGCAGCTCCGTCACACCGACACGTATCTCTGGATTATCCAGGCCGTGACAGCCATGGTCATTTTGATTATGGGCTCCATCCACATGTGGACCGTTCTTACCGACCTACCCATCCAGGCGGCAAAAAGTGCTGCTAGGATTCAAGGAGGATTTTGGCTGGTCTTCTACCTGATTCTTCTACCCATGGTGGAGTTGCACGTAGGCATTGGCTTTTATCGAATCGCGGTGAAGTGGGGCTTTTCACGACGGCATGACAGAAAGAAGTACAAAAGGTTTGAAACTTACCTCACTGCCATATTTATCACCATTGGTCTTGTTACGCTTGTCAGATTCCTCTTGTTAAAAACATAAGGAGGGATGTCCTTGGAAACCATATTTACTGACGTGTTGTGTATTGGTGCCGGATTGGCAGGAGAGCGCGTTGCCATTGAGGCTGCTTCCGCCGGTTTTGACGCCATCTGTCTGAGCATCGTACCCGCCAGACGGTCCCACTCTTCAGCAGCCCAGGGAGGCATGCAAGCTGCCTTGGGACATTGCGCCATGGGAGATGGCGACTGCCCGGACGTCCACTTTGTGGACACGGTGAAAGGCTCTGACTGGGGTGCGGACCAGGAGGTTGTTCGGCTATTTGTTGATAGAGCGCCGGAGGCAGTCCGGGAGATGGCCTTCTGGGGGATTCCTTGGAACCGGGTTGTGCCGGGAAAGTCCACCTATTTCAAGGGCGGCAAAGAATTCGAAAAGGTGGAAGCCAGCGAAAAAGAGGGTTTCATAACCGCAAGAGACTTTGGCGGCACAGCAAAGTGGCGAACGTGCTATACCTCAGACGGGACCGGCCACACTCTACTTTACACTATGGACAACAAGGTTGTTCAGTTAGGTGTAACTGTCCATGATCGGGTGGAGGCCATTGCCCTTATTCACGACGGAGAAACCTGCACCGGTGTAGTGGCTAGGTGTTTGAAGACAGGAGATCTCAGAGTATATCTGGCCAAGGCTACGGTCATCGCCACAGGAGGCTATGGCCGTATTTACCGGGAGACCACCAACGCTGTCATCAATGACGGCGGCGGCGCTATCATCGCTCTAGACACTGAAGTGGTTCCCCTGGGAAACCCCGAGGCAATCCAGTTTCATCCTACCGGCATCGTGCCCACCAACATACTGGTAACCGAGGGCTGTCGAGGTGACGGCGGAACCCTTTTGGATGTGAATGAAGAGCGGTTCATGCATGAGTACGAACCTGAAAAGGCGGAACTGGCATCCAGGGATGTGGTTTCTCGCTGGATGACCCATCACATTCGGCAGGGTCTTGGGGTCAAGAGCCCCTATGGAGACTACCTCTGGCTGGATATCCGCCATCTGGGCGAGAAACACATAAAAACCAAGCTGAGGGAAGTTGAAGAGATCTGTAATAATTTCCTAGGGATCGACCCCATCACCCAGTTGATTCCGGTGCGGCCGGCACAGCATTATACCATGGCAGGAGTCCGGACCAACAAAGACGGAGCAGCCTATGGCTTAACGGGATTGTTTTCAGCGGGTGAAGCAGCTTGTTGGGATATGCATGGTCTCAACCGGTTGGGTGGTAACTCTCTCGCCGAAACAGTGGTTGCCGGAAAGATTGTGGGCGAAAAGATTGTTGAATTTCTGCAAGGCTACGAGGTCCAGTATAACACCGGCGTTATAAGAAGCGCGGTGACCAAACAGGAAGAGCGGATAAAGAGGCTGATCTCCGGAGAAAATGGAGATGAAAACGTCTATGACATCCGCAACCGTATGCAAGATGAACTCATGGAGCGGGTTGGGATTTTCAGAAACGGGACGGACCTGCAAAAGGCGGTGGACAACCTTCAGGAAATCTATGCCCGGACCCAAAAGGTAGGTTTGCGCTCAAACGGTGCTGGTGCCAATCCCGAACTTGGACTTGCCTTGAAAATTCAGGGCATGGTGAAGTTGGCCCTTTGTACAGCCTACGGGGCGCTCCAACGCACAGAGAGTCGGGGCTGCCACGCCCGGGAGGACTATGAGGCCAGGAATGACCGGGATTGGTGGAACAGGACTTTGGCGACCTGGAAAGATGGTGACGATTTACCTACCCTCAATTACGAGCCTGCCACCGAAACAGTTGAGCTTCCCCCAGGTGAGAGAGGATACGGGGTTTGTAAGATCATTACCTGTGAGGGCGAGGTTATTGGATCTACATCTGAAAAAGAGCTCATAGGAGAATAACAAGATGGCAAGAAGGCTGAAGTTCAACATATTCCGCTACAATCCTAAGGATCCTGATTCCAGCCCGCATACGGATACGTTCTACTTGGAAGAGACAGAGAGCATGAGTCTATTCATCGCTCTAAACCAGATTAGGGAGGAGCAGGATTCGTCCCTCCAGTTCGATTTCTGCTGTCGCGCCGGCATATGTGGGGCGTGTGCCATGATGATCAACGGCAGGCCCGGCCTGGCCTGTCATACCCTTACCGACCAGTTGCCCGAAGAGATTACTCTGATGCCGCTTCCCATCTTTAAATTGATCGGAGATCTCTCTGTGGATACGGGTACCTGGTTCCGAGCTATGTACGAAAAGGTGGAGTCCTGGATCCACACCGATGAGGCCTTCGACCCCAACACTGATGAAGGGAGAATGGACAATGCGCTCGCCGAGGAGATCTATGAACTGGAGCGTTGTATAGAGTGCGGTTGCTGTGTGGCCGCGTGTGGTACTGCCAATATGCGAGAGGACTTCGTTGGCGCGGTGGCAATGAACCGAATAGCTCGTTTCATGATGGATCCAAGAGACGAGCGCAGTGAAAAGGAATACTTCGAGATCATCGGCACTGATGAAGGAATCTTCGGCTGTATGGGGCTCCTTGGTTGTGAGGATGTGTGTCCCAAGCATCTGCCTCTACAGGACCAACTTGGGATTCTCCGCCGCAAAATGGGTTGGAGCGCCATAAAACATTTGTTTAGGTTTGGGAAGTAAGGACTCGGTCTTAAGGGGAGTTAGGCCTAAAACTACAAGCTAACTTAAGCGAGACGAGATAAGACATATTTCTTGTCTCGCTTTTTTGACGCTATACGCTATGCGCTCTACAGCGAATGAAGTGAGCTAAGTGGCGTACTTCTTAATCCCTTCTTCGTACAGATCATTGCCCCGAACATCATTCACCACAATCACGGGAAAATCTTCCACCTCCATCTTCCTGATAGCTTCTGGGCCCAGGTCTTCGTAGGCAATGATCTCTGCTTTCTTGATGGCCTGGGCCATAAGAGCGCCGGCGCCGCCGATGGCTGCAAAATAGACAGCCTTGAACTTGACCATGGCGTCCTTTACATCCTGGTTTCTGGCTCCTTTGCCAATCATACCCTTCAGCCCTAGGCGGATCAGCTCCGGTGCATATGCGTCCATGCGATAGCTAGTGGTGGGGCCAGCCGCTCCCACTGGCCTGCCTGGCTTGGCGGGAGAAGGTCCCACATAGTAGATAATCTGGCCCTCGATATCTATGGGAAGCGGTTCACCGGCCTGGATCAGGTCAGTGAGCCGCTTATGTGCCGCATCTCTGCCAGTGTAGATGGCACCGCTGATCAAAACGCGGTCACCGATCTGCAAACGTTCCACATCAGCAGCGCTCAAGGGTGTAGTAAGTTTAATCGCATCATTCATTTTGTTTCCTTTTAGGCATAGGGCACAGGGCATACAGCATAGAGTAAGGGGCCAGAAGTCAGAATCCAGAATTCAGGAGAAAAGCAATCGAGATTGAGTTCCTCTCAACTTCTGGCTTTTTCGCCGAGTCTCCGTCTCTCCGTTTCTCCGTGTCGCCCTGTGGTGCCTAGTGCTTAGTCCTTAGTGTCTAGTGCAGACGATTGCCCCCTGACTATAGTTCCATCTCCTTGTGTCTCGCGGCATGACATTGGATATTGACTGCAACCGGCAGACTGGCGATGTGGCACTCCAACATATTGACATGCACTGCAAGAGAGGTGATGCGGCCGCCAAGGCCCTGGGGTCCAATTCCCAGCGCATTTATTTCCTCGTATAGTTGTTTCTCCAAATTAGCGAGCTCGGGGTCGGGGTGTTGGCTTCCTATCGGACGGAGTAAAGCCTTTTTTGCTAATAGGGCAGCAGTCTCAAAAGTGCCGCCGATTCCCACCCCCACGATAGTGGGAGGGCAAGGATTGGCACCCGACTCTTTTACCCTCTGAACCACAAAGTCCTTAACTCCTTGGATACCCACGGCCGGAGTCAACATGGTAACCCGGCTCATGTTTTCACTGCCGCCGCCCTTTGGGGCAACAATCAGACGCAAACCTTCCCCAGGTACAAGGTCCACATGGATTATTGCCGGGGTATTGTCACCGGTGTTCTTGCGGGTAAATGGATGACAGGTGCTCTTTCGAAGATATCCTTCCTGGTAGCCCTGACGGACGCCTTCGTTGATAGCATCTTTGAGATCACCACCCACCAGGTGCACATCCTGTCCCAGCTCTACAAATACCACGGCAAAGCCGGTATCCTGGCAGATGGGTATTCCTTCTTCACTGGCAATGCGGGCGTTTTCCACAAGCTTTTCCAAAATGTCTTTGCCAGTGGCTGAGACCTCTTGATCGATGGCTTTGGCGAAGGCATCCAGGACATCTTCTCCCAGATGAGTGTTGGCTTCGATACAAAGGTCTCGAACCGCTGTGGTGATTTCTCTGGTGTGGATTTCTCTCATTTTCACTCCAAAAGAATAAATAAAGTAAATTGATCTAAATTGTTGAAGCAAGAAACTGTTTATCAACTAACTAAAAATGGACCTCAGGGTATCAGGCCCAGAAGAATATTGGAAGACATCTTTGCTGATAACCGGCGGCATGATAGATGCAAGAAAAATAAACATTTCAAGTTAACTGAAAGCTGAAGTAAGATAACGGAACGTTACTAAAACTTTGAGCTAAGTATCAAAAATCATGTTATAATACAGCGTTTTTCAGGTCAATATTTTTCCCAGAATCTGAGCAACACTGATGGGGAAAACCGTTTGAAAAAGCATCTGGAATTGTGTATTCTCAAAACCCATTTGATTGAATATCCATCGGAGAAAGAATGACAGCAAAGCGCCAAGCAAAAGAGCAGAAAGCGAAAGCAGCGAAAAAGCAAAAATCGAGACAGACCAGGACCAGAACCGCCAAAACGGAAGCGGAAAAAAAAGAGCCCGTAAAGAAGAAAAAACAATTTGAAGTCGAGTTCTATCGGGACTGGTGCAAGGGCTGTGGGATCTGTGCGGCATTCTGCCCTGCAGGGGCGCTTTCAATCAATGACAAAGGGGAGCCGGAGATTACCGAGCCGGAACTTTGTACCGGCTGTACATGGTGTGAAATACGCTGTCCAGATTTTTCTGTTCGCGTCAAAGAGAAGCAAGAAACAGAAGGCCGTGAAGCCTAGTTTGGTAAGGAATAAGCAGTAAGCACTAGGTGATAAGGAGTTACGAGTCGGATCCAGAATCTAGAAGCGATACGGCGCAAGGCGCAAGGCTTAAGGCACAGGGAATAAATTGCAAAGAGATTCAGTTTTGGCCCTGAGCCTTATGCCCTGAGCCTTATGCCTTCGCCAAAGGCGAATTTATGGCAAGAAAGGGAAAAAAGAAGCCTCGTCTCCTCCAAGGAAATGAGGCTATCGTTGAGGGGGCTCTGGCTGCGGGGTGCAGTTTCTTCGCTGGTTATCCCATAACGCCTGCCTCCGAGATCAGTGAGATTCTCGCATATCGGTTGCCTCAGGTGGAGGGAACCTTTATCCAGATGGAAGATGAGATTGCCAGTCTCGGAGCGGTGATTGGTGCCAGCCTGGCGGGGGCCAAATCAATGACAGCAACTAGTGGACCGGGTTTCTCGCTTATGCAGGAGAATCTGGGTTTTGCTTGTGTGGCCGAGGTTCCGTGCGTGATAGTAAATGTCATGCGAGGCGGCCCTTCCACTGGCCTCCCCACCAATCCCTCCCAAGGGGATGTCATGCAAGCCCGCTGGGGCACCCACGGAGACCATCCCATAATTGTGCTTGCCCCTTCAAGTGTGCGTGACTCCTTTGACATCACGGTCAAGGCATTCAATTTTTCGGAACGTTACCGCACGCCAGTCATTGTTCTGACAGACGAAGTTGTGGCCCACACCCGGGAAACAGTGCTACTCCCTGACCCGGGGGAGATCGAGGTGCTGGATCGGATCAAGCCCAACATGCCCCCCGAGTGGTATATTCCCTATGAGGATACCAGTGGCGGTGTCCCGCCCATGGGGATCTTTGGA
>JASFEM010000149.1:0-8594 GCA_050124835.1 Syntrophobacterales bacterium | reverse complement strand
GCTGTTCCTCCCACAATGATTTGAGTGGCGCTATATAGGGCCAAGGTCCAGAAAAGGAGCAGCGGCGTGTCCGGTGTCTGGACGATACAGCCGGCTGAGAACAGTAGGGTGATATTCAGGACAAGCAATAGTTCCCAGGAGAGGATTTTGTTGCGACTGAGCTTTTTAATGGTGAGATAGAGGAAAACGTGGGCGATCACCGTAATCAATAAACCGCCTAAACGCACAAAGAATTGGCTATCTCCACCAATCCAAGTGAAAAAGGCCATCAGGTAAGCCACCATTGGCGGGTGGTCGAAATAACTCAATGCCAAATTCTTGGACCAATACCAATAGTGAGCTTCATCCGGAATTAGTTGGAGAAAGCCGATCAAGAAGAGACGAATGAGGTAGAGAAACAGCAAGAAGAAAAAGATAGACTTTGCGCGTGAGTTCATAGCATTCGTTTGGACTGGAAATCTTGTGTTCAATTCAGTGCTGAGGTCGCGCCATTATAACTGCATTTCGTCGATTACGAAACATACTTCAAGGTAAAAGGGCGCGCAGGCCCCTGTCGTGAAGTACCAGAACCATTAGGGGTGGACCATTTGCCATTGGAAGGCTATACTCTCCAATCGCAATTTCACAAACTGAAAAAGATACACCTTCACTTCACCCTAACATGAGGACTGAATCATGCGTTTACCGAAAGCACTTCGTTGGATCGCTTATGTCGTGGGCGGACTGGTCGCCCTCCTCGTGGTGATCCTGATAGTCTTGTCTTTAGTGCAAATCCCCATAGACCTGACCAAGCACAAGTCCGTGGTGGAGGCGGCGGCCAGCCGTGCTTTGGACCGGACCGTCAAGATCGACGGCAACATAGGCGTTACCACCTCACTCTGGCCCTCGTTCAAAATGCAAGGGTTGCGGATCACAAATCCCGAAGGGTTCAAGGCAGAAAATCTCGCTATGATGGAAAGTGCCGAGGTTCAGGTGAGTGTACTGCCGCTCCTATACGGCAAGATTCATGTTCAAGAATTCAGTGTCAAGGGGATTGCCCTTGCGCTGGAGGAAAACAAGAAGGGCGCTGTCAACTGGGCCAGCCGTAAGGGTAAGAAAACCGCTCCCGAGACCAAGCAAGAGGAGAAACCTGAAGTAAGCCGACGACAACTTTCCGGAGACTCCCTGGTGGTCAAGAAGCTGGCACTTGAGGATATATCGGTGTCCTACAAGGATTCTACTATGAGCGAACCCTATAACTTCAAAATCGACCAATGCACTGGATCGGGAGTGGCTGGAAAGCCGTTTGACCTCGCCATGAAGGGCACGCTTTTCAAAGAACCGTTCACCAGCTCGATTAAGGCCGGCTCGCTTCAAGAGCTCTTGAAAGAGAACAGGTCTTGGATGGAGATACAGACCGAAATTGCCAAAACCGCTTTCGAGTTGGAGGGTAACCTCGACTTATCCCAAGCCCTCAAAACCCTGCAAGTGAGGGCAGCGGTGAAAGGAGACCGTTTGGACAGCTTGAACAGCTTGTTGGAACTCGATCTGCCGCCACTAAAATCGTACGGGACGAGTGCGCTCCTTTCAATGCAAGAGGGCAGGATGGAACTTTCAGATTTCGAAGTGTACGTTGGCGAGAGCAAACTGACTGGAAAAATGCTCATTGACAACACAGGTTCGCGTCCGAAAGCGACCATCGCACTTAACGCCAAAACGGTTCAACTCAACGACTTCGATCTTGGAGACTGGTCGCCGAAGGAGGGTGATTCCGGCGCCACAGACACACAAGCGGCCAAACCGGAGGAAGAGGTCAGCAAAAAAGCGGCTGAACAACCGGGACCAACCGCTGAAGAAAGTGCTATAGGAGAGGAAGACTTCGCAGAGCTCTTCAGCCCTGAGGTGCTCGCCAAGATCAACGCCGAGATGAAGGTTACCGTGGAGGAAGTTCTGTCCGGCACCGATAAACTGGGGAGCGGCCTGTTAACTGCTACCTTGAAGGAAGGACGTTTCTCCTTGGATCCGGTGAAACTCAACATTCCAGGCGGAGCGTTCCAGTTTGCCATGTCTGTAAAGCCGGGCAGGGATGCCTCGGAGGCGTCGGTTCGAGCTGTAATGGAAAACTTCGACTTCGGCGTTCTTGCCAGACGCGCCAAACCCGACACGGACATGGGGGGCACCCTCAACCTTAACGTGGACCTGAAGTCCACTGCCAAGAATCTTGATGAGCTCTTGGCGAATGGTAACGGCTACTTCGACTTCTCCGGGCAGCCGGTAAACCTCAACGCGGGCATTATTGACCTGTGGGCGGTGAACGTCATCGCGGCAATCGCGGCCAAAGGAGACGAAAAAAAATCGAAAATCAATTGCCTGGTGGGCCGCTGGACCATGAAGGACGGTCTGTTGACACCGGACGCCATGGTAATCGACACCTCAAGGATACGAATCTGTGTCAAAGGGCAGGTGAACTTCAAGAAAGAACAGATAAACATTACCTCGGCACCCGCCGCCAAGAAGCCGGAATACTTCAGCCTGGCAACACCCATAGGAGTGCACGGCAAGTTCACCGACTTTGAGATGGGGATCGAGCCAGGCGGAATTTTAGGGACCGCGGTAACCTTTTTGACCAGCCCTGTGATAACGCCGATGCGCAGGATGGTGGGCGAGAAGTTGCCAGAGGATGGCAGTGATGTTTGCAGTATGGCTATAGGTCCGAATGACAGGCCCACGGAACCGCCTCTCGGTTGCGGCGGGGGAAGGAAGAAGACCAAATGAGATAGGTTTGGGCGAATGAGTTGTTAATAAAAAATGTATAAAATAAGCTTGATTCATCGGAGGACTTTAGGATATATAGCATGGCTTCGGGGTGCTAGCTGAGTAAAGGGAACATGTACGGTTTACTGATGAAGGAGGAAAATCCATGAAAAAGCTTGTAGTCCTAACACTTGCCATCAGCTTTCTGTTGGTTATGTCATTCGGTCCAGTTTTTGCGGGCTGGGATCCTGGCAAGGCAGCTCAGGAGAGGAAGGCGGCAGAGGAGACGATTGCCAATTTCAAGAAGAAAGACCCTGGGATGAAGAGGTTCTTTGATAATGCCTATGGATACGCGGTTTATCCCACCATCGGGGCAGGGGCGTTTATCGTCGGAGGTGCCCACGGCAGTGGTTTGGTTTACGAGAAAGGGAAAATTATAGGCAGATCAAATCTTTCGCAAGGATCAGTCGGTCTGCAAGCAGGTGGCCAGTCCTACAGTGAGATCGTATTTTTCAAAGACAAAGCGGCACTTGACGGCCTGAAGAAAGGGCAGGTGAAGTTTGCCGGGCAAGCATCTGCCATCGCAGCCACTGCGGGTGCCTCTGCCGACGCCGACTATTCGGGAGGGGTTGCTGTTTTCACTATGGGCAAAGGCGGCCTGATGCTTCAAGCCTCAATAGGCGGGCAGGAACTCACTTTCGAACCCAAAGAATAATAGCTAATGGGGTCAAATCTTTACTCTTGACATTTTGGCATGGTAAAGCCAGCGTAAGAACCAGGCAAAGTCAAAATGTCAAGAGTAAAGATTTGACCCCAATATTAAGGGAGGGTTCGGTATGAAAAAATGGATCGTGATAACAATTGCCATTAGCTTTCTGACGGTTATGTCATTCGGTCCAGTTTTTGCGGGTTGGGATCCTGGCAAGGCAGCGCAGGAGAGAAAGGCGGCCGAGGAGACGATTGCCAATTTCAAAAAGAAAGACCCCAGCATGAAAAGGTTCTTTGATCATGCGTATGGATACGCCGTGTTCCCGACAATTGGCAAAGGGGCATTTATCGTTGGAGGTGCCCACGGCAGTGGACTGGTCTATGAAAGAGGGAAAATTGTAGGCAGGGTAAATCTGTCACAGGGAACAGTCGGACTTCAGATAGGTGGCCAGTCTTACAGTGAGATCATATTTTTCAAAGACAAAGCGGCACTTGAGCGTTTGAAAAAAGAAGATCTCAAGTTCTCCGCGCAAGCCTCAGCGATTGCAGCGACTGCCGGAGCCTCAGCTACTGCCGATTATGAAGGGGGGGTAGCTGTTTTCACCATGGGCAAAGGCGGCCTCATGGTTGAGGCCTCCATAGGGGGACAGGAGCTCAAGTTTTTTCCGAAATGATGACAGGTTCGATATCTGTCCAGTTAAAAGAACAGATGTTTGTGTTTTGGGGGGTTCCCCACATATCGATGAAGGACCTCCAGCATCATGGGTGGAGGTGAAATTTACTGCCGCGATTTTCACTCGTAACTTGCTCCTTCACCAATTGGAAACCCCCGATTTCCATTGCCCACCTCAGATATTCTAAGTTATATTCACTCTATTATTCTATAAAGCCACGAGTTTCGACCATCGGATTTCCTCAAACATACTGCGTTCATCAGTCAGATAATTAGGAGGATGCGGTGGTGAACTATGAGGTAATCAAATGAAAACCATGAAGATTTTGACAACTCCTCGAATGGAGCGGTGCATCGGCTGTCACGCCTGTTCCCTGGCCTGTGCGCGTTTGGTTAACAAGAGGTTGTCCTGGAACACGGCGGGCATTCGCATTATATCATCCGGCGGCTTGTCTACAGGCTTCGAGGCAAAGCCCTGCCTGGCCTGTAATCCTGCCCCCTGCGCTTTGGCCTGTCCTACGGATGCTTTTGTCCAACGCAAAGGCGGCGGAGTGATCGTCAAGAGGAAGCTTTGTATCCAATGTGGCGACTGTGCCGAGGCCTGTCCGGTTGACGCCATTTATCTCGACGCCACCGGCGAACCTTTTGTCTGCATCCACTGCGGCCAATGTGTGCCGTATTGCCCCCACGATTGCCTGGAGATGGCGGAGGTGGTGGTTGAGCCCTCGACTGAAAAAGAGGCTGAGGAGGTGGCGCCATGATCAGGGATCATTTCAGAATACTTACCGTGAACCTCGACACTGGCAAAGGTAAAATTGTTGCCGTTGACGGTCGTGATACGGAGGTCGGTGGTAGTGGACTGGTTGCGTTACTGTTTAACAAATATGGTCACGCAGACAAACCTTGGGACGATCCGGAGCAGCCTCTCATTTTCACTATCGGACCACTTACAGGATACTTTCCCCTCATGAGTAAAACCGTATGCGGTTTCAAGTCGCCTTACCACGACCAATATGGAGAAAGCCATGCCGGCGGCCGCTCAGCCCTGTCCCTGCGTTTTGCTGACCTGGACGGCCTGGTCATCACCGGCAAGGCTGGTACACCAAGTTACCTCTCCATTGGATCGCGCCATCTCGAGGTCAAGGACGTTCACTATATGTGGGGAGTTGACTTGCAGCGATCTGGAAAGATGCTTCGCAAGATGATTGGCGGCGCAGGCCACCGGTCAATTTTTCGTATAGGCCCGGCAGGGGAAAACCTCTCAGCCTATGCCTGTATCACTGTAGATACCTACCGTCACTTCGGCAGGCTGGGCGGTGGTGCGGTTATGGGGAGCAAGAATCTCAAAGCGATTGCGATTCAGGGCGATGGTGCATTCCACCTCCCAGAGGGGAAAGAGTACGCTGAACTCTTTGAGGAAGTGCACAACCAGCTTACCACCACCGACATGATGGACAAGTACCACAACCTGGGCACCCCGGTGAACGTGGCCGTTCTGAACGCGCTCAAGGCGTTACCCATTAGGAATCTTCAGCAAACCACCGATCCGGATATCAAAGGTATCTCCGGAGAGACGTTTGCCGACGATGCGCTGTTGCGCAACACGGCCTGCGCCGGTTGTCCTGTGGGCTGTATCCATATCGGGTTTGTAAGGGAGAAGTTCATGGAACCCAACCAATATCTCTACCGTCAGGTCTCCTACGACCACGAACCCATCTTCGCCACAGGTTCCATGCTGGGGATAACCAACGGTTTCAAGGTGCTGAGCATCATCGACGTGGTGGAAAAAATGGGTTTGGATGTGATGTCTGCGGGGGTTGCACTGGCTTGGGCCACAGAGGCGCTGGAAAAGGGCCTGATCTCTGAGAAGGAAACACTTGTCCCTTTAACATTCGGAGAAGCTGAAAATTATAAGGAAGCGATACTCCATCTCGGAAACGGCGCCAACGATTTCTACCGCTTGCTGGGGCAGGGGACCATGAAGGCGGCAAAGCAGTACGGCGGTGAGGATTTCGCTTGCGTGCTAGGGCAGGAAATGGCCGGCTATGCCACAGGCGAGGTCTTCTTTGCTTCCCAAGCCCTGGGGTTCAGACACTCGCACTTGGACAGCGGCGGCTATTCCTTTGATCAGAAAAATGAGGACAAGAACGTGAAAGAGGCGGTGGATTTTCTGGTGAAGGATGAACAGGGAAGGGTGTTTTTGACCTCCATGGTTTCCTGCCTGTTTGCCCGTGAAGTTTACAAGGATGAGTTGCTGGCCGAGTGCCTTAATTCTCTGGGTTACACAACTCTGGCCGACAATATGGACCTGGTCGCGCAGCATATTCAAAAACTGCGCTGGCGACTTCGGCTGGCCACAGGTTTTGATCCGGCCGCAGTAAAGATTCCCAAGCGTCTCACCGAAGTAACTACCTGGAAAGGGAAGATCGATACGAAATTCCTAAACAATTTGAAAAAGGAGTACGCAAAACGCATCGTCGAACTGGGAGAGGAAGAGAAGGAGGATATAAAAAGTTGATAGTTATAACCTTGCGGCCTGGCGACCATGATTATGAGCTTGTTAACCTGGCTCGGCTGCATGTGCAATGGAAAGGACAATGTGAAAAGACTCGTTTTGCTTCGCCACGGTGAGAGTACCTGGAACAAAGAGAACCGTTTTACTGGCTGGACCGACGTAAAGCTTTCTGAAAAGGGAATAGAGGAAGCAGTTGAGGCTGGCCGTGTATTGCGCGATGAGGGATACGTGTTTGACCTTGCTTACACCTCTGTGCTTTCACGGGCCATAAAGACGCTCTGGATCGTACTCGAGGAAATGGACCTCATGTGGATTCCGGTGCACCGGAGCTGGCGTCTCAACGAGCGCCACTATGGAGCACTCCAGGGACTCAATAAGATAGAGACAGCTGAACGACACGGGGCTGAGCAGACCCTCATCTGGCGCCGGAGTTATGATGTTCCGCCGCCCGCTCTCACTCCCGACGATTCACGTTACCCTGGAAACGACCCACGCTACGCCGATCTTGAGCCCGAAGAGCTTCCCCTCACAGAATGTCTAAAGGACACGGTCGAGCGCTTTTTGCCTTACTGGCATGAAATTATAGCGCCAGAAGTTAAAGCCGGTAAGCGGGTACTCATAGCTGCCCACGGCAACAGCATCCGGGCCCTGGTCAAGTATCTAGACAATATTTCGGATGAGGAGATCGTCGGGCTCAACATCCCCACGGGGATTCCCTTGGTATACGAGCTGGAGGATGATCTCACGCCAATTCGCAGTTATTACTTGGGCGATCCCGAAGCGGTAAAAGCAGCCACCCAAGCTGTGGCGGATCAACTGAAGAAAAAGTAAGAGATTGCGGATTGCGGATTTCGGATTGCGGATTTCGGAACAAAGATTAATTGATTATGAAAGGGGCACTGGAGATGAATGCTGAGGAAATGAGAAGGAGGACAAAAGAGTTTGCTAAAAAGGTTATCGAACTCTGTCGTGAACTGCCAAACAATCGAGAAGGACGCCTAATAGGGAACCAATTGTTTAAATCAGGAACTTCTGTGGCTGCCAACTACAGGGCCGCCTGTCGAGGAAGATCAAAAGCTGACTTCATTGCGAAACTAGGAATAGTTGAGGAAGAGTCTGACGAAACGTTGTTCTGGTTAGAAATCATTGAGGAGATGAATATCTGTGATCCGAGTGCGGTTCACTTATTAATGCAAGAATGCGATGAAATTGTTGCGATCGTTGTTTCGTCCATCAAAACAGCGAAACGAAGGTAGTAGCTCAGTCAAGTAGTAAGAAGAAATTTTAGACCTTAAATCCGAAATCCGCATTCCACAATCCGAAATCGAGGGGAATTCTTATGCCAGTAGCAGATTACAAGACGTACTGTGAGATGCTCGACAGAGCAATGGAGAATAAATTCGCTTATCCAGCTATCAATGTAACCTCACTCACTACCGCCAATGCAGTTTTGAAGGGGTTGGCTGAGAGCCGGTGTGATGGCATTATCCAGGTTTCCACCGGAGGCGGTGCTTTCGCCTCCGGTTCTTCGGTCAAGGATATGGCTTTAGGGGCCATGTCCATTGCCGAACATGTCCGCCGGGCTGCAGAGCGCTACGACATCTACGTTGCGCTGCACACAGACCACTGTCAAGCGGACAAGCTCGAGAGCTTCGTCATCCCACTCATAGAAGAGACAGAAAGACGCAGAGCGGCGGGTTTGCCGAATCTCTTCAATAGCCACATGTTCGACGGAAGTGCCCTGCCGTTGAAGGAGAACCTGGATTTAGCCGTTCCCCTGTTAGAGCGCTGCCACAAGAACGAAATTATTCTGGAAATCGAGGTGGGTGTCGTGGGGGGCGAAGAGGATGGGATCAGTGGAGAAGGGGCTGCTGAAAAGCTTTATACCACCCCCGAAGACATGCTCGAAGCAGCTCGCCGTATGAACGAAGTCAAAGGTGCGCGTTATCTGGTGGCTGCCACCTT
>JASFEM010000148.1:0-8620 GCA_050124835.1 Syntrophobacterales bacterium | reverse complement strand
GGCTGATGTCAATATTTAAAAATATGCTCATTAACTCTCCTCCGCAAATGCTCTTAAGGGCTGAGCCATTCCCTCCGCTTACGCTCGGTCTGCTGAATTTGCGGGGCGAAGGCCCTCCGGAGCGGAAGTGATGGCAGCCCGAGCTGCGGATGTGCCAGCCTTTGCTGTTTTACTTGGGTAGAGTTTCATCCTATGAAGGCAAAGGCTGGCCACATACGCCGCTTCGGGAATATGCCAGCCCTCAAGCCTAGCCTTTAGAGTGTAGTGAATAAACGTTTTAAAAATTGAAGTTCGCCGATTTTCCGCTCTTTCGGGAATTTTAAATATCGGAAGGTAAGAATAGAGGGTAGTTTCAGTTACAACTGATCTTCAAGCGGGAGCAGGCTGTAGAAGCCCACTTGAAACCGCTGCCAGCCGCTTTGTGCGGGTTCCTTGCGGAGGATACCGTCACTGGACTCCCAGATGAGCTCGCCCTTCTCGTCCAAGCGGACATGCCAGCTGTTTTCAGGGGCCAGGTCGCGATAAAACAATCGGGCGAGTTCGTCGGCAAGTACAGGATCATCGATGAGAAGACCCACCTCGGTGTTCAGGTACACGGACCGGGGGTCGAAATTCGACGACCCCACGTAAACACGGTCGTAGTCAACGATAATGACCTTGCTGTGCAACCCCAGAAATTTTGCCCGCACAGGTGGGGTATCGTAAAGTACTTGAATCTCTGCGTCGTGGCGCAATTCGTAGAGTTCCACGCCTGTCTCGATTATTGGCCTGCGATACCGCCTGAAAGCGCTGTGGACAATGGGACTGTCAGTGGCAGCAAGGGAGTTGGTGAGAATCTTGACATGAATCCCTTTATCGATAGCTTCCTGGATGTCATTAAGATCGCCGTCGTGGGGAATGAAATAAGGGGTAATGATGAAAACCTCCTCGCGCATGTCTTCAAAAAGATCCTCTAGTCCTTCAAACATTTGAACGGGTGGCATGTCAGTGCCGACTAGGGGCTTATCATAAACCACCTTTGCCAAACCCCCGCTCATGATCTCTGGCAGCAAGTTCAATTGTTCGGACCAGTCCTGCGGATATAAAGAAAAACTGCCAAGTAAATCCTCAGACTTGGCAAGTTTACGCTCCAACACCTTCCTTCGTTTCTTCAGATATTTGTCCAGGGTCTTGCTGGCGGAAAACGCCTCACCCGGGTAAACCGACTCGCTGTTCCAGTAGAGATCGAATGACTTTGACAGTTCAGCAGCAACGGGACCCACACAGAGCACGTCCGTATCACGGAAATTATATTTCTTGCTGAGTCCAAAGTACTCGTTGCCGATATTTCGACCGCCCACAATGGCAAAACGATTGTCGGCCACCATGACCTTGTTGTGCATGCGGGCGTTGAGCTTTTTCATTTTGCCAAGAAACTCGAACCCCTTTCCTAAAGCCCCGCCCCGCCCTTTCCAGGGGTTAAAAACCCTCACTTCAAGATTTGGATGGGTATCCAGTGCGGCAATCCCTTTTTCTGCGCCAGCTAACAGCAGGTCATCGATCAGCAGCCGAACCCGAACGCCCCGATCTGCCGCACGAAGGAGCCTCAACAGGAGTAGCATACCGCTCTCATCTCCGTGCCAGATGAAGTATTGCGCGTCAATGGAGTGTTGGGCCTGATCTGCCAGCATCAACCGCCAGTCCAGCGCCTCACTATTCTGGTCAATGGTTAGAAAACCGGATTTCTCTTCACCAAACTTCTCGCCAATCTTCTCGGCAACTCGAGCGAGCTCTCCCTCTTCGCTCGGCGCCATAGCATAGCTCTCCGTGCGGGGATAGTCCTGGGGTAGGGTTGCGCAGGCGACAAAGCCGAGTAGGAAAAAGATCGCCAGCACGGCTGGAGCGAACCTTGTTAATGGTTTCGGACTTTTCCGCATCATGGCTATCTAACCTTAAAAGGGATACGTTCTAATGTTCATTTAAACACTTATTCTAAACATCCTAACACGCGTCACTTATGCCATTGAGCCTAACGCCTGTCAATAGCCAGAGATTATCTTAAAAAAATACGGAGCAAAAAGAAACCCCACCGACCCGCATTTTTTTGCGCCCTAGTCTATGCAGTGGGCCGATGGGGCTCTGAAGAAGAAGGAGGGTTGTCACTGAGGGGGTGTTAACCTCACCTCGCTTTAGGAATCTTGCAAACCTAGTGCCAAAAAACACCGAAAGGTAAAGATGGCAGATTGTAGATTTCAGATTTTAGATTTCGGATTGCGGATGTGACCAGTCTCGGTAAGTCACCTAAATTGGCCGATAAACCAAGATAGAGTTGGCCAAAACATCAAATAGACGGCAAGTTCCTGCCCAATTTTCACAGCGAATTACGCCAAGGTGAGAAGGTTTTTTTAAGCCGCACCAGCCATTTCTTTTGGTTCGAATTCGTGGCACTTCTCGCAGATGGATTCAGCCTCTCTTTGCAGCACTATGGCATGGATGCCGGAAAAGCTGGTGGGTATATCCCGACTCACCGTCTCGAGATCCTGGCATAATGGGTAGCGCTTGCAATCTACGGGTTTTCGGTGCTCTCCCATGATATGCCTCACCGGCAGTTTCAGATCCTGGAATGCCAATTGGTCTCCCGATCATTCAAGCACTGCAAACAAAGTGCCAAGCCACAAAAAAAGCGGAGCCTATATGGCTCCGCTTGTATTCACCGAAAAAGGTTAAACTCTAGCATCGGGTGAGCTCGACGCTTCTTTAACCCGTTGTTATTACAACCCCCCTATTAATAACCGAACACGTCGATTCAATTGGCGTCCCTCTGCTGTATCATTACTGGCCACAGGAAGGTCTTTACCATACCACACCGTCACGAGCCGTTTCTCAGCAATTGTATCGATATTTGCCTCTGCTGCTGAGAAAATTTCCCTCTGCATCAAGTAATTTTTGACGCTTTCAGCTCTTTTTCGTGACAGGAGAAGGTTATATGTCGGATCACCGGTGCTGTCAGCAAAACCTTCAATAACAACGTATGCCTCAGGATTTTCCTCCAAAAACTTTGCCACCGCATCTAACTCGTCGTGATACTCCGGACGGATATCCGCGCTGTTAAAATCAAACAGAATGTTATCGAGTTCAACGCCCACCACCTTGCTGACAAGCTCGGTCTCGACAACGGCCCTGTCTGTAACCATGTAAAGCGCTCCTACCATATATTCCGGCCTGTCTATCAATGTATCAAAAGTTATGACCCGGGAGCATGTGTTCACCGAAGCGATATCATTCACCAGTTTTTCGCCTTTTGGCGTCTGCGCTGAACTGATGACATAAAAACAGACATCGTATTTGGAGGCTAACTCCCTTGCTGCTGGCACAGGCCATACCTTTGGCGTGCCATGAGTATATTGACCGTCTGAAAAAATAAACACAGCCGTTTCACCAGACAGCTTGGCAAGGATGGGCTCAAGGTTCTGGATCGCATTTCCCAATGGTGTGGGCTGATTTCTGTATCTAATTGAAGGCTGGTAGGCCTCCATCGAGTCAATTGCTGCACCAAACTTCGCTTTGTCAAATGGCTGCATCTCGTAGAAGCTTTTCCACGGGGTGTACAAATACAAGCCAGCGTTCCAATCCAGATCCGGGTAGCTTGCGGCTCTCTGCTTGAACATTGCCTTCGCAAGATCAATTTTTTTCATATTGGTATCTTTATACAGATCCTGCATGGAGCCTGAAGCATCGAACAACACAATGAAATTGTCCGCAGTCTTCACGACCTCTTCTACCATCCTGACCCGTTCCACCGCTACTTCTTCCACAATAGGTTTTTGGGCCAAAACATTGGTCACAATCAGACCTGGCACTATCAAGCCAAGAATCATCACGAGCCCTACCAGTTTAATCTTGCTTCTCCTCATGTTCTTTCCTCCTCCTAAGTCTGAAAATCAAAATTGCCTGTCCCCAAATGATTGTCCTGACCCCAAATTGCTCAGGTACTTCAGAACTCCTACAGGTTTTCAACTCCTCTGTAATTCTGGTTAACTGCGTGGATGCTAATATCTTCGCTGTGCAAACAAAATGCGAGTTTGTGTTAGAGGTTATTAAATAAGTAAACGCCTATTTGAACCAACAGACGAAATGATAAGAACTCCGCAACCATTGTCAATATAATGAGCCACTATTTTAGGATCAGTTAGTTGAAAAGAAAAAGCCCCCACTCACCGAGCACGGGCCATAGGGGGCTCAATCTATTTTTTTATTCTTAACCGAGAATCTTCTAGTGTTTAGGCCTGTAAAGAAGCAACCCTAAAAGGGTCAATATCACGATCAAAATGAACCACCATGGGATTATGCTCATTTTACGAATCCCACTATCATTATACGACGAAATCCAATTTCTCACAATGAAATCTCTTACCAGGAAGGATCGACGGCGGCAGCAGGCAGGAAGAAAACAGAGGTCAGAGGTCGGCTTGCGGATTGCGAAAGTCCAGATTCGCACTGTGCCAAATGGTTTAAGATATTTGCCTACTGGAGTCTGGCTCCCAACATGGACGCCTTTGGGCAAGGTGACCGGTAAGAATACACAAAAAAGGGCTTAGACCATTTGTCTAAGCCCTCTTAAATTTCTTGGTAGCGGGGCCAGGATTCGAACCTGGGACCTTCGGGTTATGAGCCCGACGAGCTACCAAACTGCTCCACCCCGCGTCAATTTTTATGATACTTATGTTTAACTTTATCCCGGCAGACTTGTCAAGCAAAGCTTGTGTTTGGCTCAATTGAGCTTTTCAGCCATTGCCGGTGGGCAATGGCCACCCTGAAAATGCCTAAGATAAGCCGGAAGTTTTCTACTGCTCGGTGCGTCCCTGAGTTTTCACAAGGTGCCCGGTGCTAGGTGCTTTTATAGCACGCCTTTTGTTGAAGGCACGGTGTCGAGATCCCGATCTATGGCGCAAGCCTGTCTCATGGCCATAGCCCATGCCTTGAAAACAGCCTCCACAATATGATGGCTGTTCTCACCATAAGAGACATTGATATGTAGGGTTACCCCTGCCTGAAAGGCGAAAGCTCTAAAAAACTCACGTATGAGTTGAGTCTCGAACTCTCCGACCCTCTCGCTCAAGTTGGGGACGTTGTAGACCAAGAAAGGTCGGTTGGAAAAATCTAGCGTCACTGAAGCAAGGGCCTCGTCCATTGGAACGAGCTGGTGCCCGTATCTGCGGATACCCTTTCTTTCCCCCAGAGCCTTGGTGAAAGCTTGCCCAAGACAAATGCCAATGTCTTCCACCGTGTGGTGCTGATCTACCCAGAGATCCCCTTCGGCCTTTATCTCCAGATCAAACCGACCGTGGGCTGCTAACAGGGTGAGCATGTGGTCCAGAAAGCCAACGGAGGTCTTGATCAAAGATTCGCCGCTGCCATCCAGGCCGAGCTTCAGGGTGATTTTGGTCTCTTTTGTCTTTCGGGTTATGCTAGCCGTTCTTTGCACCACATCACCTCCCACTAAAGAAAAGAACGAGCACGTTTAAGCGTTCCGTGCCTGCGAACTATAAGGGAAATGGTCTGCCCTGTCAATCTTTAGCGCTTAGCGGGCAGCCATCAGCTTTCAGCTACTGCTTTGTATTTGTCCTGATAAGAAAACCGCGGTCAGGGCCGCGGTTACCGTTCGCTGGTGGAGACGATGGGATTCGAACCCACGACCTCAGCGTTGCGAACGCTGCGCTCTCCCAACTGAGCTACGTCCCCCTTTTGCCGGCCTTTTTATAAACCTTTGCTGATTGACTGTCAAGGAAATCAGAGATGGAACTTGTATCCTGCTGGCAGAAGACAGAACTCAGACGTCAGCTGTGACGCTGATCTTTGATACCTGAACTCTTTGAAAGGTTATTTCGCCTGAAGGATTAACTCTATGAGTAATCTTTTAGTGTACCGGGCCATCATGGATGTTTCTGAGCTTTCCCTCGTGGTAAAGGGAACGAAACTCGCTCAATAGCTTATTAGTTGCCATTTCGATCTTTTCAAGATCGCGATTCCTCAGTTGGGTTACATCCACTTGATCCAATGCGGCCTCGAGGCGGCGGAATTGTTGAGCAATCTCGGGTTGAACCTCATCCAGGAGCAACGCCTTGTGCACCTCTTCTATGGTGCTGCGGCAATGATCGATCCGGAGTTGTAGCTCTCGAAGCTCCTTGCGCTGCATCCAACGTTTGAATAACTTCACAGCACCTCCCTGAAAGTTCCACGATTCCTCTGGGGCCCAGGCCCGAGATGCGAACTACGGTTTACCTACTGAATTGTATTTAGTGTTAGCTTGTCGATTGCGGCTGCACTAAGTTTGTTGGAGTAGAAGGATATCTTGATGATAGCAGAAAAATCAGAAGGCACCAAGCCCTTGAAGCGTATCTCTGTATACCTTGTAAAACCGTCGATGGTCAGCCATGGAGCGCTCAAGTACGAGCTTTACTTTCTGAATGTCATCAGTATTGATCACCGCATTGACGCTCTTGGCAAAAGCCATCAAGTTATCCAGCGTCTTAACTTGGTTGCTGATGAGCATCAAGAAGATGCTCCGTCGCGTGGTCATGGGCATGGGTTGTAAATAGCGTAAGATGGTGTTGTTCTCGGCGACCTCCCCACAGAATTCCTCATCGAGCATTACCAAATCATACTGATTATAGCGAAGTTTGCTGAGGGCCTCCTTTACTGATGAGGCCAAACTGCTATAGTAGTTCAACTCCTCGAGCGCTTCCTTCACAGCTTTGAGTCGCCCCGGCTCGTCCACACAGACGAGGGCGCTCATGGCGCCTTCCTCGAGAACTTCCAAGGGAGAATCATAGGCACTGGTCACATCCAGGTCAGCAGCAATCGCCGTCGGCGCATCGCTAACCTCTGAAAGCGATGCATCCATGCCTATGACCGTTTCCTTGCTCCCGGAGCCAGCAGTATGCTGTGGAGCCACAGTAATAGAACGGTTGCATTTGCTGCAGGTTGCCCTGAAGGAACGCCCCTCGGGAATCTTTGCATCAGGCACATTGAAAACGGCCTGGCAATTGCTGCATTGGATTTTCACTGGATTTAACCCTCCGGCCTAGAAGTAAACGGACTTCGAAACTCATTCCCTTCCCCGCCTTACGGTGCTGCAATTTTTCTTGTATCCCTACTTTTTATCTTTGACTCGTTTCCGGTAGCCTCTGTCTATTTCAAGGCCTTCAATATCGGTGACCTTCTCACCCCGAGCGGATTTTATCCGGTCGATACCACGTCTCATGATGGCCTTTTTAGAGGCGTAAGCCATTGCAGTGTCATGGGTTATTTGACCCTCTTGGAAAAGCTCAAGAATAAAATCGTCAAAGGTGCACCATCCGAAAGCGCGATTGCTCTCGATGATTTCATAGAAGGTCTTCCCTTCACTCTCACCCTCTAGAATGACTTCTTTGACCCGGATGTCCTTGCCCATTATCTCAAAGGCTGCCACACGACCGCCGCCCTCCATGGGAAGGAGTCGCTGACAAACCACGTAGCGAATGGCATCGGCCAGGCGAATCCTTATCTGTTTCTCCTCTTCAGTATCGAACATACCAAGGACTCGGTTTATGGTTTGTCCAGCATCCACCGTGTGGAGGGTAGTGAGCACCAAATGGCCCGTTTCTGCAGCGCTCAGTCCAATCTCCACGGTCTCACGATCGCGCATTTCGCCCACCAAAATGATCTTAGGAGCCTGGCGGAGCGCCGCCCTGAGACCACTGGAAAAACTCTCAAAATCGCTGCCCATTTCCCGTTGATTGAAGGTGGCTTTACGGTGGTGATGGACAAATTCCACTGGATCTTCCAGGGTTACAATGTGCACCGGCCGAAGATCGTTGACCTCATTGAGAATGGCGGCGAGCGACGTGGACTTACCACTGCCAGTTGCACCGGTGACAAAAACGATGCCATTTCTCTCCTCGGCAATATTCTTAAAAATTTGTGGCAACTTGAGATCATCGATGCTGGGAATGCGCGTCTCCAACTTACGCATGACTACCGAAAAATACCCGCGCTGGGAAAAAACATTGACACGAAATCGTGCCTTTCCGGCCAGGTGATAGGAAAGATCACAGGAACCCTCTGCAAGCAGGGTTTCTATGTTGCGCCTGTCGCCACCCAAAAGATTCAGAGCAAATGTCTCGGTCTGAAACGGCGTCAAGTTATCAATGGTCACATCCATTGGAACGGGCATCAATTCGCCGTCGGATTCAACTTGAAAAGGACGGTCAACTGTGACAATCAGGTCAGAGACGTTCTCGTGAAAATCCAGCATCTTGCGAAGAAAATGATCTATCTCTCTCTTACGCATGCCAGTTTCCCTTTCGTTGCGGGGCACAAAGATGCCCCTTAATTAGCCTGAGATAAATGGGGTATCAGACGTATTAAAACAATGATGACCCCAAGGGTTTTAATCGTTGTATATTCGTAGCTGATATTATAAAAAATCACCTTTCGTGCTGAAAGTTAAAAATCAGGTTGCAGCCAACCTTTCGGTGTAGTGGCCGGACCGCCAACTACACCTCAGTGAAATCGGTGGGTGGATTTCGCAGGAATGGCCGAAATTTTTCTTTATCGTCACACTTCATGTACGCCTCATCAGCGCTTATGCGATTGGACT
>JASFEM010000147.1:0-8621 GCA_050124835.1 Syntrophobacterales bacterium | reverse complement strand
TTACAAGGTACAGGGTGCAGATTATAATTCCATGCTCCAGGCCTACTGATTTGCTGTCCTCCGTCCTCTTACTTCTGACTTCTCATATTGGTCTCGCCGTGTCTCCGCGCCTGCCCGCCATCGGCTTCGCCTTCAGGCGAGGCGGGCGGGTCCCCGCGTCGTCTTTCTCTGCCAGCTGCTAGCTGCCGGCTGCCCACTGTCTTTCTCTATGCCCTATGCTAACAATTCATCTTTATGACAAAAAGAGAAGAGATTATCAAGGACATAAATTTGCAATGCCAGCGGAATATTTAATTGACATGGACATATCCATTTTCAATTGATTTTTACATGAATATTGGTTACAATTCGGCACTCGTGCAACAATGCACAAGTGTATTGCTAAGGCAGATTCAAATTTCGCATTTTGCTTGACAACCACTACCCTCCATACTAAAAAATGTGATTTTAGCAAATGACACGCTGGGGGCCTTTTTCCAAGGGTCAATCTGTGCACGGGCCAAGGATGACCATCTTTTCTTACCAAAGATTTGTCCTTAAGTCTCAATAAAGCTCATCGCAGGAGAAAATATGAGTGCCAAGAAGAAGAAAAGCGGAACCATTGGTTCAGTCTTGGTCGTAGGCGGAGGCATCGCCGGGATGCAGGCAGCTCTGGATCTGGCAAATTCGGGCTATTACGTCTATCTGCTGGAGAAATCCCCCGCCATCGGCGGAGTAATGGCGCAGCTGGACAAGACCTTTCCCACCAACGAATGTGCGATGTGAATCATCTCCCCCAAACTGGTCGAGGTCGGCCGGCATCTGAACATAGAGTTGATCACTCTCGCGGATCTAATCACCGTAGACGGACAACCAGGCAAGTTTAAGGTGAAGGTCAACAAGCGAGCTCGTTACATCGACCCCGAGCTCTGCACTGCTTGCGGTATTTGTTATGCCAACTGTCCGGTAACCAATGAGCCGTATCCCAAAGAGGCTCGGGAATAAAATTCTAAGTGAAATCAAGAGAGAACTGGGAGGGAATATCCGTGGCTGAAAGCGCAACTTCACAGAAGATAGCAGATATGGCGGAGCAGCCAGAAGTGGATTTCAGGGCCTTAGATGATCTGATAAATGAGAGATTTGCCGGGGACAAAGAGAATCTCATCATGATCTTGCAGGCGATCAACAAAGAGTACAATTACCTCCCCAGACCTGCTCTGACTTACGTCTCCACCAGGCTCGACGTTCCGTTGAGTCAGATATATGGAATTGCTACTTTTTACAGCATGTTTAGTCTTGAACCGAGGGGCAGGAACATCGTTACCATTTGTCTTGGTACTGCCTGTCACGTTCGTGGGGGCGAACGCATCAAGGAGAGGCTAGAAAGCTATTTAGGCATACACCCTGGTGATACTACGGAAGATATGCGTTTTACCTTGGAGACGGTCCGCTGCATTGGCTGCTGTAGTTTGGGCCCGGTCGTTACGATTAATGAAAAGGTATACGCCCGCACCGACTCAGAAAAAACGCTTAAGACTTTAGACCAATATGAATAGAGCAAACCGAGAAGGCGTCGAGTCATGAGGATAACCAAGAGAGACCATTTAAAGAAAATAAGGGCCGAGGTGCAGGATTCTCTTTATGCACCACCGCTGCTTAAAATGAACATCGGCATGGCGACCTGCGGCATAGCTGCCGGGGCCAAGGAGGTATACGATAAGGCCCGCGACATATTTAAGAAAGATGTATTAGTGGCCAGAACCGGCTGTTTGGGGTTGTGCGAGGAAGAGCCGCTGGTGGACATCCAGACCCCCGGGCAGCCCCGTATCGTTTACCGGCGCGTCTCTGCCGACAACCTTTTGGAGCTGGTGGAAGCTCATCAAAAAGCTGAGTACCCAGAGAAATCCATTCTTGGCCAGATGAAGGATCCTCGCTCTGTTCTTGAAGACGACATAGACAATCCTTTGAAAGGCATCTTTTCTAGCAACGGTATGCCAACCTTGGAAGAAATACCTTTCTACGACAAGCAGCTCAAGATAGCTTTGCGGAATTGCGGTTACATCGACCCAGAAAGCATTGAAGACTACATAGGTAGAGGTGGCTACTTCTCAGCGTTCCATGCCCTGCATGAAATGGAGCCGGAAGAGATTATTGAGGCTATCAAAATCTCGGGCCTCAGGGGAAGGGGTGGCGGCGGTTTTCCCACGGGAATAAAGTGGGCTACCTGTCGCAAAGCTCATGGGGAGAAAAAATACGTTATCTGCAATGCGGACGAGGGCGACCCCGGCGCTTACATGGACAGAAGTGTCCTGGAAGGGGATCCTCACAGCGTACTGGAAGGAATGATCATAGGGGCTTATGCCATTGGCTCTAATGAAGGTTTTATCTATGTCCGCAACGAATACCCTTTGGCTGTGGTCAGACTGGTTGAAGCCATAAAGCAGGCTGAAAATTACGGCCTTTTGGGAGATGACATTCTGGGCAGTGATTTCAGCTTTAACATAAAAATCAGCACAGGAGCAGGTGCTTTTGTCTGCGGTGAGTCAACCGCTTTGATGCGCTCTCTCGAGGGTAGGGTTGGCAGGCCCCGGGCCAAGTACATCCACACGGTAGAGAAAGGATACCGCGAAAGCCCCTCCACCCTCAATAACGTGGAGACCTGGGCCAACGTGCCGGTAATAATGGGTAAGGGGGCCGAATGGTACGCCACCTTGGGCACTGAGAAGAGCAAGGGCACCAAGGTTTTTTCTCTGGTAGGCAAGGTAAAAAATACCGGTTTGGTGGAAGTGCCCATGGGCACCTCTCTTAGAACAATAATCTACGACGTCGGGGGAGGAATTCTCAGGAAAAAGAAGTTCAAGGCCGTTCAGACCGGAGGCCCCTCAGGTGGTTGCGTTCCCGAGGGCTTGCTGGATCTGCCTGTGGATTACGAAAGGCTCACCCAGGCGGGCTCCATGATGGGCTCCGGCGGTATGATCGTCATGGACCAGGATACCTGCATGGTGGACGTGGCCAGGTACTTTCTCGAGTTTCTCCAGGAGGAGTCCTGCGGCCAGTGCGTGCCCTGTCGAGAGGGTATCATGAGGCTTCTGCAGGTATTAAACGACATTTGTGCCGGTAAAGGCAAGGACGGTGACATTGAGCTACTTGAAGATCTTTCCGACACGGTAGTGAAACTTTCTCTCTGCGCTCTGGGAGGAACCGCTCCAAATCCGGTTCTCACCACCCTGGCCTACTTTCGCGACGAATATATGTCACACATTTACGACAAGAAGTGCCCCAGCGGTGTCTGCAAGGAGCTCTTCTACTACGAAATAGATGAAGAAACCTGTAACGGCTGCCACGTCTGTTTCAGAAAATGCCCGGAGCAAGCTATTTCGGGTGAGAAAAAGGAAGTTCACACGATTGACCAGGAAAAGTGCATCAAGTGTTCCATCTGTTATGAATCGTGCAAGTTCGACGCCATACTCATCAAGTGACAAACCTAGCAAGGAATGACACATGGTAACCTTCAAACTCAACGGCAAAGAAGTAAAGGCTGAAGAAGGGGCGACAATCCTTCAGGTTGCAGAGCAAAATAACATCCACATTCCCACCCTCTGCAACCATAAAGCCCTTGAGCCGGCCGGCTTGTGCCGAATCTGTTCGGTAGAGCTCTTCGACGGGCGGAGAACAAGATTTGTCACTGCCTGTAACTATCCGGTTTGGACGGGCATGGAGGTCAAGACCGATAGCGAGGAGGTCATCCACCACAGGAAGATGATCGTTGAGCTCCTCTTGGCTCGGTGCCCCAACAACGACTTTGTCAAAGATCTGGCGGCACAGTTCGGGGTCAAGAAACCCAGATTCGTACTGGATGATGATGATTGCATTCTTTGCGGACTGTGCGTCCGGATGTGCGAGAGAATCGGTGCTCAGGCAATTGATTTCTCCGGCCGCGGTACCCAAATGGAGGTGGCAACCCCCTTCGACACTTTCTCGGAAGCATGTGTCGCTTGCGGCGCCTGCGACTTTATCTGTCCCACCGGCCATATCAAGCTCTCCGAAATCACCGACAAAGAGATCCGGCCAATATTGTCAGAGTATGACGAGGGCTTGAAGGGACGAAAGCCTGTCTATGTCCCCTATCCGCAGGCCGTGCCCAACATCCCCGCCATCGATAGGTCCAAGTGCGCCCACTTTCTTACCGGTGACTGTAAAATTTGCGCCGACTTCTGTCCCACCGGCGCCATAGACCATACCCAAGTGGATGAAGAGGTGGAACTCGAGGTAGGCTCCATCATCTTGGCCACTGGGTCCAAACCCTTCGACCCCTCCGTGCACGATGAATATTCTTATGCCGAACATCCCAATGTCGTGACCTCAATGGAGTTGGAACGGATTCTTTCCTCTTCCGGGCCGTGGCAAGGCCACCTCATTCGCCCTTCAGACCATAAGGAACCGAAAAAAATAGCTTGGCTCCAATGTGTCGGTTCTCGAGACATTAACCACTGTGACAACGGCTATTGTTCCGGTGTCTGCTGCATGTACGCCATCAAGGAGGCGGTCATTGCCAAAGAACATGCCAAAGACGGCCTGGATACTGCCATCTTTTACATGGACATGAGGACTTACGGCAAGGAATTCGAGCAGTACTATAACCGGGCTATAGACGGCGGGGTCCGTTTTGTCCGTTCCCGCATCCACAGTGTGGATCCCGTGCCGGAAACAGACAACTTATCTCTATCCTATGTGAGCGAAGCAGGTGAGATCGTCAGTGAAGAATTCGATATGGTGGTGCTGTCTGTGGGATTGGAGGTCCCCGAAGAGGCCCTGGAACTAGCGGAAAAAGTGGGATTGGATCTCAACCATTATCGCTTTGCTTCGACAAGCAGTTTCAATCCTGTGGAAACATCCAAGCCCGGCGTCTATGCCTGCGGTGTTTTGCAGGGTCCCAAGGACATCCCCATCGCCGTGATGGAAGCCTCGGCTGCGGCTGGTGCTGCAGCCAGTCGCCTTGCCGACTCACGCTATACCTTGATCAGGGAGAAGACCTTTCCCGAGGAGCGCGATGTCAGTTCTGAAGAGATTCGGATTGGTGTCTTTGTTTGCCACTGTGGGGTGAACATCGGCAGCGTGGTACGAGTCCCTGAAGTAGCAGAATACGCCAAGACTCTGCCCAACGTGGTCTATACCCAGGAAAACCTCTTTTCTTGCTCCACGGACGCGCAGGCCCAGTTGGTGGATGTGATAAAACAGCAAGATCTCAACCGGGTGGTCGTTGCCGCCTGCTCGCCACGAACCCACGAACCTCTCTTTCAGGAGACTCTGCGCAACAGCAGCCTCAACAAATATCTCTATGAGCAGGCCAATATCCGCGACCAGTGCTCCTGGGTCCATGCCAACGACCCGGATGCCGCCACTGACAAGGCTAAGGACCTGGTTAGAATGGCCGTTGCCCGAGCCGGCCTCATCGAGCCGCTGCCAATGCCTGCGGTAGATGTAAACCCTGCCGCCCTGGTGGTTGGTGGTGGTGTGGCCGGTATGACCTGCGCCCTTACCCTGGCAGAGCAGGGATTCAAGGCGCACATCGTTGAGAAGGGTGATATTCTGGGCGGTCAGGCTCTCCATTTGAAGAAAACCTGGAAGGGTGAGTCCATCCCAAAATTTCTCAAGGACTTGGTTGCTAAGGTGAACAAGCACAAGAATATCGAAGTTCATCTCAATGGAGAAGTCAAAGGGGTCTCCGGTTTCGTTGGCAACTTCAAGACCAGCATAGGTCTCAATGGTGGTGAAAATATCCGGGAAATCGAGCACGGCGCCACCGTGCTGGCCACAGGAGCCCACTCCATAGAGCCCGAGGAATATCTCTATGGCCGTAACGACCGGGTCTTTAACTGGCATGAGCTTGATGAAGCCTGGGAAAGTGATCTGGTAAAGAAGGCCGAGAGTGCGATTTTCATCCAATGTGTCGGTTCCAGGGAACCAGAGCGACCCCACTGCAGTAAAATCTGCTGCACTTTCTCGGTGCAAAAGGCTGTGGAGCTAAAGGAACGCAAACCCGAAATGGATGTCTATATCCTTTACCGGGATATCCGAACTTACGGTGAACGGGAGGATGTTTACAAAGAAGCGCGGGCGAAAGGTGTCATCTTTATCCGCTACACCACGGAGAATAAACCGGTGGTCAATGAGACCAAGAAAGGCAACCTCGAGGTCACAGTCGTAGACCACGTTCTCCAGCGCCCCATCACCCTCACACCAGACTTCATCACCCTGGCCAGTGCCATCGAGACGCGAGGCTTGGAAGAGTTGGCTCAGATGTATAAGGTGCCTCTGAGCCAGGACAAATTCTTCTTGGAAGTCCACATGAAACTGCGTCCGGTGGACTTCGCCACTGACGGGGTCTTCGTCTGCGGTCTTGCCCATTATCCCAAGCCCATCGACGAGAGCATCACTCAGGCTCAGGCGGCGGCGGCTCGAGCCGCCACCGTCCTGGCCCGAAAGACCATAGAGGTTGAAGGGGTGGTCTCCGTTGTAGACCAGAACCTGTGTCGTGGCTGCGGCCAGTGTGTCGAGGTCTGCCCCTATGGCGCGCCTGAACTGGTGGAGATGAGTGAGGGGGTCACGGTATCACAGATTCAAGAAGCGCTTTGCAAGGGTTGTGGCGCCTGTGCGGTAGCCTGTCCCACCGGTGCCGCTGCCATCCGCCACTTCACCGATGAAGAGGTGCTCACCATGGTGGAGGCGGCCCTTTGCGAATAACGCAGAGCGCATAGCATTTTATTTAATCTGTTTTGAGTCACCACAAATTCCTCCCCCTTGACGGGGGAGGGGAAGGGTGGGGGTGAGCCCCCTCCCCTTTATCCCCTCCCGCCAGGGGAGGGGAAGGGAAATGCTGGCATTAATTTCTAGTGAGAGTGCAAAGGGAAACTGACTATGGCTGCTAAATTCGAACCCAAGATCATCGCTTTTTGCTGCAACTGGTGCGCCTATGCCGGGGCTGACCTGGCCGGGGTCAGTCGAATGCAATACCCCCCCAATATTCGGGTGATCCGAGTCATGTGCTCGGGCCGAATTTCACCGGATTTTGTTCTCAAGGCTTTCCAGAAGGGTGCAGACGGCGTTCTGGTGAGCGGGTGACACATCGGCGACTGCCATTACCTGGATGGTAATGAAAAGGCCAAACGGATCATCGAGATGACCAGGGAACTCCTGGAATTGATGGGTATTGATAATGAAAGGCTGGCCCTGGAGTGGGTCTCATCCGCTGAAGCCGGACGCTTTACTGAAATCGTTACTTCCTTTACCCAAAAAATCAAAGACCTGGGGAAGAATCCCCTGGGAGTAGCCGCATGAAGATTGAAGATGCTGCCCAATTGACTCAAAGTTACTACTGCCTGGATTGCGGGGTGTGTACCGGAAGTTGTCCTGTCTCACGGGTTCTCCCCAGCTTCTCTCCACGTCTTATTGTGGAAAAGGCACTACTTGGTTTGGGAGACGAACTGCTTAGGGATCAGGAACTCTGGTCTTGTCTAACCTGCAGCCGCTGTTTCGAGCGCTGCCCCTCCAGTATCAATTTCCCTGAGTTCATGCGGCTCCTCAGAGAAGAAGCCACCAAACTCGGAACTCAGCCGGTCTATTCCCATCACGGCATGCTCCAGACCATCATGGAGTTACAGACCGAAGGCATAAACCAGAAGAAATCCGAGTGGGCCAAGGAAGCGGGAAAAGTGGCCAAAAAGTCCGATACCTTCTTCTTCGTGGGCTGCATGCCTTATTTTCAGGTGATCTTCCGGGACATTGGCGTGGACAGCCTCTCTGTGAGCAAGAATATTATCAAGATTCTTAACGGTGCCGGCATCAAACCGGTGGTGAGTGACGACGAGCACTGCTGCGGTCACGATATGCTGTGGAACGGTCAGGTGGAGCTGTTCAAGAAACTGGCCGGTCATAACTTGGAAGTCATTCGAAAGTCAGGTGCTAAACGGGTGGTGTTTAACTGTCCTGAAGGCTATCACACCTTCAAACACAACTACACCGAGCACTTTGGAGATCTCGGCTTTGAGGTAGTGCATTTCTACGACCTGGTGGGCCAAATGCTGGAGGAAGGCTCTTTGACTGTGGAGAACGGTGCCAGTCCTCTTACCTATCACGACCCTTGCAGGTTGGGCCGCATGGCCAAGATTTACGACGGACCCCGCGACATTCTCCAGAGGATTGCAGCAGACCAATTTTTGGAGATGGAAAGAAACCGGGAAAATGCGGTTTGCTGTGGCACCAGCGGCTGGGCCAACTGCTCTTCCGGCTCCAAGCAAATCCAGGTGGAGCGTCTACTTGAAGCCAAGGCCACAGGCGCTCAAACGCTTGTTACCGCCTGCCCCAAATGTCAGATCCATCTCAATTGCGCTCTCAATAATCTTGAGCTGGATCTCCAGATCAAGGATCTGACTACGGTGTTGGCGGAAGCAATTAAGTAATGGATTGCGGATTTAGGCTGAATTTTTATAATTTTTGGCATTTTAGTACATTTTAGAACATTTTAGGCACTTTAGGCATTTTAGACACTTTACAAGAGGTGTGATGTGAACAATGAAGTCATAGTACTCGGCGGCGGCATTGCCGGCATTCAAGCTTCCCTGGATCTAGCTGAAATGGGTCTC
>JASFEM010000146.1:0-8667 GCA_050124835.1 Syntrophobacterales bacterium | reverse complement strand
ACATAGAGCTTCTTCACTCGTGGACTCTGGGAAAACTTCCAGGCGATCGTATGGTCTCGTCCACCGCTGCCAATAACAAGTACCTTCATGCATTCCCCCGCTACAGGATATTTGAGATTTTAGATTTAAGATTGTAGATTTATCCAAGTAGGCACTAGAAGAATTCGTAATCTACAATCGACAATCTGAAATTACATTTCTTTGTGTTCTTCGTGGTCTTCGTGCTTTCCTCAAGTCTTTGCAAAACTGAGCAAGATTGTTTCAGCGCGACAGCCTGTTCCCTGCTAACTGACGAACTATAAAGAGAATTCTCCTTGGGGTTACCGCACGAAAGTATCAAAAAGGCCAGGGCGAGTCAAATTCAAAATCGCCCTCCCCAGCAGTCACCCTTCAACGCCCTCTTGCACAAATGGGGCTTATCTTTTTCGCTTACCTCGGGATAATCTTTCACCACAATGGGCACAGCGATGACAAAATCCTTCACTCCATGCCCCATGCAACTGACTCCTGACTCCGGACTCCCCTTAAAATCCCCAACCTCCATGAGGTCCTACAAAAACAGTGTGGTATAATACAGCAGGTATCTGTTAAAATAGCTGCCATATTTGTAAGCGAGTTGCCAAATATCCTAAATGGGCGAAATGACCCGTTTAAGTCTCTGTTGGACAGTAAATGGTGCCTTCTCAAGCCGGCAACCAGCTGAAAGAGGAGCAACATGGCAAAGCCAACCTACGAAGAGCTCCAGCGTCGAGTGGAAGAGCTGGAGAAGAGGGTCAATATACAGATCTCGCCTGAAGAATTCTATTTTGAGACGAAAGACTTGATAAATTTTAAGGGATATAGAGATTGGTCGGTGGATTTTTTTGATAGAAAGATAGAGGATCTCACCGGCTATAAATTAGAGGATTTTCTGGATAGAAAGATAAAATGGTTCGACCTTGTTCTTGAGAGCGATAAAAGCGTCGCCCGAGAAACTATCAGACAAGCCTTAAAAACAGATAAGTACTATTTGGATGAATATAGAATAGTCAAGAAACAGGGAGACTTAAAATGGATCAAAATAAGGGGACACATCACCTGCGACGACAGCGGTGAATTTTTGTTTGTGCGAGGCGTGCTGAACGACATAACCCTTGAGAAATATGGTCAACCTGCACTTGAGCCTGGGACTGAAGACTTTGCCTGGGCGAACAATCTGAAGGATGGAATTTACGTAGTATCAAAAGACTACCGGATCGAGTTCATGAATCAACCCCTGATAGATCTCGTCGGCAACCATATGGGTGAAGTCTGCTACGAGGCTCTGTTCGGGCGAGACACCGTTTGTCCCTGGTCACTGATGGATGAGATCAAGCATGAAAGCTGTTGCTTTTTGCAAGAATACCACTTGCCAAAAACAGGGAAAATCTTTCAGGTCCGAAGCTTTCCGTATAAGGGTAAAGATGGTTCCATCGGCAAACTGGGCCACTTGTTGGATATTACTCAAACGAGAAACCTGGAACGGGAAGTGGAAGAACTGGCAGCCCGGCAAAAAGCCATTGAAGATGCAGCTACAAAGGCTAGTCTTGGCATATTCATTCTTCAGGACTACGAGGGGGTGGAGGCACGATTCCGATACATAAATGAGGCCTTTGCCAGAATCACCGGCTATAAACCGAGCGAATTACTGGAGATGAGTTTGGCGGATTTGGTCCATCCACAAAGTCGGCAAGCGGTATTTGAGCGCTATCGCGATAGAAAAGCTGGAGAAATCTTGAACCGGAGCTATGAAATCAAAATGGTCCGAAAAGACGGTAAGGTTTTCACCGTGTCCAAGACCTTTGCTCTGTCTTCCTATGACGGCGAGTTGGCCACCATCGGCTTTCTCCAGGATATCACGGAGAATAAAAGGGTGCAGAAAGCCCTATGGCGCTCGCAGAGACTTGCCTCCATTGGCAGGCTGGCCGCAGAAATCGCCCATGAAATGAACAACCCGCTAACAAGTGTTCTGACTTTTTGCAAACTGGCAAACAGCATTCTCCAGCAAAAACCTTTTCCCACAGAGCGGTTGACTGATTTGCGGGACTTTATATCCTATCTCCACAGTGAGACTGAAAGGTGCGCCAATATTTCTCGGAACTTATTAGATTTTTCCCGTCAGAGTGAAATAGAAATTAGAGAGAATGATATCCATGAAATTCTAGATAAAACCCTAGCCATCCTGCGACATCGTGCCGGGTTGGACGAAATCGAGATTGACACCTCCTATGCCGACAAAGTTCCATTTTTATCATGTGATTTTAAGAGATTACAGCAGGCATTTATTAATATCCTCTGGAATGCTATTGAGGCAATGCCAGGAGGTGGTAGGCTCACTGTTTCCACTGGTTTTGACAAAGAAAAGGATAGAGTCGAGATCAGGATCAGCGATACGGGCGTGGGAATTTCAGAAGAGGATCTGGAAAAGATTTTCGAGCCATTTTTTACCACCAAGGCCGAAGGCAAAGGCTCTGGTCTCGGACTCTCCGTGGCCTATGGTATTATCCGCCAGCACCGAGGAGAGATTCAATTCTTGAGTAAGGAGGGTGAGGGCACTGATGTCATTGTCCACCTTCCCCTAGGTCCACTGACCCTCTCCATTGAGGGAAAGAAAGAGCAAGATTACGTCTTTGCCGCAAGCGACCATTATCAAGCCGGCAAGTAGTGAGCACTTGTCAGGGCGCGGAGAGGACAAACTGTTTTCAACTACGCCATACACCTTGCGCCGCACGCCATACAAGGCCGAGGAAGGGTATCCGCTGCTCACCGAAAAAGGACAGTTTTTCGCAGAAGGTAACAATCAATCAACAAAAGTCATGACGCTATGCGCCATGCGATCTCAGGTGAACCAATGAAGGAAGACGCACGGGTTTTGGTGGTTGACGACGAACCAATGGTCTGTCTTTCTCTGAGCAACTGGCTAGAGGAGGAGAATTATTTCACCAGAGCAGTCGAAGATGGTCCCAAGGCCGTCGCTGCCGTCCGCGAGGAGAACTGGGACATCGTTCTCCTAGATCTGAGGATGCCGGGTATGGACGGTATGGAGGTGCTCAAACAGGTCAAAGAGATTGCTCCCCAGACCGTGGTCATCATGATGACCGCTTACGCCTCCATCCCAAGTGCGGTTCAGGCCATGAAAGAGGGTGCCTACGACTACATCGTCAAGCCTCTGGATGTGGAGCAACTCACCCTAATGCTCAGGAGGATCGTCGAGCATCAACAGTTGATCACAGAAAACATCCTGCTTCGAAAGCGCTTGACCGAGCAATATGAGTTCGAGGATATCATTGGCAAAAGTGAGGCCATGCAGGAAGTTTTTGAAATGATCAAGGCGGTAACCGACACCAACGCCACGGTCCTGATCACTGGCGAGACGGGTACCGGGAAAGAACTGGTGGCCCGGGCCATTCATAGCAACAGTCCCCAACGCTATGGTCCCTTTGTAGCCACCAGCTGTGGCGCTCTCCCCGAGACCCTGTTGGAAAGCGAGTTGTTTGGCTATGAGAAAGGTGCTTTCACTGGTGCCGACCGCACCAAGAAAGGGCGTTTTGAACTGGCAAACGGCGGTACACTTTTCTTAGACGAAGTCGGTGACATCAGCATAAAAACCCAGATCAAGCTTTTGCGAGTTCTGCAGGAACGGAGCTTCCGCCGCCTGGGTGGGACTGATCCAATAGAGGTAGATGTTCGGCTCATTTCCGCTACCAACCGGGATTTAGTGACTGCCATAGAAGAGGGCACTTTCCGAAGCGACCTTTACTACCGCCTTAATGTAGTCAGCATCCACCTTCCATCTTTGAAGAAGCGTAAAGAGGATATTCCTTTACTGGCAGCTCATTTCATCAACAAATATAATGTGGAGTTCAACAAGAAATTTGACCGGGTGGAACGTGAGGCCATGGACTTGATGATGGATTACCACTGGCCTGGAAATGTGCGCGAACTCGAGAACGCCATCGAAAGAGCCATAGTAATTGATCAAGGCCCGGAGGTGAAGGTAAACCATTTACCTTTCTGCAATATTGAGATGGTTTCTTCCGAGGAATCCCAGACCTTGCAGGAAGTTGAACGGCGCCACATAGAGAAAATGCTGAGTCGTCATGACTGGAACATTGCCAAAACAGCTCGTCTTCTGAAAATTGATCGCACCACCCTTCACAAGAAAATCAAGAAGTTCCGCCTAGAAAGACAGCAGTAGAACGCTATGAAGATCGACCCCCACTTCATATATGTCGTACCTTTGGGGGATGTAAGCGATGAACATCTGAAAGGTATCGCTGAAAGCATAGGGGAACAGTTCGGCCTGCCAGTCAAAATCAGCCCCAATCAGGGCGTCCCCCTCTATGCCTTGGATGTTGGTCGACAGCAGTACAATTCCAATCTGATCCTGCAAAAGTTAATCCATGATTTGGCTCCAGATGGATTGAAGATCCTCGGCGTTACCTATGTTGATCTCTTCAGTCCAATCTTTTCCTATGTGTTCGGAGAAGCCCAGTTCAAGGGCAAGGGCGCAGTGATCTCCAGTTATCGCCTCCTAGGGAATCCGGAAAACGAGTCGGCAGTTGGTTGCCCCCCCCTCATGAGCCGCTTGGAAAAGGAGGCCATTCACGAATTGGGACATACCTTCGGACTCAAACATTGTGCTGATCCGGACTGCGTCATGAACTATTCTGTGGGACTTGAGTGCGCCGATAGAAAATTCTCTTTCTTCTGCCCGGCCTGTCGGGACCTCATGCTATGGAATCTTGGTACAGACATATTTCTGAAGACTTAGTAGTAGAAGAGTCACCCCCCTGTTTCCATTTTCCTCAGACCCACTTGATCATCGTTGTAAATTTCAACACTTCTCCTCTGCCGACCATTAATAAGTCAATCTTTTGACCGGTTATTTATTCATCTTTGCTTTAGTGAAGCAACTCTCTCCCCGATGTGTAGTATTTCTCAACTATATGTAGGATTTTACTTCACTCATAATTTATATAATATTATTAATATATTGGGGCAAAAACAATATTTTAGTGTAGACTTATACCACAGTTTCCGCCGATAGGATTTCCCTTCGAATTAAAATAATCATAATCTTTTCAGCCACTTATACATTAGTCTCGGATATGGCACATCCTTTGCTTTTAAGTACGGCAACGCCTAGTAAACACTTTTCGAATTTTAATATGTATTTTCCAAAGGAGGTTTCGTTATGGCAAAGAAAAGCGAGATGTCAAGGTTCAAGGCTGTGCCCAATGGTGAGGAAAAGTGCATCTGGATGGAGGCCGGAGTCATTGACTATAAATTGTGTAACTATTACTACAACTGTAATGCCTGTCCTTTTGATAAGGCCATGAAGCAAGCCGCAGATAAGAATGTGGCGGCACGTCTTCAGGGTCTGGAACCCACGGGCAAGAAGGCCAATATTATTTCCTGGCAAGAAAAAATGAAAAAGCGGCCAGGGCTGCAGCGTGAGTGTCGCCACAGCCTCACCGGCAGGACTTCTTTACGGCTCTGTCCCTATGAATACGAGTGCTCCACCTGCGAGTTTGACCAAATGCTAGAAGATAGCTGGCAAATGCAAATTCCTGCTCGCATTGCCAGCATCCCCCAGGTGGATGGCTATGGCGTACCCGAGGGCCACTTCTTCCATATGGGACATGCTTGGGCCAGGATTGAGTATGGTGGTCGCATTCGTATTGGCCTGGACGACTTCGCCTTGAAAATCTTTGGCCCCATGGATTCTTTAGACCTACCCCTGACCGGTGAAGAGGTCAAATTCAGTGAGGTGGGCCTTGCCTTCAAGAGATCAGGCAAAGAGGCCCAAGCCCTTTCTCCCCTCACGGGTGTGGTTGCCGCGGTAAATTATCAAATCACCAAAGAACCTACCGTGATTAAAGAGCAGCCTTATAACGAGGGTTGGCTAATGGTTCTGGATCCCATGGAGATGAAAAAAGACCTGAAGAACTTACTTTACGGCCAGGAAACTACCGAGTGGATCCAAGCGGAGCATCAGAAGTTGGTGGAGATGGTCAGTGCAGTGGGACTGACCTACGCCGATGGTGGCCCCATTGATGATGTTGTCGGTAAAGTACCTGATCTCTCTTGGGAGACATTAACTGAAGAATTCCTTCGCACGTAGATAATATAGGAGCAAACAGGGAAACCCGGCTGGAACAAATGTTCCCGCCGGGTTTTTTCATGCAAGACACCTTATCTACTAACCACTAGGCAGTAAGCACCAGTCAGCGGGCAGCTGACAGCTGACAGCCGGCAGCAAGTAATTCTTATTATTTCCATTTTTCATTTTGCACTCTTGGGAAGTACTTTAGGACCTCAAATGTGCAATGAGAAATAACTCCATGCCCTATGCTCTGTGCTCCATGCTGCTAGCGCAATGCACCCTCCCACTCCCCTTCCTGCCAGCGAGCGGCATCAGCCAGCTCGTAGAGCAACCGCGCCGATTTTTCGTCCCGATGTTCAAAGGCCTGATCGCGAATGAAGCTGTACATCTCTAGAGTTACCTGATCCTGATCGTTGACTTTGCCAGGCCTCTTCTCAAAAATACAATAGGAAAGGTAGGATTCAAAATCACTGACAGTGGGTTCGTTCTGACATCTTTCAAGAAATGTTTTGAATTCCATGAAACCTCCTCGTTGAACATTTGATGATTCCTCTGATTTCCTCAAGGTACTGGGCAACTTGCAAATTTTTCCCTGCTGTCTCGTTCCGCTGAATGGTGCAGGGCACCGCCACCGTTATCTTCGACCAGGACCGCCGGCGATATGGGGGTTGCCAGTTTCCAATTCCTCCTCCAGCGAGTATAGCAAAAAGCTGAAGGTGCCCAAAGAAAATATCTCCCTCCATCTCAGAATTTGGCTGCCCAGATGGGTCTGTAACTCAAGACCACTATCTTTGCGAAAACATAACGGATATACTATAATGCAAAGCCCAGCCAAGTCACTCCGGTCGGTTTGAGCAGTTTTATCTCAGTGAGGCCAATCTGCTTTATCGCCAAAAGCTTAACACTGGTAGTGCTTACTGGCTTGAAGCTTTTCAATTTGACTTCATGGTTCTTATCAACAAGGATCTACAGATGAAATCTCAAGATACCAGTAACCTGTCTAAGACAGCAGCCCAAGAGGAAACCTCCTTTTTTGAAGACCTTGGAATGGATTCAAATTACGCTCACTTTGCTGAATTTCCAGACCCCATAGTGGTGGCTGATAAACAACAGCGAATAGTCTACCTGAATCTGGCGGCAGAGGAACTTCTGGGGTACTCATTAGACCAGAGAGAGCACCCGCCCTTCTTTGCTGATATCGTGGAGATGGAAGAAGATAGCTCTCAGCACTGCTTCATCGACCAGTGTCTTACCCAGAAGAGGAAGGTGGACCGGATGGTGGTTTGCGGGCGGAATTCTCAAGGAGATAAGCTTTCTCTGGTCGTCAGTGCCATCCTAATGAAAGACAAGGAGGGTGAACCAGCTGGGTGCTTTGCCATACTCCGGGATATTCAGGCCGATCTGGAAACCCAACCTGAGATTCAGAGGCAACTCGCCACCCACAAAAACATCCTTGACCGTTTTCCCACGCCCTTTTTCACCGTCGGCCCGGACCTTACCATCACCTACATGAACCATCTGTTGGAAGAGCTTACCGGGTTCACCCGAGAGGAAGTGGTCGGCAAGTTGTCCTGCGCCAACGTGCTCAACACTACTCAATGTCACGGCGAAGATTGCCTGTTGAGGCAAGCCATGGAGGGTCTACTGCCCATTGCCGGGGTACGACGGGTGATCAAGGACCGTGAGGGCAGAGAAATTCCCGTGGTAGTCAACGCCTCGATCATTACTGATTCAGCCGGTAAAGTCATTGGAGGTTTCGAGGCTGTCCGCGATATTACTCCTATTGTGGAGGCGGAACAAAAGATCGCCCAGCTCACGGAAATGACCCAAGAGGGCATTCTCATATTGGACGAGACCCACAGCGTCATCTTCGCCAACTCGAATATGGCTGGGATTGTGGGAATCCCCAAAGACCAACTAATGGGCATGAAAGTGAGCGACTTTCTCTCTTCACAGCACCAGAGAATGATCGTGGACCTACAGAAAAATGTGAGTTTTGAAGAGGACGAACACTTACGCTTTTGCAGCACCATCCAGCCTGCAGATGTCCCTGCTAAAGATCAGCGGAGCTTTGAGACTTGTATGGCTGTCTCTCGTGTCGGCAAGAGCGTTCTGACCTACATGTACTTTCGTGACCTCACCGAGAGAATTGACATCGAACGCCAGCTCCGTAAAGCCAACAGCTTCCTCAATAACATCATTCAAAGTTCGGTGGATGGCATCGTGGTGGTTGACACCAGTGGTAATGTGCTGGTTTTTAACGAAGGTGCTGAACGCATTCTGGGCTATAAGGCTGAAGAAGTCATAGGTCACCCGGAAATCTTTCCACAGTTTTACGATCCCGAAACAGCCCGGGAAGTGATGCGGCGGATGCGGAGCAACGAATACGGCCCACCAGGCAAATTGAACACCTCTCGCATCACCTTCGTCCGCAAGGACGGTGAGGAGGTCCCGGTCAATTTTTCCGCTGCCATCATAAAAGAAGGCAGCCGGGAGATTGGCAGCGTAGGCATATTTTCTGATCTCCGTGAACATGAGCG
>JASFEM010000145.1:0-8696 GCA_050124835.1 Syntrophobacterales bacterium | reverse complement strand
ATGCTTTCGGAGCTACCTTGTTGGGCAAGACCTCGGCTGAACTGCCCTATATCGCCAAAGCGGAAGCCGCCGGCTTGGGCACGGGTGATTATGAATCACTCAAACCGATACGGCTGGGTGTAGTCTAGGGCTCAGCATAGTGGTGAGAGCGGAACGACGCGGAGATACGGCGATAAGAAGACGCGGCGATTTGAGATGTGAGATTGCAGATTGTAGATTTGGAAAGGCGTGGGGCATAGGGAAAGAACATTGCGGATTGGGGATTGGGGATTGCGAATTGAGGAATTACGGCATTACGATTTGAACGACTTGAACGATTTGAACGATTGAACCATGAGAATCGTAACCGTCAGACGCATAACTCAGGTTTTTTTCTTTCTTCTTTTCATCTGGTTTTGCGTCGTTACTACCATTGGAGTGCGATGGTGGCAACTGAGAGGCTGGCCAGTCAACTGGCTGCTTCAGCTGGATCCTTTGGTTGCAGTTTCTACCATGCTCAGCACCCAAACACTTTACCGGGGCCTCCTATGGGCTCTTGTAACCGTGGTGCTGACAATTCTTCTGGGAAGATTCTTCTGTAGCTGGGTATGCCCTTTTGGTACCATTCACCACTTCGTTGGCTATCTCGCCAACCGTGGGAAAAGGCTTTCCGCAAGAATAGCACTCAATCAATATCACCCCGGCCAGTCAATCAAATATTACCTGCTCATCTTTCTGTTGACAGCGGCTGCCGGCAGTTTGTTAGCCCGTCTACTCCGGATTGTTCCGGACAGGCCGATGCTTATCCCCATCGTAATAATCGCCTGTCTGGCGGCCCTTGCCATGCTTGCCATTCTCAAAGTCGTAGCCAAGCCCAAAAAAGCGGCCACCATTCTTCTTATCATCATTGCAGCCTGGCTGGGGCTCGGGCTGATCCTCCCAACAGATAAACTGATCACCGCTTCCCTTCAAACCGGATTGCTGGACCCAATTCCGCTGGTCCATCGCTCAGTAAATTTCACTTTGTTGCCTCTGACCGAAAAGTTCTCAACCAGTCAACGTTATTACCAAGGCGCATGGCTCATCGGCGGTATCTTCTTGACCGCGGTGGTACTGAATCTCCGGGTACCTCGCTTCTATTGTAGATTCATCTGCCCTCTGGGTGCCTTATTTGGCATCCTGAGCAGATTTTCCATATGGCGAATCGGCAGAACAGGTGGTGCTGAATGCAGTCAATGCCAACTCTGCGACAAGGATTGCGAGGGCGCCTGCCATCCAGCGGAGAAGATTCGTATCAGTGAATGTGTGCTCTGCATGAACTGTCTGGACAGTTGCAAAGACGGCCTGGTGACCTATCAAACCTCACCGTCTGAAGCCGGTGAAATCATCTCACCGGATCTCTCACGGCGCGGATTCCTCGCATCATTTCTCACAGGCGCAGCCGCCATACCCATGACCCGACTAGGCGGTCTCGTGGGGCCCAACTGGCAACCCACGGTCATTCGACCCCCCGGGGCTCTGACCGAATCTGAGTTTCTGAATCGCTGTCTCAAATGCGGCCAGTGCATGCGAATCTGTCCCACGAACATCATTCATCCGGCCAGCTTGGAGGCTGGTGTGGAGGGTTTGTGGAGTCCTATCTTAAACTTCCGAATTGGTACCAGCGGTTGCCAGCTCAACTGCATCGCTTGCTCGCACATTTGTCCGAGTGCAGCGATCAGGCCAATCAGCCTGGACGAAAAGCTGGGAAGAAACAACTATGCCAAGATCGGTCCCATCCGGTTGGGCACAGCTTTTGTTGACCGGGGTCGCTGCCTGCCCTGGGCCATGGACAAACCATGTATAGTCTGTCAAGAAAACTGCCCTGTGAGCCCCAAAGCGATTTTTACCCGGGAATACTTCAGCACTATCAGGAGCGGTGTCCTCTCAGTGCTAAGCGCAACTGCGCAAACATTGGAACTCGAGGAAGAGACTCTGGAGGCCGGTGAATTGGGCACTGGAGACTACTTCGTCAAAACCCACGATAAACAGCTGAGACGTATCGTTGGCAATACCAGTAACACCATCACCATTGAGGAAAGTAAGCATTGGGATAGACTACCAATGGTTGGTAGCCGAATTGAGATCCAGGTTAGACTACAGCATCCATATGTGGATCCCAAGCTTTGCATCGGCTGCGGCATTTGCGAACACGAATGCCCGGTCAGTGGGAAGAGGGCCATTCGGGTCACGGCTGAGAATGAATCAAGGAATCCGGAAAGGTCATTACTGCTAAAGAACGCGTAGCAGAAAGAAAAAGTGGCAGCAATTAATCACTGGTTTTCTCAGTGCTTAGTGCCTAGTGTTTAGTGCCTAGTTTGAGCGAAGGAGGATTTCTGCATGTCCAAGAAAAATACTGGTTTTACGCGGCGGCATTTTCTCAAAACAGCTGGAGCGGCCGGTGTGGGCTCTCTTTTGGGTGCAACGAAAACAATGGGCAAAATGAGTGAAGAAGAACTCATGGTGGTCCCCACCCGGCCTTTTGGCAAGACGGGGGCGCGAGTCTCAATCCTCTCGCTGGGCGGCATGTTTAATATTCCTGCTAACCAGCTCATGTTGAAGCAGGCGCTTAAATGGGGCGTTACATATTGGGACACCGCCGACTGCTACGAGGGTGGAGGGAGTGAAAGAGGAATTGGCAAGTTTTTTAGCAAATACCCTGAAACCCGCGAAAAGGTTTTTCTGGTTAGCAAGTCTGACTCCAGATCTCCCAGTGGTATGACCCGCCTGTTGGACCGATCGTTGGAGAGAATGAACACGGACTACATTGATCTCTATTTTGTCCACGGGGTCAGAAGCATGAGAGAACTAGACGATGACACCAGAGCTTGGGCAAAAAAGGCCAAGGCTTCAGGTAAAATTAAACTTTTCGGATTCAGCTGCCACAGCAACATGGAAGAATGCATGGTTGAAGCAGCCAAACTGGGCTGGATTGATGGCATTATGATGACCTACAACTACAGGCTCATGCACAGCAGTAGAATGAAAGAGGCGGTGGCCGCCTGTGTTGACGCCGGGATTGGCCTGACCGCTATGAAGACCCAGGGTGGAGGTTCGGTTCGCACCAATACACCCACTGAACTGAAGTTGGCAGGGCGTTTTCTCCAAAAGGGCTTTACCGACAAACAGGCCAGGCTCAAGGCCGTTTGGGAGAACCCGAACATTGCCAGCATCTGTTCACAAATGCCGAATCTAACCATTCTGATGTCTAATGTGGCCGCCGCATTGGACAGGACGAGCCTTTCTGCCGGCGACATGAGGTTGTTGAATCAGTACGCCCTTGAAACCTCATCCACCTACTGCGCCGGCTGCAGCACCCTTTGCGAGACGGCTTTGGTTGAAGCGGTTCCGGTGGCCGATGTGATGCGATACCTGATGTATCATCAAAGCTACGGCGATTGCGACCGCGCCAAGTCTCTGTTTGCGCAGATACCACCCAGCACCCGTGAGCGAATCGACAGACTCGACTACTCCCTGGCAGAAAAGAGATGCCCGCAGCGGATTCCAATAGGGAGGCTAATGAGGAAAGCGGTAAAGGTTCTCTGCTAGCACCGTTACATCGTCTAATTAGCAGGGCAGGGCCATTTCTGGTCCTGCCTTTTTCATTTGAGCAAAGAAATAGATATCAGTTGGTGAAAAAATACCGGGGGACGATCCTGAGCAAGTGATATAAGCCTCCTAACCGCTGGAAAATGGACCTACCATAGAGAAGCCTCATTGCCCCCAACATCCCCTGATATATCTTCTTACCGTGTGGATGCCACCACATGTTCTTTCTTACAAAGGGCAGAATGTCGTGGACGATCACCTGGGGTTGGGTCATCTCGTCGAAACCAATACCACCGTGGGTGCGGCCTATTCCCGACTGTTTGAAACCACCCCAGGGTGTTTCGGCCAGGCCATGGCTCACGAGATGATCGTTAATCGTTACCACGCCAGCCTGAACTTGTCGGGCCAGTTCCGCTGCGTTGCTTCTGTTCTTAGACCAGACCGAACCAGTAAGACCTAGATTAGAGTCGTTGGCCAAAGCGACAGCTTCATCCATATCCTTTACCTTCATGACACCCAGAATAGGACCGAAACTCTCCTCCCGCATTACCAGCATCTCGTGGGTCACCTGGGTCAAAACCATGGCAGCAAGCATATTGCCCAAACCGGTGCTTTCCGGTTGAGCGGAGCGGGCGTAAATCACTGCCCCTTTCTCTTCAGCATCTTTCAGATGCTCTTTAACCGTGGCGACCTGGCGCTCGGTGGTCATAACGCCAAGGTCCACGTTGAAATCGTCGTCGTAGCCAACCCGCAAAGCTTCCACCTTTTCTTTCAGGATCGCCAAAAAAGGTTCATACACCTTTTCATGCACGTATATGCGCTCAACCCCGCCACAAGACTGTCCACAGTTTTGCAAACCAGCCCACGTAGCTCCCGAGGCGGCTCGGTGCAGGTCGGCGTCCTCGCAAACCAGCATGGCATCGTTGCCTCCCAGTTCAAGCACGACTGGCGTGAGAATCTCACCGGCTTCACTCATCAGCTGTTTGCCCACAGCTACGGAGCCGGTGAAAAAGAGCTTGTCGATGCCGCCTTGCAGAAATGCACTCCCGGCAACACGACCAGGAAGATTCACGTAGGTAAAGATATCCTCCGGGAGTTTCGCTGCAAGAAAACATTTTTCCAGCATCCGCCCAACCATCTGGGTCTCGGTAGCGGTTTTGAGAATTACTGCATTTCCGGCAAGGAGTGCCATTACAACTTCTGAAAAAGGAATGGAAAATGGATAGTTCCAGGGTGAGATCACACCAATAACCCCATAAGGTGCTCGAAATGTTACGGAGAGCTTATTCATGAGTAAAATATTGCCCGGAAAAATCCATCTATGTTTCAAAAATTTTCTTGCCTTTTTTGCATAATAGTTCGAGGCCATCGCAGCCGGTAACACCTCTGTGGCCAGAGCATCCACCCGGGTCTTCCCGTTGTCTCTGGAAATCACCTCGGCGATTTCCTCAGCATGTTCTGATACGTAATCACGAACGCGGAAAATACACTTTGCCCTCTCCTTGACAGAAAGATCCGCCCAACCCTTTTGCGCAACCCTTGCGTTGGCAATCATCTGTTTCAGCTCTTCCACGTCGTTCAAGGGAGAATGTCCCAAAATCTCTCCCGTAGCCGGATTACGACATACCGTCTGTTCAGCCTTTTGCTCCAATTGTTGGTCAGTCATCGTGCAAATCCTTATTGTTTTAGTCATCACGGAGAAAGCATGGAGCATAGAGCATGGTGTCGATTCGGATTATAAATCTCCCACACTTGCCCCTTCTAAGTGCTTAGTGCCTAGTCTCCTCTGCCTGCTGCCCGCTGTCTGCTGTCTGCTGTCTCTTCAGGACTGTCGACCATGGAACTCATCCATGGCGTTGTTGACCCCCAGGAGTGTCACCACCCAGTCGTAAATATCCACCGGCAGCAAGCGAACCAACCAGGTGCTGTACACCATGGGCGGCATAATCACACGCCGTTTTTTCCGGGCAATTCCGTTCACAATTCGTTCTGCCACATTTTCTGCATCGAGGATGGGCAGTAAGAATGAGAACCGGGTTTTCACGCCCGCAAACATTTCTCCCTTTATGAAGTAGGGACAAACAACCGTGGTCTGGATGTTAAGCCGCTGCTTTTTTAACTCTGATCGCAAGGCTTCATCAAAACCGAAAGCAGCAAATTTGCTCGCAGAATAATCAACCAATCCAGCACTGCCCACAATCCCTCCCGCAGAGGAAATGGTGACAAGGTGTCCGCTATTAGATCTGATCATATCCGGCAGAAAGGCTTTGACCGTCCAGAAATGGGCAATAGAATTGACTTCCATTGTCCGCCTGAGTTGGTCGTCGGTGCATTCCAGGAATGGTCTACCTGAGACAACCCCCGCATTGTTAATTAGAATGTCTACCTTGCCAACTTCCTCTCGCACTTTTTCGGCGGTACTGTAGACCATCTCTCGATCAGACACATCGCAGTGATAGGTATTGACCTTGTTTCCATTGCCGGCAATCTCTTTCGCAACCAGGTCCAGTCCTTGGTCATTAATGTCCCAGAGTACGATATGGCTGCCCCTAGCTGCCATTTTAAGGGCCATTAATCGTCCCAGCCCACAGCCGCCACCGGTGATCAGAGTAGTTTTGTTGGAAAAGTCGGCCATAATTACCCCCATTTTTTGTAGATTAAGGCTTGCTTGCTTTACATTTAGCTACATGGCAAAGTGATGGGGTGTGATTTATGAGAGCATGCGGTTCATCTGAGTGAGGAGTATACCACAACATTGATCTGGATCATTAATGACGAACAAAATGGATTTCTTAGAATTTAATCTTACCCTGCAGGAGAAATCAACATGACAGAGATCGTCAAAGCACAGGAAGTTGGTTCTTTTTTAGAGGCTATCGGACTCGACGAGGAACCCATGGGCATGTGTTACACCGACCAGGAGCCGGAAGAGGGGATCTCACCCAAATCTCAACTCTTACCCACCATGGAGATGGAGGCACGAGGCGAAGTGGACTGGTCCGCCCTATTTGGCGATTTCTCTTGCGTCATAGAAAATATCTGGCGCGCCCGTAAGAAAAAGACCGCCGCCTACTTCGACAACGAGCGCTTCGGCTGTCTGGGCGGTGCTTTCTATCTGGGTTTTCTCAAGCCCCAGCTAAATTTCATCACATATTACGTTTCAACCGGCATACCTGATCAGATGGAAGGAGAGCGCTACCTGGAATCACCCGAGGTGACTCGAGACTTCTTCAACACCATAGACCCTCCACCCGCACCTGCCCGGATCTGTGTTTTTAAGCCCATCAGCCAGTATGAAACGGGCCCGCCACCTGAGCTGGTAACATTTTTTGCCAGAGCTGAAGTAATAAGCGGCCTCAATCAGTTGGCCACTTTCGTTACCAACGACTTCGAGGCGGTGTACTCTCCGTTTGGAGCGGGATGCTCCAATATTGTCACCTGGCCGCTTCGATACCTGGCGGAGGGTAAGCTCAAAGCGGTTTTGGGAGGCTGGGATCCGTCTGACCGGAAATTTCTCAAGACCGACGAGATTACATTTACCGTTCCCTTCGAGATGTTCCAACGCATGGTAAAACGCTGGCCCGAATCATTCCTGACCACCAAAACCTGGGCAACGATCAGAAAGAAAATCGATCGCAGTCGGAGAGCGTGGGGAGAAGGGGAGTGATTGTAGATTTTAGATTTTAGATTTAAAAGCTCAGACGTTTGGACTCATGAGAACCACGCAGCTTCAATCTACAATCTACAATCTGCAATCTGCAATCTAAACGCGGTGTTGCCCTAGATTATGCTTCGCAAAACACACAAGACTGCGGTAGTTATTATTCCTCCCGACGAGATGTGGCCACCCATCCAGGCAATTCGTCAGAAGCATGACCGGCAACTAAGAAGATGGATGCCCCACATCAATTTGATTTATCCATTTCGGCCAAAAGAGGAATTCGATGTTCTGGCCGAGCAGTTCAAAATGGCTTGCAGGCAGGTCACGCCCTTCGAGATAGAACTCGCCCGGTTCAGGTTTTTTGAGCATAAACGGGAAAGTTACACCATCTGGCTGGATCCTGAGCCCACAGAGCCCCTGGTGCGTCTTCAAGAAACTCTGCGGCAAATAGTGCCAGACTGTGATGATGTAAACCGGTTTCCGAGTGGCTTCACTCCACATCTAAGCGTGGGCCAGGTGAAGGGTAGGGCGCGATTGCGAGATTTGCTAGAGCGGCTTCAAACATCCTGGGAACCACTATCCTTTGCGGCGGGGCAGATTAATCTAATTTGGCGGGGTACTCCTCCCGATGATATATTTCGCGTGACCCACGTTGTGAAGTTGAAAAAATAGCCTCCCCAGCCCGAATTACCCAGGAACCAGATGAAAATTACACAATGTCAGCACCAAGGGTAGCTGGCGCACAATCAGGTGCCACGGCTTTCTTTTTTCGCTTTTTCCAAGTTTTTCTCTAGCTGAAGAAACGGTTTAAACAAATCAATGGGAATGGGAAAGAGCGTGGTTGATTTGCTCTGCGCAGAGACCTCTCGCAGGGTCTGTAAGTAGCGGAGCTGTAGTGCAATGGGATGGTCGGAGATTATTCGGGCCGCTTCGGCCAGGCGATTCGCAGCTTGGTGCTCCCCCTCTGCGTTGATGACCATGGCACGGCGCTCCCGCTCGGCTTCAGCCTGGCGGGCCATGGCTCGTTGCATATCCTGGGGCAGGTCAATGTGCTTGACCTCAACAGTGCTGACCTTAATACCCCAGGGGTCGGTATGTTCATCCAAGATCTCCTGGAGCTGCATATTGATCTTTTCACGTTCGGAGAGCAGTTCGTCCAGCTCCCCCTGCCCGCAAACACTGCGCAGGGTGGTTTGGGCCATCTGGGAGGTGGCATAGAGGTAATTTTCCACCTCCACCACCGCCTTGATGGAATCCATCACCCGAAAATAGATCACTGCATTGACTTTCACGGATACGTTATCTCGGGTAATCACATCCTGAGAAGGTACGTCCATGGCCACCAACCGCAGGCTGACCTTCACCATCCGGTCCACCACGGGGATAAGAATGATCAGCCCCGGCCCCTTGGCCTTGATAACTCGACCCAGACGGAAAATGACCCCCCGCTCGTATTCCTTGAGAATAC
>JASFEM010000144.1:0-8832 GCA_050124835.1 Syntrophobacterales bacterium | reverse complement strand
ATCGTATCGAGGCTGGGAAACTCGACGCAGAGATCGGTCTGGTTGTAAGTAACAACCCGGATGCGTACGGGTTGGATCGGGCGCAGAGACATGGAATCCCAACTGCCGTCGTTGACTACCGAAAATATGGGAAGAAGAGACTCTCAAGAGTTCCGAAAGGTTCTCTCCCAGAAGAATTCGTGGATGTGGTAAACCGGCAGCGCATCTTTTCAGGACTGCCCCCAGATGAACTGGAGGATCGGTTGGCCCGATTGGTTCTAGCTGAACAGGAGATCATAGATCTGCTGGATCCGTTGGCTCCGGGTCTGATCTGTCTGGCAGGGTTCATGAGGTTGATCTCACCCTATTTTACTGAGCATTACAATACGGAAGACCGTTACCGGATCATGAACATTCATCCGGCGCTTTTGCCAGCCTTTCCCGGGACCGATGGGTATGGAGATACCTTCACTTATGGCTGTAGGTTCGGCGGCATTACCGTCCATTTCGTGGATGAGGGAGAAGACACTGGTCCTGTTATTGCCCAGGCAATTTATCCCATCTGGCCAGAAGATTCTCTAGATACGATACGAAAGCGGGGACTCGAGCTTGAGTATATTCTCTACTCTCAATGTATCCAATGGCTGGCCCAGGGAGACTTGCAAGTTGCAGGTGGAAAAGATCGACGGCTCCAGGTGAGCATTCTAGATCCAGAGTATCCGAAGTTTGTCGAGCAATTAACGCGGCAAGCGTTTGCAAGATAGGGGATGGGGGATGGCATAGAGCATAGAGCATAGAGCATAGGGAATGACAACAGGCAGCGGGCAACAGGCAGCAGGCAGTTCGGAACGACCCAGCCTTCGCCCAGGCTACGGCGGGCAGGCGCGGTGATGGGGAGAGACGGAGACGCGGCGACGGGGAGAGAGGGCAGAGGACAGAAGACAGAGGTCAGAGGTCGAAAGTCGGAGATCAGAGGACAGGTAGTGGATTGTGTGGTTTTTCCTTGTGCCTTGTGCCCTGAGCCTTGAGCCTGTCCCGAATGAAGTGAGCGACGGGACAACGGACGGTATCGCATTAAGCTAAGAATCCCTAAGCAGGTTAGGAATTCAACAGAGGATCAACGACACGAAAAGGAGACAGTCGTGCCAAAGTATAAAAAGGGGTTAGCCTTCAATTACGTACAGGGGACCAAGTACCTCCGGGAGCAATCTCCCAGAGATGATCTGGGTTCTATTCCTTCTCCAGATCGCTTGAAGATTTACCGTGATGCGCAGCGTTTGCCATTACCAGAACCAGATTTGAGCGAACCCGCCGATCTGTGGCAATGTCTGGCGAGAAGAAGATCCGAGCGAAGTACCACAGAGGATCCTCTCAGCCTGGAGGAACTCGCAAAGATACTATGGGCTGCACAGGGGATAACAGCAAAGGCTGGAATGTATCTACTCAGAACTGCGCCTTCAGCAGGCGCGCTTTATCCTTTCGAGACATATCTGTACGTGGATAAAGTAGAGGGTGTACCCCAAGGAATTTATCATTTAAATGTTGCGGAATTCGCACTCGAATGCTTAGAGGAGGGCAACTTCAATCATCAAATCACCGCAGCAAGCTTGGGACAACCAGTGGTTCGCAGGGCGGCGGTTGTACTGATCTGGACCGCTATGATGTTGAGGTGCATGGTGAAATACCGCGAACGGGCGGTCCGTTACATTGGCATGGATCTAGGCCATGTGTGTCAAAATGTGCAGCTGGCAGCCACCGCCATGGGTCTTGGCTCCTGCCCCATTGGTGCCTTTTATGACGATGACCTCAACAAACTTGTGGACGTGGACGGCGAGGAAGAGACGGTGCTTTATATGATCACGGTAGGGAAGCTCGGGCGGTGACAACAGGCACAGAGGCCTGTTCTACCAAATCCGTTGTTGTGGGAGGGAAAGTATTCTGGTAGGCGTCCTTGCCTGCCAAAAATTGCCCAGCAAACGAGTATCCATGATCCAGCATCTAGCATTGAGATACAGACAGTGGAGAGCTCTCAGCCAAGAAGGGACTCTGTTTGGAAGCGTTTGGCAAGGCGATATTTGGAACACACAAGTTTACCCCTGACGTATCTGACCCGCACTTTTTTCCTACAGCGTACTCCGTGTGAGAGAACCCTCACGTATTTGCAGGTTTTGCAGAGTTCGGGAACCTTCACCTCTCATCTCCGCTTTTCAGTTCAACCACCATTTCCAGCAAAGGCGAATTGACAGGGAAAAATGCAAGAATCGTGCAGAAGCGGGATCTTCCCAGGAAGGCAAAGTAGTTCTGGGTGCCTAGTGCTTAGTGTTTAGTGCCTAGTGCGCAGAGCGCTAGGCGGTATCGGCGAGAACTTCAATAATAGGAGGTATGAGGGCAGTAGCAAGGTCAGTGCGGGAACCACCACCCAAGACCACCTCGAGACGACCGTCGGCCACCTCGTCGGCGGCTTCTTTCATGAAGCGAGCAATGTCCAAATAACAACTCTTGCTGAGGCCCAAGCTGCCATAATCACCTTTGTGGGTATCGAAACCGAAGTACCAGAATATCAAGTCGGGTTTGAAATCCGCAACTCGAGGACGGAACTCAGTCACTACCTTGTTGGCGTAAAGCTCATCCACGTTTGACTCGCCTTTGCCCCACATTCCCCAGAAGCCACCTGGTGATCGAACGTCCACCTTGGTGCCGTCAGGCGAACAAGTTTCCATGGCGCAAAAGCAAACGTGGAGAACGTCAGGATCATTCTTGAGCAGGTCGCGAGTTCCGTCGCCATGGTGAGCGTCGGTATCCAAGATGGCGAAACGCTGGATGTTATGTATTTCACGCAAGTAGGTGATGGTGATGACCACATCGTTAAAACAACAAAACCCGCCAAAATAATCTCGTCCTGAATGGTGACCTCCTGCCCCGATGAGTGCAAAGCCATTGTAAATTTCTCCGGTACATATCTTTTCACCGGCTAGGACCACGCCACCTACGGAATGCCATGCCGTTGAACAGAGGGGATCGGCCTCCACACCGAGGATAAGCTCGGGGGTGTGAACTTTGAGGATCCACTCTTCCTCAATGGGTGGAGATTCGTAGAGAATAACATTTTCACGGTCCAGCAGATGCTCTATGGCTCCGGGGAAATCTTCCAGCCGAGCTCCACGAGTAAGATAACTCCTGCGACTAAAGCTGGGATGATAGAAGACACCGGTTTTTTTCATCGGATTCTCCCTACATTTCGAACACGAGACCTGGACTGTTTTCGGCTGACGCCCCGCTGCCTTTGAGTCCGCTGCCAATGCTTGAAAGCAGGCCAATGCTGATTTGTCGCCAGGCAATGGATTTCAAGCAGCTTCAGGGCATCGGTAAACAGTGCGCTACGCCGCAAACTTCGGCGCCTCTTTTTCCGTTTCGGGGCCAACATGTATCGAAGAGCTAAAAGCAGAAGGTGAACCTGCGTGCGCACCCTCCTGGGAATTGCAAGCGGTTTGAAGTTATCCTCCAAATACAAATTCAACCACTTTCCCACATCGTGTCCTGGAGGTAGCTCTTCAAGACGCGTAAGGACCGGCGAAGCGGTCAAGGCCGCAAGTAGCAATGAATCAGTGAATACTGCACCCTGAGAGCGCAGATTGTCGAGGACGGAAAGGTGCTGCCACCCTGGATTAGCAAAGGAGGGTTTGCCTTCGTGGCTGGACAGCTTACATTTTTCCAGTTTCGGAAAGAGAAGTTGAAGAACGGACGCGCGAGCCAGCAACTCGAAGGCTTTGTGGGTGGAGCCGCGCCTGAGGATCTTCATGAGTTCCTCGCGGATTCGTGAGACGGCGCACTCTTGAATGTGGTGACGCTGGCGCTTCATCGCCTCCCACGTGGATTCCTCCACCTGAAAATCAAGGATTGCCGCCAGACGGATGCCGCGCAGAATACGAATGGGGTCTTCTTGGAAACGAATATCGGGGTCGCCAATACAGCGAATAAGGCGGGCCTTTAGGTCTTTCCTTCCACCCACGTAGTCAATAATGGTGAAGTCGGCAACATTATAATAAAGTGCGTTTATGGTAAAATCGCGACGGAAGGCATCCTCGGCCGGAGAGCCATAGGTGTTGTCGCGCTTGATCAGCAGGCTGTCACTATTTTCCTCTGCTTCCTCTTCTCCCTCCTTGCGGAAGGTGGAAACCTCAATGATCCTACCACCTTTGAACATGATGTGGGCGATACGGAAACGACGACCCACCAGTCTGCAGTTCCCAAAGACATGTTTTACTTTTCGGGGTTCAGCATCAGTTGCAACGTCGAAGTCGTCAATATCTCGTTTCAGCAGGAGGTCACGCACGCCACCGCCACAAAGATAGGCAAGATGTCCGGTGCGGTGAAGCCGATAGAGGACCTTGAGGACCTCCTCGCTCATTTGCTTCCTGGAGACTGTGTGTTTGTCTCGACTGATAATAGTTGGCTGCATGGATTTTGATTGGCTTATTGAGGCTTTGTGTCCCTTATACTTGAATTTTCAGGGAAAATCAAGGTAATAGGGATGGAGAGTGAGGGATGGGAAAATCACTTGAAGAAACGAAAAAGCCCGTCATTACTACCTTGACGGGCTTTGGATTCTGGCGGGGACGACCGGACTCGAACCGGCGGCCTCCGGCGTGACAGGCCGGCGTTCTAACCAAACTGAACTACGCCCCCGCAAAGCGAATAGACTCTTCTTGAGCGGACCTCTCTTACTAACTTAGACATCTATCCTTGTCAAGTGAATTTCGATCCTTCTTAGGAACGTCCTTTACTAATTAAATTAATTCTGTTACGGGCCTGCTATTCTGGGACGTCCCCCTCGTCACTCCAGGCTGTCTCCAAACATTTAATCAGACGAAGATAGATTTGTGGTGGAAGAGGAGTATTCCCCTTACGGATCTCGTGGGCCCTAACACGATAGGCACTCCAGCCATCAACCCTGCCCTGACCAAAAGGGTGTTTGTGGACGTACTCCATTTCTGCCCGCAATCCGGTTGAACCATTGAGGCGATTTGCCTCGTCCAGCCATCCCCGTAGTCTAATTGTCCCAGCAGAAGCTTCATCAACTAACAGGCCAATGAAAAACTGGTGTTCATGGCCGGGAGATTCTCCATGGTGGGCGGGGCCGGCACAGCAGCCGTAGGTCCTAATCCAGGGTTTAGCATTAATCAGGCGAATCAACCTGCTGAGGGGCGGGTCGATATCTTCGTACCTTATCTGTTCTGATTCTAGAAAAATCCCACTGTAATCAGGAGGTTTTAATCTCTCCATTTATGATCTTTCGTTTCGCGAGTGAAAACTAGCTTTCGGGTCTGCTCTCCCCACATAAGCAGATCAGCGAAATAATGTCAATTTTTGCGACTCTAAGAATTCTAGAGCATTTTAGCTTATTTTAGACACTTAAAGCATCTATGTACTTGTAATCTTCGAGTTGGAGAGTTAACTTTAGTCTACAAAATTGAATGGACTGAATTAAGATTAACAAGACAATATTATGATGTGGGAGGTTGCCACATGTGGGTTTATACGGACAAAGTACGGGATCTTTTCAACAACCCCAAGAATGTTGGTGAGGTTGACGATGCCGACGGAGTGGGCGAAGTTGGCTCTCTCTCCTGCGGTGACGCCCTCAAGCTAACCTTTAAACTTGATGAAACAGGTCGGATTTCAGATGCTAAATTTCAGACTTTTGGCTGTGCCAGTGCCATCGCCTCTTCATCGGCTTTGACTGAAATGATTATCGGCAAGACCCTAGAGGAAGCTGAGAAGATAACAAACCAGGACATCGTGGAGTTTCTGGGAGGGCTGCCTGATAAAAAGATGCACTGCTCTGTGATGGGTCAAGAAGCCCTTCAAGCTGCCATCGCAAACTATCGTGGAGAGAGACTCCCCAAAGAAGACTCTGAGATTGTTTGCGAGTGCTTCGGGGTGACGCAGAGTGAGATAGTGGATGCCATCAATCACAACAATCTCACCACCTTGGAGCAGGTAACCGATTACACCAAGGCGGGGGGAGGCTGCGGGACTTGCCATGAGCGCATCGAAGAAATCCTGCAGGAAGTCTTAGGCCAGGTGGGTGCAGAACATCGGCCCAAAGAACCCGCCAAACCGAGACTCAGCAATATTCAAAAGATGAAGCTCATCGAGGAAACCCTTGAGAGAGAAATCCAGCCCAACCTAGAAAAGGATGGTGGCAGCATTGAACTGGTGGACATAATCGGGGAACGGGTGCTGGTGTCCCTCAAGGGAGCTTGCGCTACCTGTGCGGCCTCGGATATTACCCTAAAACATTATGTAGAAAGTAAACTGCGCGAGCTTGTCGCCGATACCCTGGTGGTCGAGGAGGTTGCTCAATGAAAACCATTTACGTGGATAACAATGCCACAACCAGGGTGGCCCCTGAGGTGGTGGAGGAGATGAGCCCATATTTTTCCGAGTTCTACGGTAACCCCTCCAGCATGCACTTTTTTGGTGGCCAGGTGCAGCTAAAGGTAGAGGAGGCACGCGAGCGTGTGGCGGCCTTAATCGGAGCGCGACCGGAAGAGATCATCTTCACAAGCTGTGGAACTGAAAGTGACAACACCGCCATAATGAGCGCGTTGCATTCCAATCCGGAAAAAAGACATGTGGTAAGCACAAGGGTTGAGCATCCGGCGGTGAAGAATTTGGTGGCGCAGTTAAAGCGTGAGGGCTACCGAGTCACCGAGTTGCCGGTGGATAGCAAAGGTCTTGTATCCATGGACGAGGTGGCTAGAACCATTACGGATGATACCGCCATAGTGAGCGTGATGTGGGCCAATAATGAAACGGGGGTTCTTTTTCCGGTGGAGGACATAGCCGGTTTAGCCAAGAGCAGGGGGGCACTTTTCCACACGGATGCGGTCCAAGCCGTTGGCAAATTGCCCGTCAATATGGCCGAAAGTCAAATTGATATGGTAAGTATTTCAGGTCACAAGCTTCATGCCCCCAAGGGAATTGGGGCGCTTTATTTAAGGCGAGGAACTCGCTTTTCCCCTTATATCATTGGTGGTCATCAGGAGGAAGGCCGGCGTGGTGGTACCGAAAACGTACCCTATATTATCGGTTTGGGTAAGGCTTGTGAAATAGCAGCCAGGAGTCTGGATGATGAGTACCTGAAAGTAAGAAGTCTGCGCGATAAGCTGGAGAATGGTCTCCTGGAAATGATTCCCAACAGCATTATTAACGGTGATCGTGAACAACGGCTGCCCAATACTGTCAGCATTAGCTTTGAATATGTCGAAGGAGAGTCCATCCTCCTAAAGTTGAGCGATAAGGGGATATGCGCCTCTTCGGGCTCTGCCTGCACATCGGGATCACTTGAACCCTCTCACGTGCTCCGTGCTATGGGAGTGCCGTTTACAGCGGCGCATGGATCAATTCGCTTCAGCTTGAGCGTTTATAACACCGAGGAAGAAATCGACTATATCCTTGAGGTTACTCCCCCCATTATTGAGGAACTCCGTTCCATTTCCCCTTTCTGGAAAGGGTCTGTAGCCCGGAGCTGCTCTGCCTCGTAAGTCAAAGACCAACGAATGTCTTCGGAAAGGTCTACAGAAATTATCTTCCTAATTGAGGCAGGAAATCCTAAATCCGAATATCGAAATCCTAAACAAATTCAAATTCTCAAAATCCCAATGTCCAAAACAAGTAATCGAGTTTAATTCCCACAGTTTGGAACATTTGAAAATTTGAATTTCGGATTTGTTTCGTACTTCGTGCTTCGGATTTAGGATTTTTCGGAGGCTCATCTTTGGAGCTGAGCATCCTTTATCCCTCTTGCTTTCCTATATAGATTGTCGGCCTTATAGGAGCTTCTCACATACGGACCCGCGGCCACACCTCTAAACCCCAGTCTCTCAGCCGCTTGCTTATATGCAGCAAAACGCTCAGGATGGACGTACTCCACCACTGGATGATGATCTTTTGAAGGACAAAGATATTGACCGATGGTGACCAAATCGCAGCCCACCCGCCGAAGATCCTCCAACAGAGCTACGACTTCCTCTGGTTTTTCGCCAAGCCCCACCATAAAACCGCTCTTGGTGATAATTTTGGCGTCCAACCTTTTTGCTTCTGCCAAAAGCCGCAATGATCTTTGATAATTAGCCTGGGGCCGAACCGTTGGATAGAGGCGGGAAACGGTTTCCACATTATGATTCAGGACGGATGGCTGAGCTTCTAATACTGTAGCCAATCCCTTAAGAGAGCCTCGAAAATCGGGTACTAGAACCTCCACCAATACGTGAGTCCGTGTCGAAAGGATGGCCTCGATTGTGGCAGCAAAATGAGACGCACCTCCATTAGCAAGGTCATCACGGGTTACTGAGGTAATTACCACATAATGTAGGCCCAACCGTTTTACTGCCTCGGCTACTCGCTCAGGCTCATCCGGCTGTGGGGGCTCCTGGGTTCCAGGGGGAACAGCACAAAAAGTGCAGTTGCGGCTACACACGTCGCCCAAGATCATAAAGGTGGCCGTTCCATTACCAAAACATTCCAACTGATTGGGACAGTGTGCCCCCTGGCATACTGTATGCAAATTGAGGTCGCGGAGAAGCGCACTGACCTCATTTGCCGAGGACTTAAGTGCCAAACGTCGTTTAAGCCAAGGCGGTTTTGGTTTGTGGACAGCAGGTGACATCAAGTCCTCCACGTGGCAGTAACCCGTTCTGGAGGATGATTATAATCCAATTTGCCGGCCCGGTCTCCCAGAATGTCATTGTTTTTGTGCCAAGCATAAAAGACATGAGTATGAGACAACTTGCAGCTGCAGCAGTTTAGCTTGAGGGGTTACTTGCAGAATAATAGGCTGGCTCTAAA
>JASFEM010000143.1:0-8879 GCA_050124835.1 Syntrophobacterales bacterium | reverse complement strand
ATGCCGAGATGGCGCTGGTTGGAAGGACTTCGGAGGATGTGGCTACTGCACTTGTTGACGGCAGCTTCGGGATGAGCCATGAGACCGCAGATTTTCTGAATATGGCTATAGCTAGAGGGAGGGAGTCGGATCGGGGTTTAGGTGAGGCCGTGGGGCAGGCACTGCTGACCGATAACGTCCCTCATGTGGAGCAGAGCATTCTTGCAGCGGGTGCCAAGCTCGGTATCCCCATCACCGTGCATGTTGCCTTGGGTACCGATATTATTCATATTCACCCTAGCGTGAACCCGGCCGCGACCGGCACTGCCACCCACCTGGATTTCCGGATTTTTGCCGGACTGGTGGCCTCCTTAGAAGGTGGCGTTTACCTTAACCTGGGTTCGGCGGTGCTGATGCCGGAAATCTTCCTTAAGGCCCTTACCCTTGCACGAAATCTAGGCCATCACGTGCGGGAATTTACCACGGTAAACATGGATTTCCAGCGACAGTACCGTCCCCGAGTCAACGTGGTGGAGCGGCCAACTCAGCAAGGCGGCAAAGGATTCGAGCTCATCGGACACCACGAAATCATGCTGCCGCTGTTAGCAGCGGCGGTTATAGAGTCTATGGAGGCATAGCGCAATTGTCAGCATGCAGCAGACAGCTGGCAGCGGGCAGCATAGGGTCCTTGTGCTTCGCGCCATTTAGCCATGCTGTTATAACTTTAGACAATAAACGAAGTGGATAAAAAAAAGAGGATTATAATAAGAGCGGGTGGCGTGGTGGCCGAGGCAGAGCTCAATGAGTCGGCTACAGCCAAAGCTATCTGGCAGGCCCTCCCCATAGAAGAGCCGGCAAGCACCTGGGGAGAAGAGATCTATTTTCGGATTCCGGTAGCCCAGGATCTGGAACCTGATGCCCTTGAACTCGTTCAGCTGGGAGATCTTGGTTATTGGCCTCAGGGTCAGGCCTTCTGCATTTTCTTCGGGACCACCCCCATCAGTGAACCTGGAGAGATTCGACCTGCCAGTGCTGTCAATATTATTGGCCGGCTGCTGGATGACCCGAAGAAATTCTTACCGGTCGCTGCAGGAACTCTTGTAAAGGTGGCACCAGCTGAGCCCTAGCCCTAGGAAGCGGTGTGCTGTCAGTGTCGGAAAAGAAAGATTAGTCTGAAATTTCTGCTATAGACCATTGGTAGTTGAAGTCTGTTGTCAGTAGTTGATTGTATTGATATTATTAAATTTTGGCAGATTATATATTGTCTATTAATCGACACCGGTTCGATTCAGACTGAACCACACCGATTGTAGACTGACCAAGAACAACTTCCATTATTGGAGAGTTTGATGCCCATTTACGAATACTATTGCGAAAGTTGCGATTGTCAGTTCGAGACGCTGGTATTCAGCTCATCAGAAGCCATTACCTGTCCGAGCTGTGATACCGAGAAGGTCACGCGTGTTCTTTCCATATTTGGTTTCAAGAGTGGTGGGGACAAGGGGGCAGCAAGCAGCAGGATGGGCAGCGGGGCTAGCGATTGCAGTGGCTGCGCCGCCACCAGCTGCAAGAGTTGCCACTAACCGTATGGCTGGGAATAACTTCGATGAACGGGCAGAAAAAACTGCGGATCGGCACGCGGGGAAGCATGCTTGCCCTATGGCAGGCAGAATGGGTCAAATCTCAGCTGCTGGCGGCCCACGAAGGACTTATCGTTGAACTGGTGACCATCAAGACCATGGGTGACAAGATCCTGGACGTTCCCTTGGCCAAAGTGGGCGGGAAAGGTCTTTTTGTCAAAGAGATCGAGGAGGCCCTGCTAGAGGGCCGAACGGATCTTGCTGTGCACAGTGTCAAGGACATGCCAGCTTTACTCCCGGCAGGTTTGCATCTGGCAGCCATGCCCCCCAGGGAAGATCCTAGAGACGCACTCATCAGCAGGAACGGTAATGGTCTGAACCAGTTACCGAATGAGGCACGGGTGGGAACCAGCAGCCTGCGGCGTGCTGCCCAGCTCCTCCACCTCAGACCCGACCTTCACATTGAACCCTTAAGGGGAAACGTGGATACCCGCTTGCGAAAGCTGGAAACGGAAGGGTTCGATGCTATTGTGCTGGCTGCTGCTGGGCTCAAGCGAATGGGTTTGAGTCATGTAATCTCTGAATACCTGGCACCGGAACAGATCTTGCCGGCGGTAGGGCAGGGAGCGCTTGGCATTGAGACAAGAATTGAGGACGATTTTACCAACCCAGTGGTAGCTAGCCTTGCCCATCAGCCAACCATGACCGAGGTGAGCGCAGAGCGGGCTTTCCTCAGGCGATTGGAAGGGGGCTGTCAGGTACCCATTGGGGCTCACGCGATCATGGCTGGTGGCGAGGTCGTGCTCACAGGAATGGTGGCCGATCTCGGAGGCAGGCGTCTGATCCGCAAGGAAATGCGTGGTGAACCGCAGTACGTGGAGGTCATGGGGGAACGGTTGGCCGAAGCAGTCTTGGAATCAGGCGGGGCTGAGATTTTGGGGGAGATTTACGAAAGACAGTAGCGTTTTTCGGTCGTCACCGACCAGTCGCTACAGGCCAGAAAGGGTTATATGACATTGGGATCACAGCGAGGCAGGGTATATTTGGTTGGGGCCGGACCCGGTGATCCGGCCCTTATCACTTTGAAGGCAGTGGCGTGTCTTCGCCAGGCGGAGGTGATCGTCTACGATTATCTGGCCAACGAAAAGCTCCTCGATTTTGCACCCTCTGAAGCGGAGCGAATTTACGTAGGCAAAAAGGCAGGGGCTCATGCCATGAGCCAGGAGCAAATCAACTCTTTGTTGGTGGATAAGGGACGCAATGCAGCAGTAGTTCGGCTAAAAGGAGGAGATCCTTTCATCTTCGGTCGGGGGGGCGAGGAGGCTCTCGTATTAGAAGCGGCGGGTATCGACTTTGAGATAGTGCCTGGAATTACGTCGGCAGTTGCGGTACCGGCTTACGCCGGTATTCCTCTGACCCACAGAGGATTGGCGTCATCGGTGGCTTTTGTAACAGGCCATGAAATGGAAGGAAAAGAAACTTCCGCCATTCACTGGGACCGGCTGGCAACCAGCGTGGGTACTTTGGTATTCCTGATGGGAGTAAAAAATCTGGAGCACATTGCCTCGCAATTGATAGCTTGCGGCAGGGCGGAAGAGACGCCGGTGGCAGTTATTCGCTGGGGAACGACCACCGAACAAGAGACGGTAACCGGAACACTTGGCAACATCGCCCGTGTTGCCGAGGACGCTGAGATCACCCCACCTGCCATAATCGTGGTTGGCGAAGTCGTGGGGTTGCGAAAACAGCTAAACTGGTTCGAGAAAAGGCCGCTGTTCGGCAAGACAGTAGTAGTCACCCGCGCCAGGGAGCAAGCCAGCGAATTTCGTTCCTTGTTAGAGAGCAGGGGCGCGCGGTGTCTGGAGTTCCCTACTATCGAGGTGGTGAAGCCTAGCAGCTGGGCACCGCTCGATGGTGCCATCGATGGGCTGGAAGATTATGCTTGGCTGATTTTCACTAGCGTCAACGGCGTACGCTTCTTTTTTCACCGTCTGGAAGAGCGGGGGAAGGATGTGCGTTCTCTTCAGGGGCTCCGCCTTGGTGCCATAGGGCCAAAAACCGCGGCGGCTCTGAGGGAACGGGGGTTACAAATCGATCTTGTGCCCTCTGAATATCGTGCCGAGGCGGTTATCGATGCACTGGGCGAAGAAGAAGTCCGTGGCAAAAAGTTTTTACTGCCGAGGGCTGCCAAAGCACGTGAGATCCTGCCGGAAAAACTGAAAGAGATGGGCGGACAGGTGGATGTGGTGGTGGCCTACGAAACTGTTCGTCCCTCCAGCAGAGCCGAAGAAGTTCGGCGCCTTTTATTTAAGGGCGATATTAGCTGCATAACCTTCACCAGTTCGTCCACAGTGGAGAACTTTTCTGCGATGTTTCCGGATGAAAATCTGCTCTCCTTGGTGGGTAATACTATCATTGCTTGCATCGGGCCCATCACGGCCGAGACAGCACGTCGTTATGGCTTTGATGTCACCATTATGCCGGCAGATTATACGATTGAGGCACTGGCCTCTGAAATCGTTGAGTACTTCAGCCACGAGTAAATGGTTGAAATCCTTTGATCCGCCACTCCGCCACGCCAAACTGGAAACCCGCCCACAGGGCGGTAAGTTCATCGCATAGCAATTTCCTCTAGGAACTTGACTAGATTCAGCCATGACAAGCAAACGGATCGTTTACGCTCGTGAACTAAATGAGGCCCAGTATCAAGCGGTCACTGCCGGTAACGGTCCCATACTGGTAGTTGCCGGAGCAGGCAGCGGCAAGACACGAACCTTGGTCTACCGGGTCGCTTGGCTGGTGGAACAAGGGGTACCGGCGGCTTCAATTCTCCTGCTTACCTTCACCCGGCGAGCGGCCAGTGAGATGATAGCCAGGGCCGCCTCCATGCTTGATTATCGCTGCCAAGAGGTGGTAGGAGGCACTTTCCACTGGTTTGCTAACAGGGTGCTCCACCGTTATGCCAAACGGCTTTCCCTTAGTCCCGACTTCAGCATCATTGATCGGTCCGATGCTGAAGATGTTGTGAACTATCTTGTTGGGAGCATGGGTCTGAGGGAGCGACATCGCCGTTTCCCCAAGAAGGGTACCATTGCGCAAATCTTCAGCAAGTCAGCCAATCGCCAAAAACCTCTCGGGGAGGTGCTCGGTCTTGAATACGAGCAGTTCCTGGAATATGACCAAGAACTGGCGAAGCTTTGGGAACGATACGAATCCTACAAACGTCAGCATCATCAGTTGGATTTCGATGATTTGCTCATTTACCTAAGCCGACTGCTGCGGGAGCACAACGACGTAAGCCTTGAGCTTTCTTCCCAGTACCGCTACATTTTGGTGGACGAATTTCAGGATACCAACCGTCTCCAAGCGGACATCGTTAGAGATCTGGCCACAGGCCATCAGAATATTATGGTGGTGGGTGATGACAGCCAGTCCATTTACTCTTTTCGGGGTGCCCACTTTCGCAATATTCTGGATTTCCCAAAACTATTTCCTGATGCCATGCTTTTCAAGCTGGAGGAAAACTATCGGAGTCCACAGCCAATTTTGGATCTCGCTAACGGTATTATTAATTCTGCACGGGAAAAGTACACCAAATGCCTTTTTACCAACAAGCATGGGGGCTCATCCCCATTACTCATCAGACCCGTCGACGAGGGAGCCCAGTCAGATTATATTTGCGGCAAAATAAAAGAAATGCAACTTCAAGGAGTACCTCTGAGCGAGATGGCAGTGCTTTTTAGGGCGAGCTTCCACTCCTTCGACCTCGAAGTAGCCTTGACCAGACTCGGGATCCCCTTCATCAAATACGGTGGATTTAAGTTCATCGAGTCGGCGCACGTCAAGGATGTCCTGGCCCACTTGCGCGCATGGAAACATCCATGGGATCGAATCAGCTGGAACCGTCTACTGCTCCTGGTCAACCAGGTGGGGAGCAAACGTAGTCAGGAAATTATCACCTATCTTGGCCAGAATAACCCAGACTTGAACCGCTTGGCTGTATACGCCAAGAAGCTCTCGGCAGACCACGGTCTTCACCGTCTGGTGCATTTGTTTGAGGAGCTTTCCGAGCCGGGGCTCAGCGTGAGCCAACAGGTGCGCGCGGTCCGCGCTTACTACGAGCCCATACTGGTAGCAAAGTATGACGATTATCCCAAGCGGTTTCGAGAGCTGGACTACCTGCAAGACTGGACCATGAAGTACGGCAGGTTGGAGGAGTTCTTGGCGGATGTCGCCCTAGAGCCTCCAAATGTGAATGTGCCGGAAAATCATTCGCTGGACCACCTCGTGCTTTCCACCATCCATTCGGCAAAAGGTCTTGAATGGCGGGCGGTATTCTTGCTTTCGGCTGTGGAGGGGCGGCTGCCTTCCAACCAAGCCTATGGCGATGAGGAATTACTGGAGGAGGAACGGCGACTGCTCTATGTGGCTGTCACCCGGGCCAAAGAGTTTATCCACCTCTGTTGTCCTCAGAGGATATATGACCGGAGAGCAGGTTTCCGATTTACCCCACTTTCACCTTTTCTACGGCAACTGGAGCCTGGAAGATATTTCAATTATGCAGACGAGATGGGAGCGGCTAGCAGCGCAACTCATGGTGCTGAGCCGGAAGGAGAAGCGAGATTCAATCCTGGAGACGCGGTGCGACACCCATTTTTTGGCAGAGGGAGGGTCATTGGTGTCCCTGATAACCTGAAAGTCCGGATTCAGTTTGAGGACGGACACACCAGGTTGCTCCATCTTGACTACGCGCCATTGGAGCGGGTTGCTTCCGTCCACTAGGTAAGGCTCTGTCAATCGATTGGCACGGCCACCTTCGGGTGGCCGCAATTTCGGCATGCTGTATGCAAACTCATAACTGCGCAAAGCCCTTCGGGTTGAAGCTGGGCATTAATGAGACGAGGGGATTCGTAAGGTGAATTCGCCAGCACTTGAGCAGGCTCTGGCCTATCTCTACGATCTCCAGAAGTACGGTATTAAATTCGGTCTTTCCAGTACCAGCAACTTATTGGAGCGTCTGGGGAAACCCCAGCAACAGCTACAGGCGATCCACATTGCCGGTACCAACGGCAAAGGATCCACTGCGGCGATGCTTTCCGCCATTCTCGTTAGTGCTGGCTACCAGGTTGGGCTGTATACCTCGCCTCACCTGGTGAGATTTAATGAACGATTTCGGATCAACGAGCAGGATGCGAAGGACGAGGAGATCCTTGAAGTCTACAAAAGGGTGAAAGGGGTGGTGGATGAAAGAGAACCGCCTACTTTCTTTGAGATGACCACTGCCATGGCTCTCAGCCTTTTTTCGGAAAAGAGAGTGGACTGGGCCATTTTGGAAGTGGGTATGGGTGGGCGTCTTGACGCCACCAACGTGATCCAGCCTCAAAGTACGGTGATTAACAATATTGACCTGGAACATCAGGAATTTCTCGGGGCCACTCTGAGTCGCATTGCTCGGGAAAAGGCTGGAATAATCAAGGAGGGAATACCACTTATCACGGCGGTAAAACAGCCGGCAGCACTGGCCGTTATCAAGGCTCGTTGTTTGGAAGTCAATGCCCCATACTATCGTGTCGGACGCGAGATCAAGGTGAGGTCCCTGGGGTCACAACATTTTAACTATCGAGGTCTTAAATGGCGGTTGGAAAACCTCCGTCTACCACTGGCGGGTCGCCATCAGGTGGTTAACGCTGCCACTGCCCTGGGTGGACTCGAGGTGCTTGAGAGACAAGGCCAACTCAGTCTGGACCCAGAGCTCATCAGCGAAGGCTTGGCTAGTACTCGCTGGGCAGGCCGATTGGAATGGCTCAGCCACCGGCCGCCAGTAATCCTTGACGGGGCTCACAATTGCGCCGGCATGGCGACCCTTTGTCGAGCTTTGCAGGAGGAATACAGATACAAGCGCCTTATAGTGGTTTTAGGTATCATGGCTGACAAGGATCTCCGTGGCATGATTCTTAGACTGGCACCCAGAGCTGATAAAGTCATTCTGACCCAACCTCAATATGAACGGGCTGCACCGCCGGAGTCTCTCAGGGAGGTGGCCGGCGATTTCGCTAACCGCATGGAGTTGATTGCGTCGGTGCAGACTGCTCTGGAGAGAGCCATCGACCTGGCCACTTTGGAAGACCTGGTCCTTGTGACTGGCTCCCTTTATTTTATCGGTGAGATCAAGGAGATTTTTGGGCATCATAACAAGGAAGAAATAATGAAATAGAATAGTATTAACGGCCTTTTTGCGAGACTCGCGCATTAGTTGTACCAGCCATCAAGCACGAAAATATTTACTCTGCGGGGCGGAATATGAGAAAGGCCTTAATATCAATTGGTCTTTTGCTGCTGTTCGCGGCCTTGATCACCACTAGCTTACCTCGGGACGCGACGGCTGAAGAGGTTGCTTCAAAAAAGGAAGCTTCCAGCTGGCGGCTGCGGGCCGATTATTTCAGCTACGATGAGCGACAGGGTATCTATACGGCCGAGGGTCGGGCTTCCTTGCACTCCAAAGACCAGTTGATCTCTGCTGACCGAATACGTCTGGACGGTGTGAGCCGCCAGGCTATCTTGGAAGGCAACGTCAGAATCGAGCGAGGCGAGAACTGGCTGGAAAGTGAGCGGGCGATAATAGATCTGGAAGAGGAAACCGGCACCATCGAGCACGGTAGGGGCTTCCTGGCAAAAAATCACTTTTACTTCAGTGGAGAACTGGTGGAAAAACTTGGTCCCGAGACCTATCATGCTGTGCGAGGGACCTTCACCACCTGTGATGGGGATGAGCCGAGCTGGCATTTTCGCACCAGTGACCTGCGCGTTACTCTGGAAGGCTACGGCTTTTCAAAAGATACCCTGTTTTTTATGGGGCCCATGCCAGTATTTTACAGCCCATACCTGGTGTTTCCAGCCAAACGGAAAAGACAGTCGGGGCTCTTGCTGCCACGTTTTTCAATCGGTAATTTGCTGGGTTTTGACGTGGATCTTCCTTTTTTCTGGGCGACTTCAAGAAGTACCGATGCTACGTTTTACGGTCACTACATGAGCAAGCGCGGCTTGATGGGAGGGACTGAATTTCGCTATGCCGCCAGCGAAGAGAGCAAGGGAGTACTGCGCTTTGACTACCTTCGCGATCAGGAAGATGATGCAGAGCTGCTCAGCCAAAACTTCGAGAGTGCTCCGGGCCTCACCGGGGTAACTAAGGATCGCTGGTGGTGGCGATCCAAGCAGAATTTTACTTTGCCCCATGAAATTAATGGCAAGCTGGATCTTGACTTTGTAAGTGATCCGGATTACCTGCGAACCTTCGAAACGGGATACAGCAGCTGGAAGGAG
>JASFEM010000142.1:0-8987 GCA_050124835.1 Syntrophobacterales bacterium | reverse complement strand
TCTTCTTCGGTATCGATAAAGATGCTCTCAATACCCTCTTCTTTCACCAACCTGGCGTAGGTCATCGCCTCGTCGTAAGGGTCATCGTACTCCAGTGCAATATTGCCCTTACCGTCAGAAACCACTACCAGCAGTGACCTCCGTTGGGCGTCCTTCATACGTTGGCGCTTTAGGAGGATCAGCGACTCCTTGAGCCCAAGACCTAGCGGGGTTTTACCTCCCACCGCCAAACTTCGCAGCTGCCGCTTAGCCACCAGGGTACTCCTGGTGAATGGTAACAGCAGTTCAGTCTGCGCTGCCCGAAACGCCAACAGGGCCACTTGATCTTTCTTGTGATAGGCGTCATTGAGTAGCGAAAGAATAATTCCTTTGGTTAGTACCATACGTCGATTGGCGCCCATGGAGCCACTGGCGTCCAGTAGAAAGAGGATGGCTGCAGCTGTGGGCTGCACTCGCATCTTCTCGCGAATATCTACCGTGGTCACCCGGATGTAGCCATAACTCAAGAAATCATGGGGCCTGCTTCCCGCTGCCGCCCGTAGGGTCGCATCCAAGGCAACGCTTCGAGGACGACCTTTTGGCAAACGGCTGGTTACATAGCGTCCGCTGGAAGATTGAGGGGATTGACGGAATCGCTTTCCTCGGTGTGAAAACCGCCTTTTTACTGGAGATCTACCCCGCGTGCGCACGGTAAAGGTATCACCAATATCGTAACGGGTTCCCCAGTCAAGGAGTAATGAGCCCGGCCCTTTCAGTTTTTTTTTATCTCTGCCTTTTCAGCGGCTTCTTCGGGGGTGGCTTCATCAATTTCTTTGACTTTTTCCAAGACTTGCTCGATTTTCGCGAGCGGTGATATTTCTTCGGCAGGGTCCTGACGCAAACGGTGGGGCAGAACCAGTCGAGCTGCGGCCACCACCTCCTGTTGGGTTACCCCGTTGCGGCCAGCATAGGCGGCCATGGCCTTGGCGGCTTTGGCCATGCCAATGTCGGCCCGATGTCCATCGGTACCGGCAAGCGCAGCCAAACGGGTAATAAAAGCAATCTGCTTGTCGGGGAGAACGACGCTGGCCACTCTTTCCTTTGCCTCCAGTATGTGGTTAGCAAGGGCTCGTTCCTTTTCACTCCATTGCTGCGCGAATTCTCTGGGCGACTCCTCAAAGGCCAAACGCCTGGTCACCACCTGACCGCGAGCCTTTTCATCTTTGATGCCCTGCACAGCCGCGCACAAAGCGAAGCGATCCTGCAACTGCGGCCGCAGTTCCCCCTCATCTGGATTCATGGTGCCCACCAGGATGAATTTGCTGGGGTGGCTGTAAGATATGCCCTCCCGTTCTACCACGTTTACCCCCATGGCTGCCGCGTCCAGGAAAATGTCCACCAAATGGTCAGGAAGCAGATTCACCTCGTCTACATAAAGAAATCCCCGATGTGATCTGGCCAGGAGTCCAGGCTCAAAAGATTTCTCACCTTGGCGCACCGCCTGTTCGATGTTCAAGGTCCCCAGCACCATTTCCTCAGTCGCACCCAGAGGAAGATCCACCACCCTCATTGGTTCCTGGACCGAAGGCAGTGTCTCGCCTTGGCGGTAACGCTGAAGACACTCATGACACATCAGGCTGGTATCTGTGGGATCACATCGGTAGGAACAGTCAGAAACTACGGATATAGGGGGTAGCAGACTGGCCAGGGCTCGCACCGCGGTGGATTTTCCGGTTCCGCGCTCACCCCTGATCAGGACGCCGCCAATGTCCGGATTAATCAGGCTCAGGACCAGGGCCTGCTTCATCTGCTCCTGCCCGACTATGGCTGTAAAAGGAAATACGGGGGACGAGTGTTCCATAGCCACATCTTTTTAGCAAAATATGCCAAGAGGAAAAAGTATTTTTATAGTGTCTCTTTCAAAATCTCAGGTTCTTGGCGGTTTAGCCGGTTATGCCGGCAGAACTGGTCAAACTGGCTTAACCGGTTGACCAGTTTACTGGTAATATATAAAAAACACTCAGTTCGGCAAAGCAAAGAAAGTCAACCCATACCATGCCCATTCAAGTCCTGCCCGAATCCTTGACGAATACAGAGGCCCTACAAAGGCTGACCCAGCTACTTCTCGAGAAAGAAACACTCCGGCGTAGCTTGAAGCGTGAAGACTTTGGACCCCGGGTTACTGAAACGGAGAAGGCCCAACCTCTGTTAGACCGGGTGACTCAAGTCACTCGAACCGTGCTTGCTCCGGATGAATTCCCGCAAACAGTTCCCAGCCTAAAACTTACCCAACGGCTGAGCCGGCTTCCTCGCCAGATTGTCTTATTGTATCTCATGTTATTGCCTGTCGGCCTGTTTTTTCTTTACCTCACCCTAACCGAATCTGAGGTGAGCGGAGCTCTTTGGATCGCACGGGGTGCGATTTTCTCACTCTTTGTCATCCCTCTTCTCGTTTACCGACGGGCGCGGATAAACATAGAACATGAATGCGGCTATGTGAGGGACTCAAAAGGCAGGTCTGTCATCGTCATTGACCAACTCAGAACTGTTCAGTTTCAGTCCTATCTTGCTCATGAGTACGGCCATCACGTTTACTTTGAACGATGGGGATCTGGCAATGAAGCGTGGTTGCGGGAAGGATGGGCTCGGTTGCTCCAATGGCAAGTCGTGCAGCAGCTGTGCCGTCAAGAAGAGAATCCAGCGTATCTCTATCACTCCCTGGTGCAGATCATAGGTGAGCTCAAGTTTGCTTGTGAGATCATCTGCAGGACTCACCATCAAAGGGTACCCCTGCAGGTGCGCCGCATTCGCACTATTTATCAGCGGAATCCTCTCCTCCGGCTGCTTACCGGAACTCCAGGGTTTAGCACCATCCGCCTCATTGATCATGCTGTTGGTACTGCCATCTATTTCCTGGAAGCTGATCGCATCGGGCCACAAGAAGCCCTGCGGAAATCGTTCAGAATGAAGAAACAAGAACACAGTTCGGATTAAATTGACATCGGACAATGAGAATTGACCTGCTGCCTGCTGTCCGCCGCCGGCTGCCAGCTAGGAGAGGCTAAAGTGCCCCTATAAGACGAGCGATAACAATCCGCATTACCTCTGAGGTCCCTTCACCGATCTCCAGAAGCTTCTGATCACGATAGAACCGCTCCACATCATACTCCTTCATTAGCCCATAGCCACCGTGCAATTGCACCGCGTGATTGGCGCAGCGTCTCATCATCTCGGAGCAGTAGAGCTTTGCCATGGCCGCCTCCTTGGCGAACGACTTGCCGCTGTCTTTCAGCCAGCAGGCCTTATAGAGAAGGAGCCGGGCCAATTCAATCTCGGTTGCCATATCGGCCAACTTGAAAGCATTGACTTGAAACTGAGAAATCGGCCGGTTGAACTGTACCCGCTCCTTGGCATAGTGCAGGGCGCGCTCATAGCAGCCCTGAGCTCCACCCAGACCCATGGCGGCGATGGAAAGTCGGCCGCCGTCCAAGGTTTTGAGCATCTGGTGAAATCCCTCACCCCGCTGGCCCAAAAGGTTTTCTCTGGGGACTCGGCAATCTTCGAAATACAGTTCGCTGGTGTTCGAAGCGCGCCAGACCATCTTGCCTTTCATCTCCCGAGCCTCGTAACCGGGCACACCATTCTCCACTAGGATACAGCTAAGCTCCCTTTTTCCGTCCTCCCGCACGCCGGTTTTTGCCAAAACAGTGACACCAATGGAAATATCTGTGGAGGCATTGGTGATGAATATCTTACTGCCATTGATAACCCACTCGTCGCCGTCTAAAACGGCCGTGGTCTGGGTATTGCCAGCATCTGAGCCTGCGTTTGGCTCTGTAAGGCCAAACCCCCACAGCCCCTCACCACTGCAAAGCTTGGGCAGATATTTTCGCTTTTGCTCCTCTGTGCCAAATTCAAAGATGGGACCAATGCCAAGAGAATTTGCCGCCGCCACTGTGGCTGCCTGGGATCCATCAACTCTGGCAATCTCCTCAACCGCAATAATATAGCCCAAATGATCAAGACCCTGCCCACCGTAATTCTCTTGAACGACCATGCCGAAAAGACCCAGCGCACCCATTGCTCGGGTGAGTTCCACGGAAAACTCCTCCCGTTCGTCCAGATCCTGGGCCAGGGACTGGATTTCTTTGAGGGCAAAACTGCGCACCGAATTTCGCAGAATTTCATGTTCGGTTGATAGGCTGAAGTCCATGCTATCTCCTCACCACCATGGGATGGTAACTGACTGGCGGTTTAAAGAATTTTTCCTTGCAAAGCACCATAGACCGACTATTATGGAGTTGTAAACTCAGTTAAAGCTTGAATTTAGTTCAAATTCAATGGAGAACAAACATGAACCAACAAGATGATAATGACCGTTCGCAAGAGGGTTCAATCCTCCTGCAGCCTCCCTATGGCCAGGATCCGCACGAGAGAGATCTTCTGGAAGGTATCAGCCTGACCTCTGACCTTGACCTGGAGTCGGAAGAGCCAAGTGCTGTTGGTGAAAGGATCCGAAAACTGCGGGAGCATAAGGGACTCTCCCTTGACGATGTATCCCAGAGAACGGGTCTGTCTGAAGAGATGCTGGAGAGTATCGAGGCGGATTCCGTTGCACCCCCCCTGGGTACCTTGACCAAGCTGGCCCGTGCCCTGGAAATGAAGATGGGCTACTTGCTCACCGGAGGTGAGTCCAAACCCTTCGTGATCACACGTAAGGACGAAAGAAAGCCGGTGAGCCGGCATGCTGCCGAACAACAACGCAAATATGGCTACTCTTACTTGTCGCTGTCCCCTGGTATGCGAGATCGCAATCTGGAGCCATTCCTGGTGACCCTGTCACCCACGGCAGAAGAGATGCCGGGTTCGGTTCATGAAGGCGAAGAGTTTATCTACGTTCTGGAAGGTGAAATGGAAGTCGTTCTTGGCGAGGATCGGGCGATACTTTATCCCGGCGATTCCATCTATTACCACTCTTCCATTCCACACCTGGTAAAGTGTCACCAAGACAAACCAACCAAAATACTAGCCGTCCTTTTTGCGGAAACCAAGTAGAACGAATACTAGGCACTTTGGTAATTTCGAATTGTGGATTTCGGATTTCGGATTTTGAAATTATTATGCGTGACCCCCGACCTCTATCGTCTGACTTTTGACCTCTAATCCCCGTCTCGCCGTTTCTCCCTTTCTCCGCGTCGTCCTGCTGTGCCTAGTGCATAGTGCTTAGTGCCTAGTTACTTCTGCTGCCAGCTGAATTCTCACGTTACTTCCCGGATCCCCGTAGGTTCCTTGGGAACCCTTCCCGTATGCACCGATTCTGAACGAAGTTGGCGACCCAGAATCTTCTCCATTGTTCGGCCAATTTCTAGAACCCGGTCCACATCCACTCCGGTATCGATGCCCATCTCGTCCAACATCACCACCATGTCTTCCGTTGAAACCAGGCCGGTGATGGTAGGATCCTGGTAATAGTAACTGCCGGTACCAGCTACGGGTACACCATCAACGAAATTAGCAGGCTGGCCACCGGTACCTCCCAAGGTTCCTTCAAAGTGAGTAATACCCGCCTGAAGAGCGGCCAGAACATTGGCCAGGCCCCAACCTCGAGTCGTATGAAAATGGGCCACATGGAGATGGGGATCCGGAAAGGCATCCAGCACCATACTGTAGTACTCGTAGACTTCGTTGGGTGGTGCGGAGCCGTCGTGGTCCGCGTGCTCTATATCATCCGCTCCAATGTCCAGCCATCGTCGGGTAAATTCCACCGCCTTTTTCGTGTCAGTGGGGCCTTCTATGGGACAGCCCCAGATGGTGCTCACCGTACCGCACACCTTCATACCGTGGTCATGGGCCATTTGAATACATTTTTCTGCCATCTTCCAGTATTCTTTTAGAGAGAGTCCCGAATTGACCCGGTGGTGAGATTCGCTAGTGGAGACCATTAGAAGGATACGGTCCGGTCCGAAACCTTTCTGCCGCAAAGCAACAGCCCTCTCCACCGCCCTTTCTCGGATGGTGATGGCGGTGGTTTCCACATCTCTTATACGGTCGGCCACAAGCTTGCTCGTGTAGAGCAACTCCATGAGCTCATCTGCATCGGCGAATTGGGGCATTCCTTTCGGGTTGCCGAAGTTGGTGATCTCAATCCGCTTAAATCCGGCCAAAATCAACTGTTCCGCCAGCCAAAGTTTAGCCCGGGTGGGAATGAACCTCTCTTCGTGTTGCAGTCCGTCGCGTACACTGATATCGCCAAGTACCACTTTGCTCGGGTAGTTGAGGCTCATTGGGTGTCCTTTCTTTTCACCTTAGTGTTGTCCGTTGTCAATTGTCAGTCGTTCCTTCTTTAACAATATTTACAGATGAATTTAAGCATGGACCACTAACGACTGAGTTTAACTAGAAGCGAAAATTCCCAAAAGTACTTTCTGGTATGGGCTTTAGCAGGCTTACCTCCAGAGCCAGGGCAAGGGCATCACGGATCTCTCCGAAATATAGTACTCGGTCATTGAACAATCTAGCCCCGCAATGAAATGGGTGAGCTTCTAATTCATATTTCTCCAGAAGCTCGGCCTTAAAGGAAGCAGCCTCTTCCTCAGACATCTGTTGATCCTTTAATTGACGCTTTCGCTGCTCTATGCTTAGAAGCACTTCAGCGGCTGAACGCCCTGACATGACAGAAGTTCTGGCCCGCATGGTCGAAAAAAGGAAATGGGGCCGGTAAGCCCGGCCGCACATTCCATAGTTCGCTGCACCATTATCCGGGCCTATGACCAACTGGATCTTCGGTACCTGAGCATTGGAAACCGCTCGCACCATGTCAGCGCCGTATTTACCTATGCCTCTGTGCTCCGCCTCAGAGCCCACCATATAGCCAGGCGAATTCTGCACAAATAGGAGAGGTATTCTTTCCATGCTGCAACGGATGATGAATTCAGTGGCCTTGCGCGCCGCTTCCACAAAGATGATACCCGAGTTGTTGGCGGCCACGACCCCCAAGGGGATCCCCTTGATCCTGATCTTCCCGGTTACAATTTTGTCCCCTCGACCGGGCGCATAGTTGTGCTTGTACTCCTGCAATCCAATCCCATCTGCGAAACATGCAATAATACTACGTACATCCACAGCTTGGTGTACCCCAGCGGGCATGAATTCATATATTGCTTCCTCTTCCTCTTTCGGCGGAATATCCTTCCAACGATGGGAATGAAGCTGTTGAGGGGGCTCCATAGAAAGAATTTCCCTAATTTTTTGAACGCCCTCCAATTGATCTTGGCAGATATGATCAGCACCACCGGATATACTGGTATGAACCTGAGCCCCCCCCAAGGCCTCGGCATCGATCTCCTCCCCAATTGCAGCCTTGACAAGCGGCGGCCCACCAAGAAAAGAATAGGCAAGGCCCTCGATCATTACAGCTTCATCTGCCATAAAGACAATATAGGCACCGCCAGCGGTATTGCCACCAGTGCTCAGGGTGATCTGCTTCAGTCCCGCGGCTGACATCCGGGCCATGTTGTAAAACATGGAGCCAAAATGGCCGTCGTCCGGAAAAACATCAGCCTGCATGGGCAGAAAGGCCCCGCCGGAGTCGGCAATGTAGACACAATTTAATCCACACTGCTCGGCGACGGCTTGGGCTCGCATGTGTTTTTTGAGTGAAATGGGGAAATAGGTCCCGGCTTTGACCCTACTATCGTTGGCAAAAATCATGGTCCAGTTGCGGTGTATTTTGCCAAGGCCAGTGACCAGCCCCCCGCAGGGCACATCTCTTACACCACCGGGATAATCCATGCCGAAACCAGCGATCACACCCAGTTCGAAGAATTCGGTCCCCGGATCAATAAGGGCTTGAATCAGGTCTCGGACTGGTTTTTTTCCCTGTCCTGCCAGCCGGGCGATGGCCTGCTCTCCTCCAGGATTGATGGCCTGCTGAACACGCTGCGTCAGATGCGTTTCTTCCCTCATCCAGTGATCTTTGTTTTTCTTTCTCTCTTTGCTTTGATCTTCGTCCATGTCGATAACTTTCATTGGTTATTGTTTGTTGGCCATTGTCTAATGGTCACTAGGTCATTTGGGCTTGCCGCCCGTCATTGAGTCATTATGTCGCTTTAAGAAGAGATCACCAGTAAAAATATACTAAGATATGGTGATCTAGTTACCAAACGACCTACTGACCCAGTGACTTTATGACTATGAATGACCACAAAGCGCAGTTACATGGAAGCCAAATAACTCATATAAAAAATCGTTTCGCGCTTTGCTATTGGTTTACCGCCCTTTGTAAACGGGTTTGCGTTTCTCTCGGAAAGCCCTGAGTCCCTCCAACCGATCCTCGGTGGGAATACATTTTTCATAACCACTGGCCTCAATGTCCAACCCCGTTTGCAGATCGACATCCAGCCCTTTGTTAATGGCATGCTTGGCCTGCGCCAGCGCAATAGGGCCACCCTGCGAGATTTTGTCAGCCAACGCTAAAGAAATTTCCATGAGAGTATCTTTTTCGGCTAGGTGATTTATCAGCCCTGCTGCCAGTGCCTCTTGAGCGGTAAGCTGCCGTCCAGTGTAAATAAGTTCTTTGGCCAACCCAGGTCCAATGAGCCGCGGCAAACGCTGGGTGCCGCCGGCGCCTGGAATGATTGCCAGTTGTGTTTCCGTGAGCCCCATGGTGGCTTCAGCCACAGCCACTCTTAGGTCACAAGCCAGAACGAGCTCAACACCGCCGCCCAGGGCGACTCCGTTGATGGCAGCGATCACGGGTAAGGGTAACGCCTCAATTTTAATGAACAGGCTACGAATGCGAGAAAGAAACTGACGGACTTCGCCATCTGACATGGTGAGACGCTCTTTGAGGTCAGCTCCGGCACAAAAAGCCCTGTCACCGGTGCCAGTTACAATAAGAACCCGAAGGTCTTCTGAAACATGCACCTCGGACAGTGCCAGCTCCAATGCCTGGAGAAGTTCAGAATTGAGGGCATTTCGCGCCTGAGGCCGATTGAGGGTGAGGATGA
>JASFEM010000141.1:0-9064 GCA_050124835.1 Syntrophobacterales bacterium | reverse complement strand
TGGGCATTATGGGTGAGCGTGAGCGTGTGCTCATGGATATGGCGGATCGCATGGCCCTGGAAGTTGAAGCGGGTGAGATAGACTAGTGCTTATGATCAACACGGAGTTGATAAGCACAGTGCAAGAGTCTAAGTAAATATGGATTAGATACCTCTTAAGTAAGGAGGATAGGAAATGTCAAGGTTAGTAGCATTTGCCGCCATTCAGGGGGCATACAACATCGTACAGAAGGCGGAGGGAAAGTTTAAGGAGGCCCTGGAAAAATACGGCCCAGACCAGAAACTGGAATTCCCCGACACCGCCTATTACTTGCCCATTAACTATTCGCTTTTGGGTGCGAAGATTGAGAAATTGAGCGATGCTGAACCGGTAATGGAACGGTGTCGCCAGCTGCTTCCTCCCCACATGAAGGGGAAGATTCATGTGCCCTATCTGGGCCATACCCTGGACGCTGGGATGGCCGCGATCCTGGCGGAGGAGATAGTAGAGGCGATCCGCTATGTGGACGACCCGGATTTTTATACCTCCGAGGAGGACCCCGACTTGGGAGCCGGAAAGCTCTGGGTGGGGGCTGCCCATGACGTTATCATGCGTAAGCGCGGCATTGAGTTTGTGGATGGCAGCGCTCCGGGATTTGCCGCCATCGTGGGTGCGGCTCCCGATCCGGAAACGGCCAAATACATTGCAGAAGAGTACCAGAAGAAGAACCTGTACGTGTTCATGTGTGCCAACCAGGCTGGAACCACTTTTACCGAGCAGTTGATTGAGGCTGGGGTGCAGATTGGTTGGAGCACGCGGCTGGTGCCCTTCAGCCCGGATATTTCGGGTGCAGTTTTTGCCCTGGGCTTCGCCAACCGGGCCGGTATGGCTTTTGGTGGCATCAAGCCTGGCGACTACAAGCGTATGCTGGCCTACAACAAGAATCGAATCTTTGCCTTTGTCAACGCTCTGGGTGAGGTCAATGCCGAGTGGGCTGCCAATGCGGCCGGGGCCATCAACTGGGGCTTCCCCACTCTGGCGGACACCGACGTTCCCGAGATTCTGCCCACCGGTGTCTGTACTTACGAACACGTTGTCGCCAACGTGACTCATGAGGAGATGCCGGCCAAATCCATAGAGGTGCGTGGTCTGAAGGTTACCATCACCGAGGTGCCGGTACCGGTCTCCTACGGCCCAGCCTTTGAAGGTGAGCGTATCCGCAAGGACGATGTCTTCGTGGAATGCGGCGGCGGCCGTACCCCCTGTGTGGAGTGGACCACCATCGCCGACATGGACGCGGTGGAAGACGGCAAGGTTGAAGTATTCGGTAAGGATATCACCGATGTGAAGGAGGGTACCCGGTTGCCTCTGGCCGTTGTGGTTGAGGTGGCGGGCCGCAAGATGCAGGAAGACTACGAGCCCATTCTGGAGCGGCAGATCCACCACCTGGTGAACTACGCTCAGGGGGTCATGCATATCGGCCAACGCGATATCGCCTGGTACCGAATCGGCAAAGCTGCGGTGGAGAAGGGCTTCACCCTGGAGCACATCGGCAAGATCATTCACGCCAAGTATCATCAGGACTTCGGTGCTATCTTCGATAAGTGCCAGGTGAAAATCTACACCGATGAGAAAAAGGTCCAGGAGGTCGCCGCGAAAGCCAAGACAACCTATGCTGATCGTGACGCTCGCATCGAGGGCATGACCGACGAGACCACCGAGATCTACTACTCCTGCACGCTGTGTCAGTCCTTTGCCCCCAACCACGTCTGTGTGGTGAGCCCTGAGCGCACCGGACTTTGTGGTGCTTACAACTGGATGGACTGCAAGGCCTCCCACGAGATCAACCCGACCGGCCCCAACCAGCCCATCGAAAAGGGTAAAACCCTGGATGACAAGCTGGGTAACTGGAAGGGAGTCAATGATTTCGTCTTCAAGGCCTCCCGTCAGGCGGTTTCGAGCTACAACTTCTACAGCATTGTCTATGATCCCATGACCACCTGCGGATGCTGCGAGTGCGTGGCTGCGATCCTTCCCTCCTGCAACGGAATCATGACGGTGAACCGTGAATACAACGAGATGACACCCTGCGGCATGAAGTTCACCACCCTGGCGGGAACTATTGGTGGCGGGCAGGTGACCCCGGGATTCGTGGGCCACAGCAAGTACAACGTCTGCCAGCGCAAGTTCATTCTTGGCGATGGTGGCCTGCTCAGGCTGGTGTGGATGCCCAAGATGCTCAAAGAAGAGCTCAAGGAAAGGTTCGAGAAGCGGGCCGAGGAATTGGGCGTACCGGATCTGCTGGATCGCGTCGCAGATGAGACTGTTGGTACATCTGAGGAGGAAATTCTGCCCTTCCTCACAGAGAAGAAACATCCGGCGCTGGAGATGGATCCGATCATGTAGGCAAGAATGTAATGTTCGCGGGGGGGGCGATTTCTTCCCCCCCCGCATTTATGAACCCGGATAGTGGAGGTTGAGGAGAATAAGCTATGGGACTGACTGGAATTCAGATTTTTAAATTGCTGCCAAAGACCAACTGCGGCGAATGCGGGGTGCCCACTTGCCTTGCCTTTGCCATGGCCCTGGCATCGGGTAGTGCGGAACTGGACGCCTGCCCCTATGTCTCTGATGAGGCCAAGGAGCAATTGGCTGAGAGTTCTGCGCCCCCGGTTCGACCGTTGATTGTTGGCACCGACGATTACGAAGTTAAGGTCGGCGGTGAAACTGTTATGTTTCGCCACGAAAAGACCTTCGTAAACCAGCCCGGTCTGGCGGTGTTGGTTAGCACCGAGATGGACGACGGTGCGGTCAATGACAGACTCGAGAAGCTCAACAAGTTTCAATACGAGCGCGTAGGCCTCAATCTGAGGGCTGAAATGGTGGCGATTAAAGACGCCTCCGGCGATGCCGACGCATTCGTGGCTCTTGTCAACAAGGTGAAGGATGCTTCTCAGGCCGCTCTTATTCTTATGAGCGACAATGCGGATGCACTTAGCGCAGGAGTAAAGGCCTGTGCTGACCGTAAACCCCTCATCTATGCGGCCACAGAGGATACCGCTGATACACTGGGCGAGCTGGCCAAGGAAACCGGTTGTCCTTTGGCTATCAAGAGTAGCAATGGCTACGATGGCTTGGTTGCCCTCAGTGACAAGCTCACTGGCATGGGTCTCAAGGATCTGGTACTGGACACCGGTGCCCGGACCGCCAAACAGGCCTTCGAAGACCACACGGTGCTTCGCAGGGCGGCGGTCAAGCAAGTTTTTCGGCCTTTGGGATTTCCCACCATCACCTTTCCCTGTGAGATGGCCGACAACCTCATGGAAGAGACCCTGCTTGCCGCCATGTTCATTGCCAAATATGCTGGATTCATCGTGATGAGCGACCTGGAGGCCCACAGTCTTTTCCCGCTTTTGCTGGAGCGACTCAATATTTACACCGATCCCCAGCGGCCCATGACTGCCGAGCAGGGTATCTACCCCATTGGCAATCCCAATGAGAACTCGCCGGCTCTGGTGACCTGTAACTTCTCTCTGACCTACTTTATTGTTTCGGGTGAGATCGAAGGAAGCAGGGTGCCGAGTTGGCTGGCCGTTGTGGATACTGAGGGATTGAGTGTGCTCACCGCCTGGGCCGCAGGCAAATTTACTGGTGAGAGCGTGGGCACTGCCATCAACAAGATGGGTCTTGCTGACAAGATCGCCCACAAAAACTTGATCATTCCCGGTTATGCGGCCGCCATTAGTGGGGAGCTCGAAGAAGAACTGGCAGACTGGAAGATTCTTGTCGGTCCGCGGGAGGCAGCCCACATTCCCAAGTACCTTAAAGAGTGGAAACCGGAATAACCTTCACACCTGAGCGCATCTCGAACTAGGTTGGTAGCAATTCCATATACCTAAGTTGCAGTCTGGGGCCATTTAGGCCCCGGGCTTCAACCACATTGCTTCCCAAATATCTGTAGTATAATAAGGTTGCTGGTAAGGGGCTGGCAATTTTCTTGTATTGAAGCCCCTCGCACTACTGGTGAAGGGGGAAGGAGGGTTTATGATTCTAATTGGCGAAAATATGAACATCATGAGCATCAAGTATGGCAAAGCCATGAAGGAAAAGGACGCCAAGGTTATCCAGGAACTGGCGGTCCAGGAACAAGAGGCCGGGATGGACTACATCGACCTCAACATCGGTCCCGCCGGCAGGATTGGCGAAGAGTTGATGGAGTGGATGGTCAAGACGGTCCAGGAGGTGGTGGATCTGCCTTGCGCCCTGGACACCTCCAATGTTGCTGCCATTAAGGCTGGACTTAAGGTGCACAAGGGAAGGGCACTGATCAACTCTATCTCGGCACGCGAGGACAGGATGGAGGCTTTGCTGCCGCTTGCCAAGGAATTCGACGCCGACTTCGTGGGTTTGCTCTGGGGCCCCGAAGGCATGCCCCGAGACGAACATGAGCGCGGTGCTCTGGCCGAGGTGATCCGGAGCAGTGCTGCAGCACTTGATATTCCCATGGAGCGCATCTGGCTGGATCCCATTGTAACCCCGGTTAACGTCCAGCAGAACCAGGTTATGGCGCTTTACACTTTTATGACCGATTACTACAGTGCTGGCGTTTTTGAGGGCTGCACGACCACTTGTGGACTTTCCAACGTTTCCAACGGACCACCAGAACACTTGAGGCCCATCCTCAATCAAACTTATCTGATCATGATCAAGCGGTATGGTATGGCTTCCGCTATCGTGGACACATTCGACGTCGAACTGCACAAGTTCGCCCGGGGTGAGCGGGCCGACCTTGAGCAATTGGTATACAAAGTCTGTGATGGTGAGGCTATCGACATGGGCAGTCTCAGTAAAGAAGAGCAGGATTATGTCAAAACGGCCCGCGTCCTGTTGGGACAATCGCTTTACTCGGATTCCTGGCTAGAGTTGTAGGCGGTCCCGCCTTTCGAAAAGGAAACTCCCTTCCGTAATTCGGGAGGGAGTTTTTTGTTTGTAAGTTTGGTGTGCAATTACCAGGTCAGGCAGAACGCACTAGGCAGTAAGCACTAAGCACTATTTAAATTGTTTAACTCCAATTCCCTGTTGCATTAATTCCCCTGTATGTAAAGGCAGTCTTTTGAGTCCAAAGAGTAGTGTATCGTCCCTAGTGCCTAGTACGCAAGGTGTTTTGCGCTTGCCCCAATGCTCTTTGCGGTCCCCGTGTCTCCGCGCCAGCGACAGGGCGTTCTACTCAGGCTCATGAATTGGAATGGATTGCTTCATTGCCTCCAGATTTTCCTTATACGAAAGGAGAGCCTGCAAAAGGGAGTCGCGCTCGACCACAGCATAGCGATCTGGTCCTCGGCTCCAAAAAAGTTTCAGGTTCAGTTTATTTTGATAGAATATGACGCCATCATCTGTGGGATGGGAAAGGATGAACTTCTTCTGCGGTGATGAGCTGGCAAGGTGGTGCTCAGCAGCAAAGAAAAAGAGGGCAGCCGCAGGCAGTGAAAAGAATCGGTGCGTCGGGCCAAATTTATTCCAGGGTGCGCTTTCGATGTTGTAGATTACAGTTGAGCCGTTTTCGGGAATCTCAACGGTAAGGGCTGCTTGGACTTGAGTGGAAATGGGCTTGGGGGTCAAGTCGGGGCTTTGTGCTATACATTCAGCCAGTAGCTGAGAAAATGCGGTTAGACTGGTTAGCAGAATAAAGGTTTTTTCCGGACTACTTTTGTGCCGCTGGAGAAGTTCCCAGACAAAAGGACGGCGGTACCATTCCAGTTTTCGCTCCAGTTCCCAGACCTCCAAATCCCAGTCAGCAAAGAGTCGGCTGTTCTGTAAATCCAGCGGAACTATGGTGGCGGGAACCAGAAATTTGCTTTTGCGGTGCAGAATCACGTAAGTTTTCTGCACGGGCAAAGGGGAGATTAGATCGGTGCTGGAGGTCATATATCATCCAGAGTATGAAAGTGATTTCTCGCCGGGATCACTCGAGGGTCCGCAGCGCGTCACAGCTATTCAAGGCAGTCTACAGAAATATCAGCCATTTAGCAAACCTGAACCGGCTTCTGAGGCAGACCTCTATCTGGTTCACGAACCGGCCATGGTGGCAAGGGTTAGAAGTAGACGGCTGCTGTTACAGGCAGTCTTATTTGCGGTGGGCGGGGCAATTGAATGCGCCAAGTTAGCATTGGACAACAGGCCTGCTTTCGGACTTGTGCGACCTCCAGGCCACCACGCAGACCAAAGCGGATCGTGGGGATTTTGTTACGTGAACAATATGGCCATTGCCGTCAGAAAGATTCGTCAGGAATATAATCTTCGCTGGGTGTATATCATAGACTTGGACCATCACGTCGGAGACGGCACCCACCGAATTTTTGCATATGATTCCGAAGTATCCGTGAAGAATGTCTCGGCCGTAGAACGAGAGGAGTATCTGGAAAAGGTGCAGTATGTCTTAAGGGTTATCAGGAAAACCGACCTACTGGCAGTCTCCATGGGCTTTGATACCTATGAAAAGGATCTTGGCGGTCTCCTTAAAACTGAAGACTACAGACTTTTGGGTTCCTGGCTGCGTCAGGCTTCGGAGAGGCTATGCGGCGGGAGGCGGTTTGCGCTTCTCGAAGGTGGCTATTATCTCCCTGACCTAGGGAAGAATGTCCTAGCTTTTTGCGAAGGATTTGAAGGATAGCGCACAGCGCTATCCTTACTAGGCACTAGGCAGTAGGCACTAAGCAGAGCGGAACGAAACGGGGACACGGCGACACGGCGAAAGACCCTCCATCTAGTATCTAATTAATCTCTCCGCGTCTCCGCGTCATCGCGTCGCCGCGTCGCACCCAGCCAGGTCGATTCGCACCTACCTTGGATCGATTCTCCCAAGATTTTCCCACTCTATAGTTGTTTGGCCAACGCCTCCTTCAGTTCCTCACCGGCCATTTCCTTGAGCTGGGCGTGGGCAGCTGCCAGCCGGGCCACAGGCACCCTGAGGGGCGAGCAGGAAACGTAAGTCATCCCGACCTGGTGGCAGAATTCGATGGATCTGGGATTGCCACCGTGCTCGCCGCAGATGCCGATCTCGATGTCAGGCCTGGTTTTGCGAGCCCACTCAATGGTGATATCTATGAGACGGCCCACCCCCTTGACATCCAGAATCTCGAAGGGATTGTCCTGGAGAATCTGGCGCTCGTTGTAAAGTGGGAGGAACTTGTTTTCCGCGTCTTCACGGGAGAAAGAGAAAGTTCCCTGGCTGAGGTCATTGGTGCCAAAAGAGAAAAACTCCGCCACCTCGGCCAGGCGACCGGCGCGCATACAGGCACGGACCACTTCGATCATCGTGCCAAAGAAGTAATTCACCTTGACCTTATAGTGTTTTTCCACTTCTTTATGGATTTTGAGCGTCCGTTCATGCACCCAGCGTAGCTCCTGGGCCGTACACACCTGGGGAATCATAATCTTCGGTTTTACATCTATCCCATCCTTTATGCATTCTGCTGTGGCCTCGAGGATAGCCTGAATCTGCATGTCGTAGATCTCAGGGCTTGAGATGCCCAAACGGACACCACGATGACCCAGCATGGGATTGACCTCGGTGAGGCTCCGCACCTTGCGCAAGGTTTCCTCTTTTCGTTCGAGCAGATCCTCGTCCATGCCAGCGCTGCGGATTTTAGAAAGATCCTTGATGACAGTATCCATAGCAGGCACGTACTCCAAGAGCTTGGGATCCAGTATTTTCATGGTTTCCGGGAGTTCCTCGACGCTGCTCATGAACATACTGAATTCTCGCAGTCTCTTGATGTCCACCATCAATTCTTCAATGGTGGGAAGAAACTCGTGGAGCGGCGGGTCCAAGAGCCGGATGATTACAGGAAGACCGGCCATAGCTTCAAAAATCTCTTTGAAATCATGCTTTTGCATGGGAACCAACTTGTCGATGGCGGTCTGGCGCTCCTTTTCGTTGTCGGCCAAGATCATCTCTTGAAAAATAGGGAGCCTGTCAGGGTCATTAAACATGCGTTCAGTTCGACAAAGGCCGATCCCTTGCGCTCCTAACTGTCGTGCTCTGATTGCGGCGTCGGGAGTGTCGGCATTGGCCCACACACCCAGGGTGCGGACTTCATCGGCCATCTCCAAAATGGAGAGCATGTCCTCGGTCATCTCCGGTTCGATGGTGGGAATTTTACCCTCATAAACACAACCACTGCCGCCATCGATGGTAATCACATCCCCTTCACCCAATTCCATCCCCCCCATGGAGACTTTCTTCTTGCTGTAATCAATGTGGATATTCTCTGCCCCCGAGACACAGGGTTTACCCATACCCCTGGCTACAACTGCGGCATGGGAGGTCTTGCCGCCTCGAGAGGTGAGAATCCCCCGGGACGCAAACATTCCATGAATATCATCAGGTCTGGTCTCTTCCCGCACCAAAATCACTTGTTTGCCCTCTGCTTCCATGGCCACCGCATCATCCGCGCTAAAAGCGATCTCACCAACGGCGGCACCGGGCGACGCAGCAATACCCGTAGCCAATGGCTCAGCGGCGGCTTTCGGATCCAGGCGGGGGTGAAGCAGTTGCTCCAGCGCGTCAGGTGCGATGCGCATAACCGCTTCATGCTCGCTGATCAAGCCCTCGTTTACCATGTCGTTGGAGGTTTTGACCAAAGCTTGAGCATTCATTTTGCCATTGCGGGTCTGAAGGCACCACAGTTTACCCTTTTCAATGGTGAACTCGAAGTCTTGAATCTCACGATAATGGTTCTCCAGGGTCTGACGTAGTTTGAGCAATTCACGATAAGCCTTGGGCATATCTTTGCGCAATTCTTTGAATTGCTTGGGAGTGCGAATTCCAGCAACCACATCTTCTCCCTGGGCATTGATGAGGTACTCACCGTAAAGACGGTTTGCTCCCGTACCGGGATCTCTGGTAAATCCCACACCTGTGGCGGAATCATTACCCATGTTGCCAAAAACCATGGTGCAGATGTTCACGGCCGTTCCGTAGGCCATGTCTTTGGTGATGTTAAACTGGCGCCGGTAGTCTACGGCCCGCTTGACATTCCAGGAGCGAAAAACCGCTTCCACTGCCATCTTGAGCTGGGTCTCG
>JASFEM010000140.1:0-9153 GCA_050124835.1 Syntrophobacterales bacterium | reverse complement strand
TTGGTGGATGAGGTCAAGGGTCTAGGCCCAAATGAAGTGCGGAAACAGATGGTCATTTAAAGATCTCTGTGCCCCAAGTAGATAAGCTGGAGGGAATCGATGGCAACCACAGTAAAAATACCAATAAAGGATCAGAACCTGGTCAGTTCGTTACAGGACTTTTTCAAGACAATGCTTCGGGACGGAGAGATCAATGGCCTCTTGGTGGCCCAACACCTGCCAATGAAAAACTCAGTGATGCCCACTTTAGTCACGGATCCGGAGAAGCTTGACGCTGCCGATCCACTGGCACCCGTCTTTCCCATTAACGCAGCCAAAGTGGTTTCAAAGCTTACCAGAAAGCCTCTAGGGGGGAAGGTGGCAGTTGTGCTTCGCCCCTGTGAGATCCGGGCCTTTATTGAGTTGGTGAAATTGAAGCAAGGCAAGGTCGAAGACGTCGTCCTTGTCGGGGTGGATTGTCTGGGCGCATACAGCAATGTCCAATATCCTGATTTTGCCGGTGATAACGGCATGGAAGCCACCTTGAGGTTCTACCGCAATATCCAAGAAGGCAAGGGAACCGCTTGCGATGGTTTTGATGTTTCACCTGCATGCAAGGCCTGTGAGTATCCCATACCGGAAAGCGCAGATGTGCTCATAGGCTTAGTGGGTGTGGACCTCAACGATCATCTGCTGGCGAAGGCCAATACACCTCGAGGCGAGGATTTATTGGATAATCTCGGGCTATCCTCCACCAGTGAGCCGGAGAAACGGGGTAAAGAGATCGAAGAAATGGTGGCAGAACGGCTGGCATATCGTGATCAGATGTTTGCCGAGACCAGTGAGGCCACATCAGATGTGGAGAAGCTTGTGAGTTATCTCGGTAACTGTGTCAATTGTTACAACTGCCGGGTGGCTTGCCCTGTTTGCTATTGCAAAGAGTGCGTTTTTCTCACCGATGTATTCGACCACGAACCTTCGCAATATCTGAGATGGGCAAAGCGGAAGGGCATCCTAAAAATGCCCACAGACACGGTCTTCTTTCATTTAACCCGCATAGCTCACATGAGCACGGCGTGTATCGGTTGCGGCCAGTGTTCCAATGCCTGTCCCAATAATATACCCGTAATGGAGATTTTTCGAACCATGGCACACCACACCCAGAAGGCCTTTGATTATGAAGCCGGACGTAGTCTGGATGACGACCCTCCACTCTCAATATTTCGGGAAGATGAATTCCAGGAGGTTGTGGCTAAATCACACTAGGTGTTCACGGCCGTTGGCCGTGAAAGCGCATAGGGCAGAGGGTAAAGATCATGAAAAAAAGAGGGAGATGGGAGGATATGGGCCGACACTGGGACGGGCCCTACCCAAACAAAACCATCTTGCTTTGAATTACACAGACATTGAACAGGATTCTTTCTCACTATGAGGTAGTAGACAATGAGAAAAAAGATAGGATCAGCCTTGGTGGTGGGTGCCGGAATCAGCGGTATTCGCTCCGCTTTGGATTTGGCAGAACTTGGCTACCAGGTAAAGCTCATTGACCGAGCACCGAACTTGGGAGGAACTCTTACGCAGCTTGATTACCAATTTCCCAGTGACCACTGCGGTATGTGCAAGATGCTGCCTCTGGTAGAACGGGATTCTTCTTCTCAGTACTGCCTGCGCAAGGGGCTGTTTCACGAAAACATCGACATAATGCTTAACACTGAATTGGTGGAAATGGAGGGTGAGCCCGGCAAATTCGAGGTCACCTTGCGACAGAGACCTGCCGTAGTAGACCCGGAACTTTGCATTGGTTGCGGAGAGTGTAGTCACGTTTGCCCGGTGGAGGTTGCAGACGAGTTCAATGCTGGGTTGGCCAAGAGAAAAGCGGTCTATTTGCCAGTGCCCCACAACATTCCTAATAACTACGTGGTCGACTTGGAGTCCTGCACCTTGTGTGGCGAGTGTGAAAAGATTTGCCCCACTGGGGCCATCGATTTCCGCTGGGAAGCACGGCGGCAGTTTCGAATCCTGGTGGTAGATGACGAACTCATTGTGCGCGACTCGCTCAGAGACTGGCTGATCGAGGAAGGATTTGATGTTGAGACGGCGGAATCAGGCCCCGACGCTTTGGAAAAGATCGCAAAACAGGCATACCATCTGATGCTCCTTGACATCAAAATGCCCGAGATGGATGGGGTCGAAGTGCTGAAGCGGTCCAAAGAGATGCGGTCCGAACTTCCCGTGGTAATGATGACGGCTTATGCCACGGTGGAAACAGCAGTGGAGGCCATGAAGATTGGAGCTCTTGAATATCTGATGAAACCCTTCGACCCGGATACCCTTGTTCCTCTAGTGGTCAAACTCTACGAGAACCTAGAGCGGGCTGGTGAGTTTAAAATGGAAGTAGGGGCGGTTATCCTGGCCGCAGGCTTTGGCTCCTTTGATCCGGCAGGAAACGGATTGAACACATACGGCTACGGTGAGATTCCCAATGTGGTTACCAGCATCGAGTTCGAACGGATAGTAAGTGGTACCGGGCCCTATCAGGGTAAGCTGGTGCGTCCCAGCGATGGCAAAGAGATTGGCAAAATCGCCTGGCTTCAGTGTGTGGGTTCCAGGGACATGCATGCAGATGCCGACTACTGCTCTTCCATCTGCTGTATGTTCTCCATCAAAGAAGCGCTGCTTGCCAAGGAGAGAAGCAACGGTCAGGTGGAGGCCACAATCTTCTATATGGATATGCGAACCTTTGGCAAGGATTTCCAGCGGTATCGGGACGAGGCGGAAAAGACATATGGGGTTAGGTTTCAGAGGAGCAGAGTTCACTCAGTGGAACAGAAGGAATTGGGTGGAGACCCGAGAATCGTCTACACCGATATCACTGGGACCGGACGTGAGGAGATTTTTGACTTGGTGGTACTTGCCGCCGGTCAAAGACCACCAGCTGGTAGCGATATTCTGGCGGAAATGACCGGAGTTGAATTGAATCAATGGGGGTTCTGCCAATTAAATCCTTTTTCTTTGAGTCTTACCAACCAAGATGGGGTATACGTTGCCGGCTCCTTTTCGGGCCTCAGGGATATCTCCGAATCAGTAATTCAGGCAAGTTCCGCCTCCTTGCGGGCCTCAGGTCTGATTCACTCAAAGGGTGGGGGCCTTGCCGAGGCCGCCGAATCAAAGGTTGCCTTTCGTGACGTATCCCGGGAACCACCTCAGGTCATGGTGGCTATCTGCACCTGCGGTGACACCTTAACTCAGGCAGCTCAAATAGAAGAGGTGGAATCTTTTGTTTCGGATCTTGACTCCGTCAGCCATGTCCATCGCTTTGAGAGTATATGCACTCAAGAAGGTTGGAATCAGCTTGAGCAAGCTATGGAAGGAAGCGGGGCAAACCGGCTCCTCATTGGGTCCTGCATGCCCTATGTTTACACGAGAAAACTTCGCGATCTGGGTGCAAATACAGGACTAAATCCTGCGCTTATGGAGGTTGTGGATATCCGGACTTCCGCGTTTCCTGGAAATAATTTCAGCCGGGAGCAGGCGAGCCGGGAGATTCGGCTGGCGCTGGGCATGGGAGTGGGCAAACTCAAGGGAATGGACCCTTCGGTCTCGACCGCTACACCCATTGCCCAAAAGGGGCTGGTGGTGGGCGGTGGGATAGCCGGTATGACCTCGGCGTTGGGCATTGCTGAACATGGTTTTGAAGTTTTTTTGGTGGAAAAGGCGGAGGAACTTGGCGGTAATCTCCGGCATCTCTATCGGACCCTTGAGGGCAACTCACCCCAGGAACTCTTGGAGCAGACGATTTCCAAGGTTCAAAGACATCCCAATATTCACCTGCACATGAATTCAAAGGTGCTGCATTCTCACGGTAGGGTTGGTCGGTTCATCACTACCATTGAGAAAGAAGACGGTTCAGGTGAAACCCTCGAGCATGGGGTCACAATTCTGGCAACGGGAGGCAAAGAGGCCACCACTGAGTCCTACGGCTATGGTCAAAGTGACACCATCGTTACCCAACACCAACTGGAGGAACGGCTCCACTCAGGTCAAATAAATCCTGCCGAGTTGGGCGTAGTTGCCATGATTCAATGCGTAGACTCACGGGAGGAGCCTCGGAATTACTGTAGCAGGATATGCTGTAGTTCGGCGCTGAAAAACGCGCTCTATTTAAAAGAACAAAATCCAGAAATCGATATTTATATCCTTTACCGGGATATTATGGCCTATGGATTTCTGGAGACCTATTACACACAGGCGCGGCAGGCAGGGGTGATTTTCATTCAGTACGACTTAGACGACAAACCGAAGGTTAGCACAGAAAATGGCCGTGTCTCGACTGCTGTCACTGATCCAATCCTGGGCCGGGAGGTGGTGGTGGAGACTGATTTGTTGGTACTTAGTACCGGCATTGCTCCCGACGGTCAAGGGAAATTGGCAGAGATATTCGGGGTTGAAACAAACCAGGACGGCTTTTTTCAGGAGGCGGAGTATAAGTGGCGACCGGTGGATTTTCTTAGAGAAGGGATTTTTACCTGCGGTATGTCCCATTCTCCGCGGAACATTACCGAGTCCGTTGCCATGGCGGAAGCAACTGCCCAGCGAGCCCTTAGAATTCTTGCCAGCGAAAGACTGACTGCGGGCAGCACAGTCGCTGAGGTGCGGTACAGCCTTTGCTCACTGTGCGAGAAATGCATTGAGGCATGTCCTTATGGAGCCAGGTGGCGAGATGAGGATGAGGAAAAGATAATGGTTGATGAGCTGAGCTGCCAGGGTTGTGGTTCTTGTGCGGCCGTTTGTCCCAACAGTGCCTCGGTGCTGCGTGGCTTCCTGGATCAACAGGTCTTCTCGGTAATCGACGCAGCACTGGAAGAGATTTTTTAGCGATGAGCTATCAGCTTTCAGCCGTCAGGTAGTCTAGAATTGAGGGCTGCTCGCTGACAGCTTACAGCTTCCAAAGGAGACAGTATCCCATGAGTGAAGAGAAACTGGAACTAACCGAGGGTCACATCGCGAAAGACTTCATGGCGTCCATCCGGGAGAACATTCGAGCTTGTATGCAGTGCGGCACCTGCACCGGATCTTGCGGTAGCGCTTATGCCATGGATTTCACCCCTAGGCAAATGTGGCGAATGATTCAACTTGGCTTGGTAGATGAAATCTTTGACAGCCGGACCTTTTCCCTTTGCTCAAGTTGCTATTACTGCACTTTGCGCTGTCCGCGGGGCTTGCCTTTGACAGAGACCATTCATGCTTTGAAGCAACTGGCTGTAGCCAAGGGAGTTGCAGAAAAAAAGGGAGCACGTTTCTACCAGACTTTTCTTGACACGGTCAGACGCTATGGCCGGGTGAGGGAGATGGAGCTTATGACCAGGTACTTTATAGCCATGAAGAGTCCTATGCTCCCTTTAAGTTTCACCCCTTTGGGTATGAGGCTTATGATGAAAGGAAAAGTTTCCCCTGAAATGCCGAAATTCTTTGGGCCAGGGAAGTTGGATGCCATCTTTCGCAAAGTAAAAGAACTGGAGGCAAGTTCATGAAGTACTTCTATTACTCCGGATGTTCTTTGGAGGGCACAGCGCTCGAATATAACATCTCCACCCAGGCGGTCATGCAAGCACTGGGGGTAGAATTGATAGAACTGGAGGATTGGACCTGCTGCGGTGCCAGCGCTGCAGAGACAATCAGCGAGCTACTTTCAATGGTACTTCCAGCGCGCAATCTGGCCTTGGCTGCAAAAATGGATAAGAACTGTGATTTTTTGATCCCTTGTAGTGCTTGCTACCTTAATCTCAGGAAGGTAGACGAGCATCTAGGCAGCGATGAGGGCCTCCTAGAGAAGATCAATGATGTCCTGCAGGAAGAGGAATTAAGCTACCAGGGAGGCATCAAATCTCGCCATCTGCTGGATGTAATTGCCACCGATATTGGTGCAGAGATGATCAAGGCCAAGGTAAAGCGCGAACTGTCAGGCTTGCGCATCGCTCCATATTATGGTTGTCAGGCCTTGCGTCCTTACGGCGGCTATGACGACCCCGAACAGCCTCGATGTATGGAGCCGTTAATCGAGGCGCTTGGCGCTGAAGTGCATCCTTGGACGATGGCTGCCAAATGCTGCGGTGCCGGGTTGATGACAACCAAAAAAGAAATCGCGGTTGAACTGACAGGTGAACTGTTGAAGGCGGCAAAAGGGGCCGACTGTATCGCTACCGTGTGTCCCATGTGCCAAATGAACCTGGACAGCTATCAGAAACAGGTATCACAGGCCAAAGGTGAAGACTTGAGAATTTCGGTTGTCTACCTACCCCAGCTCATGGGAATAGCATTCGGACTGAGCGAGGAAGATCTAAAACTAGGTCTCAACATGGCTTATACTGGCTCTTTGCGAGCAAAGCTCAAGAATTGATTGTTTTCGGTGCGTGGGCGAGGCTTATCCTCGCCTTAATTTTTACCATAGACATATTACATAGTATGTGCTATGTAATCTTTATGCCCGTGAAACGTTACAACAAGAAGGAAGCGCAAGGGCGAGCAACCCACAAAAAGATTCTCATGGCCGCAACTGAACTATTCGCGCGCCAAGGCTACCACAAGACCACAATCACAGACATAGCCCAAGCGGTTACTTTGACTTCAGGTGCTGTGTTTCATCATTTTCCATCCAAAGAAGCTTTGCTCGAGGCGGTAGTAGACCGGTTGGCCCGTGGCATCGATATATACTCAGATCACCTCAACCGGGCAGAGAAGGGTTCTTTGGCGGTGGCTCAGGGAGTTGTGGATATTATGTGCGAGCATTTCCGCCGGCAACCAGAGGCGACAATCTGCCTGGCAGCGCTGGCTACAGAATTTGCTGGCAGCAGAAATCCAATGGAGAACCGGCTAAAGGAGGTGTACGAAGACTTCATCGAGGCTTTTTCCCGTATATTGGAAAACCATCCAAAGGTAACAGACTCGCGGGCGGCTGCAACGGCTCTAATAGGCGCAGTGCAAGGTATTGCCGTTCAGGGTCTACTGCAGGCCCCAGAACGGTCCATTGATGAGCTTGCTGGCGGTTTTGTGGGACTGTTGTCTGATTGGTAAGCCTGTTGAAACGTGATATAGGATGTGGGATTCGAGAGTTGAGATGAGAAAAGCCGTGTTGATGGTATTTCATATCTCAAATCAAGTTTTTTGAATTTCGGAGGTTTTGACAGTTACATAGTAGCGAGAGAGATTAGTAGGCCAAAGGTAAACTGGCAGAAAGGAGCGGGAAGGTGAACATTGTTGTCTTGCTTAAGCAAGTGCCGGACACGGAGACAAAGATCAGGATCGGCGGTGACGGCAAAAGCATAGATACCAGCGACATCAAGTGGATAATGAACCCTTACGACGAATATGCCGTGGAAGCCGCTCTTCGTCTCAAGGAAAGTGCTGGGGCGACGGTCAGCATACTCAGCATGGGCCCGGAGCGAGTTGTTGAGTCTATCCGTACTGCTATGGCAATGGGAGCAGACCAAGGGATATTGGTGGATGACCCGGCAACGGAAGGAAGCGATGCCCTGGGCAAGGCGAAGGTTCTGGCGGCAGCACTAAGGAATCTGGACTTCGACTTGGTTTTCTGTGGCCACAGGGCAGTGGACGATGATGAAAATCAGGTGGGTATCATGGTTGCCGAGCTTGCAGGCATACCACATCTGGGCCTGGCCGTCTCAGTAGAGGTTGTGGATGGCAAAATAAAAATAGAACGGCCCATTGAGGGGGCAAGGGTGAGCTTGGAGGGAACGCTGCCAGCGCTGGTGACATTTGGCGGCGCCCACGCCGTGTGGAATCCAAGGTATGCCTCGTTGCCGGGAATCATGAAAGCCAAAAAGAAGCCTCTAGAAACAAAGACCCTTGCCGACTTAGGACTGTCCTCCGACGATGTGGGAGCTGAGGGAGCTATGATAAAGGTGACCTCTATGGAGTTGCCGGCAGAGCGGCAGGCGGGCCGCGTTCTAGAGGGTGAAACCGCTGAAAAGGCCAAGGAGTTGGTTCGTCTTCTTCACGAGGAGGCCAAAGTAATCTAATCGGAGTTCTAGATTACGGGTTGGAATTTATCAAGTTTTCATATGCAAAAACGAAAGTGGAGTAAATCCTAAATCCGAAGCACGAAGCACGAAACAAATCCGAAATACGAATTTTCAAATGTTCAAAAAAGTACTGATTAAAACTAAAAATCTTATGTTTTAATCATTTGAATTTCGAGCATTTGTAACTTGTTTCGGATTTCGATATTCGAATTTCGAATTTGAAAAGCTGACTCAGTGGCCAGACCTATTTGCTTAGTTCTCTGGTTTGATAGCAAACAAAGGTGGAAGGAGAATAATGATGGCACAGGGAGTGTGTGTGATAACGGAGTTTCGTGAAGGTGCGTTCCGGCGCGTTTCTTTTGAAATTGCCAGTGAAGGCAGAAGGCTTGCCGATGAACTGGGAGAGCCACTCATGGCTGTTGCCTTAGGTGCGGGGGTTGAGAGCTTGGCAGGCGATCTCGGCAACTATGGGGTTGAGAAAGTATACGTGGTGGACAACCCGAATTTAAAGGATTATAGGGCTGAGACCTATGTGCCGGCGGCGGCCGAAGTCCTGAGAAGCCTCGATCCCAAGGTGATCCTCACCCCCGCATCCGTGGACGGAAAGGATTTCAGTGCGCGGCTGGCAGCTAGACTTGGGGCAGGATTGGCCACGGACTGTACCGAGTTAAAGGTAGAGGGAGGTTCTCTCAAAGCCAAGAGGCCGATGTATGCAGGTAAGGCTTTCGCCTGGTATGAGTGGTCAGATGGAACCTGGCCGCAGATGGCATCCTGCCGGCCCAATGTAATGGACTGTCTTGCTCCTGACACCTCGAAGAATGCTGAGGTGGAGAAGGCACAAGTGGAAGTGGCGGAAGGAAATCAGACTCAAGTTGTGAGTATTGAAAAGGATGCCGGCGGCAAAATTGATCTCACCGAGGCAGAGGTCATAGTTTCCGGTGGCCGAGGCATGAAGGGCCCGGAGAACTTTGCCATGCTCGAGGAGTTGGCTACGCTTCTCGGCGGTAGTGTCGGCGCCTCGAGATCCGCTGTTGACTCGGGCTGGCGTCCTCATGCCGATCAAGTGGGGCAGACCGGTAAAGTGGTTACTCCCACCCTCTATATTGCCTGCGGTATTTCGGGCGCCATTCAACAC
>JASFEM010000139.1:0-9258 GCA_050124835.1 Syntrophobacterales bacterium | reverse complement strand
ACTCTTTCTGGAATTGCCCACTCCTATAATACCAACCTGCTGGTCCGGGCTGCGGATGTTACTCTCAAGGAAAACCGCCCCCTCGTTCTGGTGGTGCGAGAGACCCCCCTTCACAAGGGACACCTGGAACTGATGCTCTCTGCTGCATCACACGGAGCGGTGATCTTGCCTCCTGTTCCTGCCTTTTATCACAACCCCGAGACTATCCATGACCTCGTTCTACACACCATAGGTAAGGTTCTAGATTGCTTCCGAATCCCGCATGAGCTCTTCAGACGATGGCAAGGGGAATGATTTTTTGAGGAGACAGGAGTACGAAGGCGCAAGGCGCAGGGCACAGGGCGCAAGGAAAATCTAAGTCATTTGGCTTCGCCGTCAGTACGCTTCGCTGTCATTCATAGTCATTAGGTCGCTTTATGAATGGATCACCAGATTAAAGCTCCGCTTTATCAGGTGATTACTACTTCTAAATGACCTTATTGCCTAGCATGCAGCCAGCAGATGACACCTAGTAGGTCATGATGAGTATTGGCTGCTTGCTGCAAGCTGTCCGCTGCCAGTTGCATTTCCCTATGCTCTATGCTTCTTTTCTCAAAAACTGAATCAACTTGAGCCGTTTTTGATAGCCTGCAGATAATTCTGAGATGGGATGCATGGTCCAATCGCTGTCCAAATGATCTTGGACACATCGGGTCAGACAAAAATAGTCGCCCTCAATATATTTTTCTGGATAAATTCTTACCAACTCGCTGGGCTCCAACCCAAGTTCCTCTCTTATCTTATAGATCGGCCTGATGACCAAAAGAATTTCTTTTTGTGCCAATAGCTCCAGATTATTCAGTAAATGTTTTATTTTGTCTTTTCTTATACTGTGCTTGCCAAAATAGTCCACCAACATGGCAATATCGAATTTGTCATAGGTTTTATCTAGGTTTTCGATATTACCAACAACAAACTCCACGTCAGACATTCGATATATCGATTTTAATATGTTGCAACCAGTTATTATTTTGGGGGAGAGATCTACTCCCAAGACTCTTGATGCCCCAAGACGCTTTACCAGGAAAGAAAAAAAACCAAAATTACACCCCAAATCGATGACCGACTTTCCCTTCAAATCAGCTTTTGAAAAGGCCTCGAGAAGCTCTTTTCTTATGGGAACGTGACCTTTAATGATAAACTGTGACTGATGATCATAAATGGGGCGATAGACGTTCTCTGGACCCACCTCATCAACAATGTTCTTAAGTTCTTTGATTAGGGATGCAATGTCCTTGGGCTCTTTCATAGTAATTAGCCTACCGCCGCTGGCCTGAGATCCAAATTCGAAATCCAAAATGCGAATTTCCAAATGTTCAAGGCGTAACTGCTCTAAAATACTTGTCTTGTGTTTGGTCATTTGGATTTTGAAAATTCGAATTTGTTTCGGATTTCGATATTCGGATTTCGGATTTAAACTGCCTCCGTGGTTAACCCTAATCCAGACTAGGCCGACTCTAAGGCGGTGCCGGAGAAGTCGACTTTTCCACCATGCGCAAGGCCCTTTGCAAATTATCCTTTGCTCTCTTGTATGAGGGTTTTATCCTGACTGCCTGGGAAAAATGAATAATGGCATTATCGAGCCTGCCCTGGCGGGCTAAAACCACCCCATAATGGTTGTGTGCCTCAGCATGGTTGGGATTGATCTCGAGCGCCTTGGAAAAGTGGACGGTGGCTTCTTCCAATTTTCCCTGGAATAACAACACGGTTCCCATGCCGGTGTGGACATCGGCAGAATACGGGTCGAGTTCTAACGCCTTGTTAAAATAGATGATGGCATCGTCCAGGTTACGCTGGCGGGCCAAAATGAGTCCAAGATTTTGGTATGCTTCGATATTGTTGGGGTTTATCCTGATCGCCTGGGAATGGTGGTAAATGGCATCATCGAGCCTGCCCTTATGCGCCAGAGCTATTCCAAGGTTATTGTGGGCGCGATCATGGTTGGGCCTGATCTCAAGCGCTTTAGTGTAGTGCGTGATGGCCTCATCGACTTTACCCGATTCCCTCAGCATATTTCCCAAGTTATGGTGCATGGAGTAGTTATTGGAGGTGACACTAAGGGTATGTTCAAAGAGAGTGGTGCTGTCCTGCCAAAGCCTGACTTGCTTCCAGGTGCAGATCATTAGAACTATGATAAGCACCCCCGCTGAGGTGGCGAGTACAGTACTGCGATGCGGGATCTTGTCCACAAAGTTGGAAACACCCCAGGCGATCATGATAAACAGGCCTATGAGCGGGATATAAGTGAACCGGTCTGCCATGGCCTGTTGTCCTACCTGCAACAGTCCGATCACCGGCACAAGTGTTCCCAGATACCAGAGCCAGCCCACAGTGAGATAGGGTCGCCTTTTAGCCGTGCGGATCACAAAGATTGATATAATTAGCAGCAGTAAACCAGCTCCCACAACCTGCCAGAGCGGTAAACTTTCACCAGGGTGCGGATATAGGACAGCCAGGTCACGGGGCCACATCATCTTTTCAATATATTTCACGTAAGAAACCAGCGCGTTGGCGATGCGGATATTGACAGGATGTATTTCCAACTCCCACAAGGCGCCTACATCTTTCTTAGCAAGGAATGTCATTAAACCCGAAGCCGCCGCAACAACAAACAAAGGAACCTTTTCCCAGAGGAGACGATGAACGATGGTTCTTTGCTCCTTGAGGCTATTGGATATGTCGGCCGTAGCCTTCGTATTCATATCTGGGTGGCCAACCCGAAAACGCTCGAGAGGCCAAAAGTCCAAAAGAAAGAGGACAAAGGGGAGCGTCACAACCATGGGCTTGGCCATAAGGCCAAGAGTAAAGGTAAGAACTACCACGAGGTATCTCTTGACCCCGGGACGCTCAACATAGCGGAGGTAGCCCCACATGGCGAGCATCCAGAACAGGGTGCTCAGTACATCCTTGCGTTCAGTTACCCAGGCAACTGATTCCACGTGGAGGGGATGGAGGGCAAACAAGGCAGCAACAAATCCGCTGCGCCAGAGTGCGCCGGTCATAAGTTTAAGTACAAGAAATAGTAAGAGGGTATTTGCTATGTGGAAGAGCAAATTGGTCACATGATACCCACCTGCATGCAGACCATAGAACTCAAAATCCAGCATGAGAGATAGCCAGGTCAGTGGAATTCTAAATCCAGCGTAAGCAGAACTGAAAGCCCAGACAACGCTTTCGCGACTCAGACCAGCCTGCACATGCGGATTCTCTGTGACATAGACAGGGTCATCCCACCGAATGAACTCATAATTCCGCACTTGCCAGTACACTGTAAGTGTGGCCGCTACTAGCAGCAGACAAACGAGAATATCACCACCTATTTTGCGGTAACGTTTCATTAATTCGGTGAGAGCTGCCCGTGAAGGAGAATTCGGGCTAATGTTTGAAGGCCCGCTGGACCGTTATGGGCGATAGCCTGCTCCAAGATTTTGCTGAACCTAAACGAATATCGAATATCGAACAAGAAATTTCGAATTACGAAGGCTTTTTTTGTTTTTCTTTAGCGGTTTTTATGCTTGTCACAAAAATGGATATCAGCTCGTTATTCTCATCAATCAGAGGTTCAACTCTTGATGCTGGCTCTATCAGATCGGCCCTTACAATCATAATTAGCCATACCCGTGTCTCACGTAACTCTTTCAGGCATACCTTCATTTTGTGGATGAAGTCAGAACGAGATTCTGCGCTTTGCGCTTCACCATAATTGGGAGGGGGGGAAGTCCCACAGCGAATCAGTTGCCCTGAAATGTGATTTCCCACCTTGGTTTTGGGTAGGGATTCCGCTATGCGAATAATTCGGACAGCAAAATCAATTAAGCGCTCCTCAAGATCAAATACTCTGTTCTCCTGCGACATTTATTATTCCTTATTCGATATTCTGCGGTTCGAAGTACAATGTTACAAGTCCTCCACAAATACTATATGTTTTCGACAATGGGTGTAATGACACGGTATTTAATGTTTGAAGGCTCGCTGGCCGGTGAATACCATGGTGGCACCTGCCTCGTTGCAGGCCTCGATTACCTCGAAATCCCTGAGAGATCCGCCCGGCTGGACCACAGCGGTAATACCCTCTTTTAGGCCCACATCAACGCCGTCCCGGAAAGGGAAGAAAGCATCCGATACCATGGTGGCGCCAATAAGACCTCCCTTTGCTTTCTGGGTGGCACCGTCAATTTCCTCCTTAAGAGCCTTATCCCGTTCGCCTTTGGCGATGGCAAGCTCCAGATCCTTGTAAGGGATGGCATACTTCTCGAAGCAGACCCGGTCAGCGTACTTGGTGTATGCTTTGAAAACGGCAATCTCTGCGACACCTACCCTGTCCTGCTCGCCGGTGCCGATTCCCACGGTGCACTCATCCTTCACGTAGAGCACAGAGTTGGAGGTCACACCCTGTTCGATACTCCAGCCAAAGAGGAGATCTCTGAGCTCTTGTTCGGTAGGAGATCTCTTGATCTTGTAAGTCTTGCCCTGGTAGGTGGTTTCTGCGGGCTGAAAATCCTCGACTCTGAGCACGGCATTCAAAGGTGATTGTTGGACAATGAGGCCGCCGTCCGTGAGCGATTTGAATTCTAGGAAGCGTCGCTTCCGATAGTCGGTTAGCCGGTCCATGCGGGAGATTTGGATAATCCTTAAATTGGCGCGCTGCTTGAGAATCTCTAGTGTGCCCTCCTCGTACTCCGGCGCTGCCACAACTTCCAGGTAGTTGGCTGCCACCAGGTCGGCGGTAGCCTTGTCCACTGGCTGGTTGAAAACCACGCAACCACCGAAGGCGGCGATCCGGTCCGCCATGTTCGCCCGATCATAGGCTTCGGCAAGGCTGTCGCCGTGGGCAGCGCCGCAGGGGTTGTTGTGTTTGAGGATCACCGCTGCCGGTCTGGTGTCCAAATATTTTAGGACATTGAGGCCATTATCCAGATCGGTAAGATTGGTCTTGCCGGGATGTTTGCCAGCCTGGAGCATTTCGGCTTCGGTGATAGCGCTTACCAGTCCCAGGCCGGGTTCGATGAACTGGCACTCCCCAAGGGTGAGATTGCCGTCTACCAGCTCGTATAGAACGGCCTCCTGGCCGGGATTTTCTCCGTAGCGCAAGCCCTTTTCGATGATTTCACCGCTTTTCTCGTCAGGGATCTTCCAGGTGCGCTTGCGATAGGTGAGGATTTGGTCGCCGAAGGCGATGGTCATCGACTCCGGGAAGTGATCATCCATGACTGTCCGGTACATTTCCTTGAGTTCCGCCATGCTTTATCTCCTTTTTGAGAAGCATTCAGCGATCAGCTGTCAGCTATCGGTAAAGATGTAAATTTAAAAACAGGGACTTAGTTGCCAAGTGAGTCTTTGTAGATAACTTTTTGTTTTTTCTTACATTAGTGATCTTCGCGGCTCACTACTGATACTCTTGGGTATGATTACTAATTTGGGGTAAATGTAAGCCAGAAAACGGAAATGGCCAAGAGAAAAATTTCCTTTCGCAGCTATCTTAGCCGTGCTTGACCGTTGGGTGTAATCCTGATAGATACGCCAAAACGGCAGATCAAACGTGAGAAAAGAAAAACGAAAAGATAGTTGTTTATATATTAGATGCTGAATGCTACAGTAGTTGTTTATGGGTGTTTTTCCGTGGAACCTTTGGTGCCCTGAATGGTCTTTATAGATAAATTCTTCTACAGGATGATGAAAAACGTGATGAAAAACGTTGGGCGAACCCTTGCCCTTCTCGCCATAATACCTCTCCTGTTTGTAGCCAGCGGTTCGGCCGCCGAGGTGGCCAAGAAGGTGGCGGTACTACCCTTCCAGATCAATGCGGACAGGGATCTGGCATACCTGAGGAATGGGATTTTGGACATGCTCTCCAGCCGGCTGGCCTGGGAGGGCAAGGTCGAGGTCGTCGAAAAGCAGCTGGTGAAAGAGGCCATGGCCGGGCACCAGGGCCCGCTCAATGAGGCTGCTGCGCGGGAGATAGGTACCAGCCTGGGGGTGGATTACGTGCTCTTCGGCAGCCTCACCATTTTTGGAGAAAGCGTCAGTATCGATTCCAAGATGGTGCCCTTGACCACTGACAAGCCCCCGGTTACCATTTATGCCCAAACCAAGGGGATGGGCGAGGTCATACCCCGGATCAACGACTTTGCCCAGGATATCAATAACAAAATTTTTGGCCGCGCCCCCACTGCAGTGGCGGCCGCACCGGTGCAGCCGAGATTTTCCCAGGAAAATCCAGAGAAACTGATTGCTCCGAGGACCTGGTCCTCCCAGGCTCCCGCCCAACCCCCTTCGCAAACTTACGGTCAAGCCCCCGGCCAACGTCCTGCGCAGCCCGGGCAGGGGAGCTCACAGCTTAACCCATATTTTGTTGCGCCTTCATCGGTGTCTCAGGGCCAGGGTGCATTCTGGCAGAGCCAGAAGCTCGAACTTGCCATTACTTCCATGGCGGTGGCTGATGTTAACGCGGATGGCATCAATGAGGTTATCCTTTTGAGTCCTCGTGAGCTCCACATCTATAGGCCCGCAAACACGCTGCACTTACTGAAGAAATTTGAAGGGAGACCCATTGACCACTTCATCTGGGTCAGTGTCGCGGATCTTAATCATAACCAGATCCCCGAAATCTACGTGAGCAACAGGTCCCGGGAAAAGGTGATGGCTTCATTTGCTCTAGAGTGGAACGGTACGGACTGGGCGAAAGTCGGCGAGTCCATTGATCGTCACGTACGGACCGTAAACCTGCCCAACAAGGGCACCGTTCTTCTCGGCCAAAAAGGGATTCAAGATGAGCCTTTCTACGGCGGCGTCGAGATTATGAACCGAGAAGGTGAAAAATTCATACCTTTCGAAGGCTTACCGCTTCCCCGGGGTGCAAACATTTACAATTTTACCCTGGCGGATGTGACCAAGGAGAGAGCCGGTGACATACTGACGGTATCTGGCAATTCCGGCAGTCTCAAGCTCAGGCGCAGCGACGGGGAGAAGTTGTGGGAAGGCGGGGACATATACGGTGCGTCTTTCGACTACCTGAAGGGTAAGAGTACGGAAACCGACGCAGCGGGGTGGACGAAAGGGTCGGGTGGTGAAATTCGTGAGAAGATATACCTCAATGCCCCCATCCTTACCGCCGACCTCAACCAGGACGGTCGCACTGAGGTGATCGTCAACAAGAATAGCAGTGGTATAGGGTTGGCACGAGATTTGATCAATATCAACTTCTTTGGTAGGAGTGAGCTTTACTCCTTCAGCTGGAACGGCCTCACCCTGGTGGAAAACTGGCACACTCCCGCCTTTGACGGCATGAGCACGGCCTACGAGGTGGCGGATCTGAATGGAGACGGCCAGAAAGAGTTGTTGGTTGTGCTGGTGAGCGATCCGGGCGAGGTTATCTGGAAGGAGGCGAAGTCCAGGGTGGTGGTATATCCCATTGCTGCCCCAGGAAAGAAGGAGAAAAAAGGGTAATACGAGGTACTGTCGTCGGCTGAACACGCTACGGGGCCACCACCCGACCTTGGTGGATTCAGCTTGAACCGCAGAATATCGAACAAGAAATTTCGAATGATGAAGTTCTTTGTTCTTTTGAATCGCGTCAGTATATTGAATCTCGACCAAGAGTTCCAGGAACAACAGAAATTTATAACGATCACTTCGATATTCAAAATTCGTTGTTCGATATTCGATATTCAATCATTCAATCAATCTCTCCCGTTGGCTCTTGCGTTATAATCCCCCTTCACCATCCAAAATAGTGTCATCTTAAAAGGGTGGGAGTCATAACGAGCTATTAGGCTGATAAAAAAACCCGGGGTGAAGCACCCCGGGTTTTATGGTTTAGGGTTAGGTTATCCTCTTACCAACTCCAGAAGAGACCCGCGCCGATCTTGTAAGCATCGTCGCTGCTTTTGGTATTCTCGGAGTAGCCGTCGCCGGCGAGGAGGTAACCGATTTCAGTCTTGAAGGTTAGACCGTCAACGATTCCCTGAGAGTACCGCGCAAACATGGAAAATCCGAGGTCTTTGGTGTCCTTGGTGGAGCCAGCTGGATCATTGGCGTATTTAAGGACGTCCTCTACAAACTGGAAGTAGGCAATACCAAACTCCAGCATGCTCTTCTCCATCGGCGCGAAATCAGCTCTGGCACCGATGCCCCAGACGTTGGCGGGCGGTGAGTTACCGGAGCCAAGCTGCTTGATGGAGGTAGTGTTGTTACTGATAGCTCCCCCAGTGGTCGTGACGGCCGAGTTCTCATCGTCGAACCAGCCAGGCATGACGATAGCATCCATGTTGTAGACGCCCAGTGAGGAGCCCGGGTTGATCACGATGGGATTCTCGTACTTGTCGTCGGTTGAATCATCGTCACCGGAAGCCATGTAGAAATCAAGGCCGACACCCCACTGATCAAATTGGGCCTTGCCGCCCGCTGCGAACAGGTAGCCGCTGTATTTGATCTCGTCCTCGATCTCTGTTCCGGTTGTCAGACCGGTATCCGTCTGGCGAAACCCTTCGTCCTTACCGGCGTTCATCAAACCGGTAGCATAGACGCTCCAGAAGTCCGCATTCCAGGTGAAATCGAGACTCAAGAGCAGAAGGTTGAGATCTTTGTTTTCATATACCGGATCACCAGCCGCATCTACATTAACATCGCTCGAACCTATAGCTGAAGCGTACGACGAGCCGAAGAGCCCGCCGGACTTGGTCATGATCCAGCCCGCGTTGAGGCCCACAATGAACTGCTCCTGCACGTACTGCACGCTGCCTGCAAAGTAGTCAACATTGTCGCCATTGTTAAACGGTGTCCAACCGCCATTTTTCTGGGCATTGTCACCGATGCGGGCCCAGCCGACATTCACCAGGACCGGATCGAACTTCATCAAGGCATTGATGGTGGGGACGTCATCGTTTAGCACGTAGCCGGCTCTGTCCACTTTCCAGCCCGCGGCACCCACATTAAAGCTGACGGGTGTATCCGGGATGGCAAAGTTCAGGAAGATGTTCTTGACCTCTACCGTCTTGGTGTCCTGGGCCAGTTTACCTTCCTTGCCGAAGATGTTGTCCATCTCGAGCTTGGTTGAAACTTTGACGTATTCGCTGCCAATAGCGTCAAAGTAGAGACGAACACGGGTCCAGTACCAGTTGGCGTTGTCATTGTCAACTTTTTCTCCTGTAACCGGATCTGTAACATTCGCCCCGTCGCTGTCGCCATCTGAAATGTTATTGATGGAGTAAAACTTAAAGT
>JASFEM010000138.1:0-9299 GCA_050124835.1 Syntrophobacterales bacterium | reverse complement strand
AAGAGGTCTCTACCATTATGGAGGGCATTTGTGCTCCAATGAGCACGTAGAAGGGCGCCTCTTTTACCCCAAGATCCTTTATATTCCTGTAATTTTTTTGCAGATCTTTGGACAATCCCCACTGGACGGCGTGGGCCAGCCGGTTGGACTCGTTAATTTTGGAGGTGAGCATTAACTCATTAAGGATTTTTTCCAGATCACTGATCCGTTTGGTGGAAACGGCATTTTCAAAAGCCGCTACCCGCGCCGCTTCTTCGTCGGTGGCGACATTAAGAATATAAGTAGATATACCGTAGACCCGTCTACTCTTGTGGGCGTTGGTGTGAATAGAAATGAAGAGATCCGCCTTTTGGGTATTGGCAAGGGCAGTACGCTCTTCCAGGGGGAGATATTTATCTGAATTCCGAGTGAGAATAGCTTCCAGTTTAAGTTCCCTTTCTATCTTATTCTTCAGCTTTCTAGCGATAGCCAGCACCACGTCTTTCTCGCGGACTCCCCGCGAACCCACCGCACCTGGATCCTTGCCTCCATGGCCTGGATCGATAACTACCTTTTTGACTCCCAGTCCCAGTTGCTGGGCCAAGGTGAGGTCCGAATCCCTGCCCTTTTTGGGCAGCGGCAACCTCTTTTTGCTCTCTCCTGTAACATCTATCACAATACGGAAGGGCTCGCTCAAAGAAAAAATCTTGTGATCTTCGATGGATTCGATATCCAGTACCACCCGCACGACATTAGGCTTGTATTGGCCAGCACGTACTTTGCGCAGGAGACCATCCCCAATGGGAATTGCTCCAGGAAACGAGGGGCCCAGTGCGGTTTTCTCGAGATCGATGTAAAGCCGGGGCGGTGTTTTCAGCTCAGGATCAGGCCTGAGCAGATGACTTGTGTACTCGATCTGACCATTCACATCAATGACGACTCTGGTGTAGTCTTGCGCGGACCAGTGGCGAATATCGATCACCGTAGCCAAAGAGGATGAATCAACAGCCGAAATCCCCGGAAGGCGGGCTAAATCCCTCTGAGGTTTGGGCTTGCCCATTTTGGCTTCAATTTCGGTAAGCCTCCTCTGTGCCCGTGGTTTCATATCGCCATGGGGAAAATCCATCACCACCTTGAAGTATTCAACGTAGGCCCGTTCCTTATCGTTTTTGTATTTCAGGTATATCTCCCCCAATTGGTATTGGGCATCATCAGCGAATCTGCTCCGGGGAAACTTTTTTACAACTTCCCTGAATCTTTTTATAGACTGGTTCAGGTCGCTTGACCTTCGAGAGTAACCGTAAAGTCCCTTATACAGTTTACCTGTGCCATAGAGTGCCTCGTCCGCCTGACGACCTCTGGGATACTTTCGATAGTAAGCTTCATACTTCTGAATGCAGCGTATCCACTGATCCCTGTATTTTACCAATTTCTTGGATCGGGAGAGTCGCCGGCTACAATCTTTTGCCCGCTCCAAAGCATCCTGACCCGCGACCGACGCGGGAGCAACCGCCACCACGGCCCCCACGACAAAAACAAGCAGGACAGACAACCATAGAAATTTCTGCGGTTTTTTACTCACAGCGAGAAAGTAGTGCATAGGCAAACCATCAGTTTCTTAGTATCCGAATTCAGACTTAAATCCGAAACCCTAATCCCTCAACTCCTCAATTCCCTAATTCCTTAATTCCTCTATTCTTCTTCTACCAAATCACGCAGCTTGGCCAGCTCATTGAGAGCTTCAATGGGAGTAAGCTTCTCCAGCTCCAGACTTTGCAGGCGTCGACGTAACTTTTGGTCATGCTGCTGAAAAAGAGAAAGCTGTAGCATTCCATCCCGACGACCAGAAGAAGAACGCACGAGGCGAGGCAGCCCCTCCACGTCTGTTGTCTCCTGTTCCAAGTGCTGAAGCACTTGTCTGGCTCGATCTACCACTTCCACCGGTAGACCAGCCAAGCGAGCCACCTGAATGCCATAGCTTCGATTTGTACCGCCCTCCACCAACTTTCGCAGAAAAATGATCTTGTCCCCCCACTCTTTCACTGCCACGTTCAAGTTTTTTACCCGCACCCCTGTGGCTGTGAGATCGGTTAGTTCATGGTAGTGGGTGGCAAATAATGTCTTGATTCCTTTTCCTCGCCAGTCATGGAGAAACTCGGCCACAGCCCAGGCAATACTCAAGCCATCAAAGGTGCTAGTTCCTCGGCCAATTTCATCCAGGACTACCAGGCTGCGTTCCGTGGCGTGGTGTAAAATATTCGCGGTTTCCTGCATCTCCACCATAAAGGTACTGCGCCCACGGGTTAATTCGTCGGTGGCACCTACCCTGGTAAAAATGCGATCAATGATGCCTATCTGGGCAGAACTGGCAGGAACAGGAGCCCCCATTTGTGCCATCAGAACGATAAGCGCTACCTGTCTCAGAACAGTGGACTTTCCCGCCATATTGGGTCCCGTAATTATAATTACCTGCTGAGTACTGTCATCCAGGTGCAAATCATTGGGGACAAAGCTACCCTGGGGCATATATGCCTCAACTACCGGATGGCGACCCTCCTCAATGTGAATCTCCGTCCCCTCATCAATTTTAGGCCGACAGTAGTTTCGACGGTTAGAGACCTCCGCCATTGCAGCAAATACATCCAGCTCCGCCACCACCGCAGCACTTGTCTGGATACGCTCTCCCTGTTCTGCAACTTGAGAGCGGAGTGTTTGAAATAGCTCCTGCTCGAGGCGAATACGGTGTTCATCGGCACTGAGTACCTGGGTCTCGTACTCTTTTAGCTCCTCGGTGATGTAGCGTTCAGCATTCACCAGTGTTTGCTTGCGAATGTAGCGATCCGGAACCGAAGCAATATTGGCCTTTGAAATCTCTAGATAATAACCAAATACTTTATTGTAACCCACCTTGAGAGAAGCAATTCCGCTCTTCTGCCGCTCCTCCGATTCCAGCTGGGCAATCCACTTTTTTGCATCCCGACTGAGGCTTATTAGCCGATCCAACTCTTCGTTGTATCCCGACCGAATCAGACCACCCTCTGTCAAGGTCGGCGGTGGGTTGTCAACCAGCGCTTCTTGCAACAGAAGCGTAACGTCTTCTAAAGGATCCAGTCTGTCAACCAGACTTGATATGGTCCGGTCCTCCAGTTTCCCAAGGATATACTTAAGTCGGGGTAGAGACTGCAGTGATTTTCTTAGGGCCGCAAGATCACGGGGAGAGGCTGAACCCATTGCCACTCGACTGTTTAACCGTTCCAGGTCGTAAACCCTTTCAAACTCCTGGCGGACCTGAGCACGAATGGCCTCATGCTGGCGAAAGCAACCGATGGCATCTTGCCGCGCTGAAATGATCCGGGTTTGAATTAAGGGATAGCGCAGCCAAACCCTAATCAACCTCCCACCCATGGCGGTCACTGTTTGATCCAAAAGCTCAAGAAGAGTACCCTTACTCCCCCCCTCATGCCAGGAGCGGAACAGTTCCAAGTGGCGGGCAGTTACTTCATCAATGATCATATAGTCGCTGCGCCGGTATGGCGTTATCCGACGGATATGCTCAGCGGTCTGCCGTTGGGTTCTCCTCACATAATCAACAATTGCGCCTGCAGCACTTACGGCGAGCGAAAGATCCTGAACGCCAAAACCTTCTAGGGAATGCACTTGGAACTGATCGATCAACCGTTTGTGAGCCCTAGTGAAGGCAAATGATTCTGATTCTAAAACCTGAATACTGCAATCAGGTATCTGGCTTTGCCACCACTCTAAATCAAGATCACTATCGCCCGGCAATAGAAGTTCGCGCGGCTCTACCCGACCCAGTTCTTCCAGCAGCAAATCCAAACTCTCAGTTTGGGTCATGCGGAAGTCTGCGGTGGATAGATCGAGAAATGCCAGTCCACAATTCTCTCCATTCCAGTAGACTGCCGCGAGATAGTTGGGACTCTTGCCATCCAGGCTGTCCAAGACAGTACCTGGAGTAACCACGCGCACTACTTCGCGGCGCACCAATCCTTTCGCCTGACGGGGATCCTCCACCTGCTCACACAGGGCCACCTTGTACCCTTTCTCTAAAAGCTTGGCAACGTAAACTTCTGCTGCGTGGTGCGGTACCCCGCACATTGGGATCGGATCATCCGCCTGCTTGTCGCGCGAGGTCAAAGTAATTTCCAGTTCCCGTGACGCCACCACGGCATCTTCGAAAAACATCTCATAAAAATCCCCCATGCGGTAGAAGAGTATCGCATCCTGATAGCTCTCCTTGATTTCCAGATATTGCTGGATCATGGGGGTAACTTTACTCATGTAGACTCGACCTCAATAGCAAGTCTCACCTTCAGTCCAGTGAGAATACCTAATTGAGTTAAACTTCAATTAGGAATTTGGTTGACCGGTATGCCCGTTTGTCGATTAGCCGGCTGGCTGGTCTTGGAGTAGAAATGAAAAACCATAGACGAGAGTCGAAGGCCAAAGACCGGCCAACAACTAATGACCAGTGACAGATAACGAACGGGGGTGGGCTGTGACCAGCTAATCGCTCTATTATTCTCTGGAGATCAGTCGCCACTAGTCTTTCTGGGTTGGACAGTGTCCCAATTATGACAGGCCGGACACTTCCACTGGATCTTGTCCGTTTCCCAACCGCATTTCAGGCAACGATAGCGCTTTCTCGACGGCCCCAGGTGACTAAGCAGCTCACGGTATTCATTTATGGCATCTTCACCGTCGCCATCCTCCAACAAAATGTCACCAAGCATTTTACGTGCGTCGCCTAAATCGGGTTCCATCTCCAGTGCTAGCCTCAGGGCGGCGAGAGATTTTTCTTTCAGATCTCGCTGCATAAAGCAGCGAGCCAGTGCCAACCGAGCTGAAGCATCTAGATTTTCCCCGTCAACATTTTCAAGAAAATTTACTATACGTCCCTCGTCGGCAGGCTTTCCGTCTTTCTCTTCCAAGCGAGTTAGAATTAAATGGGCCCACTGTGAATTGTTTCGAACAAGTTCTCTCCAGATGCTAAGCGCTTTCTTTTTTCTATTTTTCAGCCAGTAGACTTCACCTAGATGCAGATGAGCGTCCACACAGCGAGAATCCAGCGATAGTGCCTTTTTCAGATGTCCTTTAGCAGAATCCAAATTGCCCGAGTTCATTTCAGTCTTGGCCTGTTCCGTGCGCAGATGAGCGAGGACATGCTGGTTGTTGGTGTTACTCAGCTTAGAGATTTCTCTCTGAAGCTCATAGGCCCTTTGCCATTCGCGGGTGGCCTCATAAAGGGCCTCAAGTTCCACATAGGCGTCCAGTCTCTTCGGCGCACGTCGGATAACCTCTTCAAAGGTAGAAGCTGCTCGCTGTAAAAAACCACCCTGCTTGTAGTCCATCGCCAGATCAAAAAGAGCTTGCAGTTTGGTTGTCGGGTCTACCTTCTGCCGGATTAGGATAGATTGTCTTATACGGATGGCTCTATCAATTTCACCTTTGGCCCGAAAAAGGTTCCCCAGCGCCACATAGGTCTCGATGGTCTCAGAGTTGATCTGCACTGCCCGCGTGAAGGCCTCAATGGCCTGATCCCTGTCATTGGCAAGAATGTAATGGATTCCTTCTAGAAAAGCAGTGTAATCTTCAGATGGGTTAGAGGACTGATGTGACCGATCTTTACGAGGTCTAAGTCTGGATATAAAATAGCCGGCAACACCGCCCAGGACGGTTACGGCAACCAGGAGGGCAACGACATTAAACTCCATTCCCCAGATATGTAAGGTAACCTCATCCATCCATCACTTCAGTCTTGCCGGAGTCAGTCTCTTCGGCCGCTTCAGCCGGTTCGCCCCCAGGTGACTCAGCCGGTAGGCTAGCCGGAACCTCCTCTTCAGTGATGGGGAGATTGCGCAGGGACTTAAGTTCCGTCTGTAAGCTGTCGTTCTGACGCCTGAGAGAGCGGACGGATTGGTGCAACTTAATATTGCCAAGCCCACAATACAGGGCGGCAACCACCGCACCCAATAAAAGGGAACCCAAAATTAAGGCGTAAAGGGGAATGGGGGTAGAGCGGAATTGAAGTGGCCCAAACACGTTTAGCTCAAGGGTCGTCTGCGACAGAAGCGCGTCCCTATTTTGGAACAGAAACAGCAGTAACACTACCGTCAGTAAAGCCCAGAGCACAGCCTTAACTGATTTCATTCAACCTCTCCTTTGTGAAGTAGGGAAGTAGCTTCTTATAGGTTTGCTGGAGATGCTCTGGAACAACGCGCACCTCGGCAAAAACCGTCATGAAATTGATATCACCATTCCATCGCGGCACAATGTGAAAATGGACATGCGCTTCCACGCCTGCCCCTGCCACCGTTCCAAGATTAAGACCAACGTTGAAGCCGTCTGGACTCATGGCTTCGCGAAGCACACCGACGGCACCTCGAACTATTTGGATCAGGTCGAGCAGTTCAGTATTGTTCAAGCCGTCTAACGTTGGGGTGTGCTTCCAAGGGGCCACCAACAGATGGCCATTGTTGTAAGGAAAACGGTTCATCACAACCATGGAGCGCTCGCCCCGGTAAAGGAGGAGCCGTTCCTCGTCACTTTCGCCGTTCGCCTCCGAGCAGAAAATGCACCCTGGCGGCCGCTCGCCCAGGATGTAGTCCATTCTCCAAGGTGCCCAAAGATTTTGCATGTCTTTTACCTATTGCGGCCGGTATGACCTCACAGCCCGTAGAAAATTTTTTGCGAGTATACCAACATTTGCCAAAAAAACAAGTGCATTGTAGATTGTAGATCTTGGATTGCAGCCTGCCGAATCAGATCATTTGCCTGTTTCGACGTGAGCCAATCCGCAATCTGCATTTGGAGATCTTGAATCAAAAAAGGGGAATCAGTTCAACATCGCCCCATGCGCCTACCTGATCTTCCACGACGACGACGACACCTCTAACTCCCTCGATCCCCTGGGCAAAGCTGAGGGCCCGATGGATATCGTTCTTGCTCTGCACCTGGTTACAAGTCATGGTTGCCGCAGCGTCGGCCAGTGCTGTTGAGGAAGCTATTACAGTCACAGCATCTGCGCATCCAAAACTTATAGAGTGACCCACCGTGCCCGAGGAAGTGCACACTCCCAGCGGTGTATTCACCGGATGGATTCTTAGAGCCAGTTTCTCACTGAGGTCAGACTGCCCTGCAAAAATGCCAATCTGCATTGGCCTGTCCACCTTGATAAAACAGTCACCGCCATTTTCCACCACTACCTCGCTACTCTCGGTCAGGAGGGCCAAACCCACCCGCTCCGCAATGGCACCGGCCACAGCGGCCATGGGTCCGGTGCCACAGTTTTGCGCCGCCGAAATCATCTCCCTGACAATTGGGGGGGCGAGGTGATCGTCAGGGAGAGGTGTCATGGCATGGAGAAATTGGGGGTGCTGATCAATGTAACCCTCCAGTGGTCCACGAATCTTGTATATGGCGTCCTCAGCCAATGCAGTAAAATCGGAATCGGCTAGTATAAATAAATCTGTTTCTTTCACTACCACTTCGAAAGCAACCAGGTGCTCGTGATGAATATGGTGTCGGTACCCGCGCTCGCGGTACTCAGTCATAGTCTCGTCCTCTTTAAGTCCGTTTGTCCATGCGCGAGCTCGCCGGACACTGATAAAACCGACGCGGCGACACGACGTTTTTCCGCCGGGTAGCTCGCAGCAAGCAGATCTCAAACTCATTCTTCCGCACTGCCAGCTGTCTGCTCAGAATCCCCCGTCTCAGCGCCACAGATCATTGCTCCTCTTCGCCCTCACCATAGCGTATATCCAAGCACTTCTCGCCAAACTGCTGTGTGAGTTTTGCGGTCAATTCCCCTGTCGGCCGCACAGCGCAGTTGGTCGCCAGTCTCTGCACAACCTCGGCCTGCTGACCCATATGGAGGTGAAGATAAACCGGGCAAGAACCAGGTTGGGATCTGATTAATTGCCGCAATTCCCGCAGCGACTGCGAAGAAAGCCCCTCCACAGTCAGGTGAAGATGAACAGAGGTGGCCAATCTCTCTGCTCCCTCCGCCAGGGGCACAATATCATCGGCAACCAGCCTCACCTGTCCACCTTCTCTGGCCACCCTTCCAGTTACGAGAATGAGTGCATCTTTTTCTATGCATCTTTCGCACTTTGCATACACATCCGAAAAAACAACCACTTCCATTGAGCCGTCAAGATCTTCAACTCGCAGGAAACGGAGCGGTTCCTGCTTTCGGCTGCTGACCAGCTTGACCCTCTCTACAACACCACCCAGTCGGCCCTGGGAGCCTGGAGGAAAATGGCTCAACCGTGCCGTGCCACCCTGGGCCAGTTTTTCCAGCAGGTATCGGAATTTGGATAGCGGATGCCCGCTGAGATAAAACCCCAAGGCCTCTTTTTCTTGCGCAAGCTTGGTGGACTCCTCCCATGTATTCGCAGCAGCGGAGTCCAGGGAGGACTGGATTTCAGGCTCACAATGGTCGAATAGCGCTATTTGTCCTAACCGAACCTGCTCCAGGACCTCGGGGAGCATTTCCAGCAACTGTTGCCGAGCGCAGTGGAAACTATCCAAAGCCCCAGCCTTGACTAGCGCAGCCAGGGCCCGTTTGCTTAATTGTTCCCGGTCGACACTACCGCACAGTTCCAACAGGGAATGAAATGGCCCCCTTTCTCTCCTTGTTTGTACAATGGCTGCAGCTGTCGCCTGACTTACCTGTCGGATCGCCGCCAAAGCAAAACGAATACCCTCCTTTTCTACAGCGAACTCCACTTCGCTCCTATTTATGTCCGGCGGCAGCAAGACAAGACCTTCCGTTTGACAATCTTCCAGATGAGTTATCAAGAGATCATGTTGGCGCAATTCGCTGCTCAAGAGAGCAGCCATGTAATGCTCGGGAAATCGAGCTTTGAGGTAGGCTGCCTGAAGCACGGTGAGGGCCTGGGCAACCGTTCTGCTCTTGTCGGCTGTCAGACCCGCTGAATATTCCAGCTCACCCCAAACACTCTCCGCTGCCTCGCGGGAGTTTCCTCTTCCCTCCACCGCTTCAATAAATTCCACATACAAGTTTTCTGCCCGCTCTCCTTCAGCTTGAATGAGCAGGCGGCAGAGCTGATCTGCTTTCTCCAGAGACCAACCAGTGGATTGGGCAATTGATTGGGCAAGATCCACGTCAAACAGAAACCATCCTGTTCCTGCCGCTTCCCCCTGATCCAATGAATACTCCAGTGGCTTTTCATGCTGCCCCTCTTGTCTGGCTTGCAGGAGCTTTTCAGTCAACCCACTCTCCAGCATAGCTGGCCTGATCAGTGCGAGCAGCACCATTAGATCTTGCCATTGCCGTG
>JASFEM010000137.1:0-9337 GCA_050124835.1 Syntrophobacterales bacterium | reverse complement strand
GGCGATGCCCCCCTCATCATCACCAACCGCCGGATCATACACGTAGCCGCAAATCATGCAGACCCACTTATCCATAATTGCCTCCTTTCCATTAGGTTTTTCAACTCGAGTAATTTACTATTAAAATATTAAATCAATCCTTCAACGGTAGAATGGTGTGAGCAAGGTCAATTTACAATTTTTGTGATGGATTAGCAACTGTCATTTGACAATTCTATTTTTTCATTGGGCATTTAACCTCGGAAGATGATACCTGTCGAAACAGCAACCCTAATTGGGCAATGAGAAATGCCTAATGATCAAGATAGAATGTTATGGTAATGACGAAGGAAGATTTCATCGTAATCGATGGGTCATACGGTGAAGGTGGAGGCCAGATAGTCCGTACCTCTCTGTCCCTGGCTATGATTACCGGCCAACCTGTGAAGCTTGTCAACATTCGGAGAGGTCGAAAGAAACCTGGCCTGCGTCCCCAGCATCTCACAGCTGTGCAAGCCTGCGGCGCGGTGTGCAACGCCAATATCAGCGGTGCTGAATTGGGCGGTCGGGAGCTTTCCTTCATTCCCGGGACGATCCGCGCGGGCAACTATGAGTTCAAGATCGGCACAGCAGGCGCAGCTACCCTTGTTCTGCAAGCCATTCTGCCGCCACTAGCGAAAACCGAAGGTGAATCTAGCCTGGTCGTTACCGGAGGGACCCATGTTCCCTGGAGCCCGCCGTTCCATTATCTCGCGGAAGTATTTCTCCCAACAATATACCGGCTTGGAAATGCAAGTGAAGCTTCCTTGATACGATGGGGCTGGTATCCAAAGGGAGGTGGGGCAATAAAGGTCAACGTTCAGCCTCAGAGCCATACAGATCAGGCTTTTCTTGATCTACCCTTTGAACCAAAAAACATTGCGGGGATTTCCGCTAGCAGCCATCTTCCAGAACACATTAGAATACGACAAAAGAGACAGTTGCAAGCTCGGCTTCAGGGAATAGGCCTTGAAGCTGAGATTGAACTTATGGATGTGCCGGCCCTTAACCCAGGCTCTTTCATCTTTGTTCGTGTCCAGGGTAGTGGGCCAGTGGTGGGATTTTCCGCCCTGGGTGCTCGAGGTAAGCCTGCCGAGCGTGTTGCGGATGAGGCTGCTGATGCCCTTTTACACTTCCTTGATTCTGGCGCGACATTAGATCACCATTTGGCCGACCAGGTGCTCATATATCTGGCCACGATACCCGGCGAATACCGATTTGTCACTTCCGGTATTACCAAACATTTACTCACCAATGCCTGGGTGATTGAGCAGTTCTTGCCGGTTCGATTCGAGATAGTTGGCGGTCTAGGTGAGCCAGGCACGGTGGTGAAACGGGACGGACAGTAATTCGGATTTCGGAATGCGGAATGCGGATTTCGGATTTTAAAAAGGGTACCTCTTCCGTTTACTGTTCACGTTTCACTGTTCACGTTTCACTTTTTACCATTCACCATCCAACATTCACCGTTCACCAGTTTACACACTTTCGCTTCTATGCTAGTGTTCTATGACTTCCTGCGAAATCTGCTTGCCTTCATTTTCAGCGCCAACTCTATCGAATTTCTTCCCGAATAATGGGTATCTATGCACCCAGGCCGGGGATGCGGAGGGAAAATGGTACAAAAGCTTATGTTCGAAAAGATTCTTGTGGCAAACCGTGGCGAGATTGCGGTGCGGATCATAAGGTCGGCACAAGAGCTGGATATCAAAACGGTGGCCATTTACGAAGAAACTGACAAGGACGCTTTCCACATAACACAAGGTGACGAGGCTATCTGCGTCGGTCCGGGCCCCCGCAAGGACTATCTCAATATAGAGGGTATTATTGAAGCGGCCAAGAAGACTGGGGCTCAGGCTATCCATCCCGGCTATGGCTTTCTCGCGGAAAATCCCGATTTTTCTAAAGCCTGTACTGATGCGGGATTAGTCTTTATCGGCCCGCCTCCTGAGGTCATTCGTAACCTTGGGAGCAAGGTGATTGCCCGTAGGATGGCCGAAGAGTCGGATATTCCAGTCATCCCGGCAACTCAGACGCTCAGCCAAGGTAAGCAGGGTGATGAGGACGCGCTTGCTTTTGCAGCTGAGTACGGCTACCCCACAATGATAAAGGCTGTTTCAGGGGGCGGCGGTCGCGGCATTCGTCAGGTGGAAGATGAAAAGAGCCTTGTTGCCGGTCTCAAACAATCTCGCTCCGAGGCCTTGATGTCCTTCGGTAATGATGAAATTTACCTGGAGAAATGTGTGCAGAGGCCGCAACATGTTGAGGTCCAAATTCTGGCCGATCAGCATGGCAACGTCGTCCACTTGGGAACCCGCAATTGTTCCATTCAGCGTCGCCACCAGAAACTCATCGAGATCGCTCCCTCTGGTTTGAATGAGGCACTGAATGCAGAAATCTGTGCAGCTGCAGTGAGGGCGGCCAGGGCCGCAGAATATCTCAGCGCTGGTACGGTTGAATTCCTGGTTGAGCCCGACGGCACCTTCTATTTTTTGGAAGTAAATACCAGGATTCAAGTGGAACACACCGTGACCGAGATGGTGACCGGCATTGATCTGGTCCGCGAGCAACTGCTGATTGCCTTGGGGGAACCGGTCAGTTTTTCGCAAGACCAGGTGGTGGAGCGTGGTTATGCCATCGAGCTGCGGGTTAACGCGGAGGATCCTAAAAATAACTTCTTCGCCAGCCCCGGAGTAGTACAGGTCTATCAGGCCCCCGGGGGACACGGCGTGCGCCTTGACGGGGCGGTATACCAGGGATATGAAATTCCACGTTATTACGATTCCATGATGGTGAAACTGACAGTCTATGGTCACACCTGGCAGGAGGCGGTGGACCGGTTGGCCCGCGCCCTCAAAGGATTTGTGATTCTTGGGGTCAAGACCACCATTCCCTATTTCCAGCAAATTTTGCAAGAGCCGGATTTCATTCAGATGAAATTCGATACTTCATACATCGATACCCACCCTAAACTGGTGGACTATTTGGAGGAAGAGAGGGACATGGAGAAGATATCCAGACTGATCGCAGAAATAAATGCATATGGGTATAACCCGTATGCGCAATGAGCCGCCCACAACGCGGAAACACGAAATCCTAAATCAGAAGCACGAAACAAATACAAATGACCAGATCTCAAAATCCCAAACGATCGGTTAAGCTGAAATATGTTTTGAACATTTGAATTTTAGATTTGTTTTGGATTTTGACCCGCCTGCCTCGCCTTGCTCGCATGGCGGGCAGGTATTCGGATTTCGGATTTTATAAGGTTTTCTAAGAAACGAAATAATTGTGGAGATTTGAAAAATGGAAGGTCGAATAACCATAAACATGAGTGCCGAGGAGATCTTGGGGATTCTGAGGGAAGCGGACGGCTACTACCTGTGCAACAACGAAAGGGATGTTTCTCAATCTGACTTCAAGAACCGTCTGATGCCCATGACCACCGTGCGCGTGGCCCCGTATCGGGAAGCAGCCGGTTTTTTTTCCGTTGAAGTGAGCGGCGGCGCCTCTGTGCACGTAGATCTTATGCGGAAACAAGTAAACCCTTTCGAAAGGCTGCGGATCGCGCGTAAGGCCATGCCAAAGACCTTGCTGCAGACCGTCTGCCGTGGAGCCAGCTTGTTCGGCTATCGGCATTATCCTGAAAACGTCAACCGCTTCATCGTTAGAGAATTTGCCGAATACGTGGACGTCTGGCGGGTATACGATTTTCTCAACCATGTTCCCAATATGATCCCGGTCTTTGAGGAGGTGCAGAGAGCAGGGCGGATACTAATGCCCAGTATCTGTTTCAGTACCGGAAAAGAGCACACTGATGCTTACTATGTGGAGAAGGTGCAAGAAATTTTGGAAGTAACTGGCCCCGATGTCATCATTTCCATCAAGAATCACTCCGGCTTGGGCACTCCAAGACGCATCCGACAGCTGGTTGAATCAATTTGCACATCTTGTCCTGAGGTCATATTGCACTATCACGGCTGCAACACCGACGGCAATGACATAGGTCGCATGACCTCGGCGGTTCTGGCGGGCGTGAAGATATGTGACGTCGCAGACCACGGGTATGGAGCGGTATACGGGCAGGCCCCCGCGCTCACGCTGATTCAGACTCTCGAAGACTATGGAAAAAAGGCCATTGGATTGGATATTAAGGCCTTAGTGCAGGCTTCGGATATCCTGCGTCAAGAGCGCCGAATCTATGAGCCGTTTGAGAACTTGTTTCGGGGACATGACCCAACGGTGGCTACCTACAAGCTAACCGGAGGTGCAGCTGGCAGCACCTTTGAGCAAGCTGACAAAGGTGGATTCCTCGAGCGGATGCCCGAGATTCTTGAAGAGATGGGCCGGGTACAGACTGAGCTCGGAAACTGGTGGTCCGTGACTCCAGGATCCCAGATAATCTGGACCACAGCCGTTAATAATGTTCTCTATGGCCGGTATAAGAGGCCTTCATTGGACCTGAAAAATCTTATCCTTGGAAGATACGGACCCCTGCCTTTCTATGATCCTCAGGAATGGATTTGCGAAAAGGTGTTAGAGTATCAGCGGTCGGACGGCAAGAAGTGGCACCAGGTTCTCGCCGAAGAAGGGGGGGAGGTGAAGCCCCGTGATGCAGACCTGGAGAGGGAACGGGGCAATCTGGAGGCTGAACTGGGGCGGCCGGTTTCCGATGAAGATTTAGCTCTTTACCTGCTCTATCCCTTTGATGCCGCTTCCTTCTTCAAGTTCGAAGCGCTGCACGGCAAGACCTGGCTTCTACCGCCGGAGGTATGGTTCCGCCAGGGGGGCTTCAAATCAGGTGAGAGAATCACCTTTGCAGACGAATATGGCAAGCCGCACTATATTGAAATAATTTCAACCCGCCGTGAGGGTTCGAATGTGATTACTTCGCTGTTGGTTGATCACACATTTCACACATTGAGTGTGACAGTAGAGGGCAAGGGTTCGCGCACACCGCCAGGGTAGGACTAGGCACTGAGCACTATGCACTAAGCACTTGGTACTAAGGTAGTGACACGGAGAAATGGTGACGCGGAGACGCGGCAAAATGACAAATGAGAATTGAGTAATGCCAGAGGTGAAATGAAAAATGTGCCTAGTGTCCGCTGCATGTTGCCAGCTGCCAGTTCAAGTCTATTGTCCTTCGTTTGTTGTCTGTCCTCTGTCGTCTATCCTCTGACTTCCGAACTCTGATCTCTGTCTTGTGTCTCCTGATTGTTTTTCGCCGTGTCCCCGCGTCTCCGCGTCGCCCCGAACTGCCTGCTGCCCGCTGAATACTCTCTCGTCTCCGCATTGCCGTTTCAACTTGTCTCCGCGTCGGGAGCACCAGTAAGGCTTCCCTCGGCCGGTTCGTCGAAGCGAAAGTTGATCTCGTAAATGCCATCTTCTAGACTACTGTGGATCGAGTAACCTGTTTTGCGAAATACCTTAAGCATCTTTCGATTGGCGGCGAGAACGTAGGCCATGAATCCGGTTACCCCTTTGCTTCGGGCAATCTCGGTCAGATAATTGACAAGGAATGTCCCAATACCCTGCCGCTGCAATTCAGATCGCACTGCAAAATCCACCTCAGCGAAGTTAGATTTTGGATCCAGAATATAACGGCCAACCGCGACAATCTTTTCAGAACCGATATCACCTTCAACTCCGACAATAGTCATCTCATTCTCGTAGTCGACATTCACCATGGCCTGCGTGTCTCGGTGGGGAAAGACCCTCATTGATGACAGAAAGCGGTAGTAAATGTCTTCATCCGGGAGGGAATAAAAAAACTCTTGCAGGGCACGTTCGTCGGTGGGTTTGATGGGGCGGAAGAAAACCTTGAGATCAGGATCGAAGGTCTGGTGGGTTTCCCATTCCTCAGGATAAAACTGACCTGAGGTTGGCGCCAGAATCTGGTCTTCATACACGTAACTTATCTTTTTGGCCTCCTCAAGCAACAGCTCACGGAATCTTGGATGGGCAATGTTAATAAGACTCAGTGCCCGCTCGCGGATGGTTTGTCCATGCAAGTTGGCAATACCAAACTCGGTGACCACGTACTGGGCGGAAGCCCGGGTACCAACCACTCCAGCGCCGTGACTGAGGTGGGAGACAATTCGAGACCTCTGTCCATCGGAACTTGTGCTGGGCAAGACGATGATAGATTTGCCGCCACGAGAACGTGAAGCGCCGATGCTAAAATCAACATAGCCGCCTATGCCGCTGTAAACCTTGTGACCCAGAGAATCGGCGCAGACCTGACCCGAGAGGTCAATCTGCAGGGCTGAATTGATGGCGGTCATCCGGCTATTTTTACTGATTATTTCAGGATGATTTACATATTCACTTGGATGGAACTCTACTTGTGGGTTGTTGTGGACGAAATCAAAAAGTTTACGACTGCCAAGGCAGAAGCTCGTGATGATTTTGTCTCGATGAATACTTTTTTCACTACCGGTGATTACACCTTTTTCAACCAAGGGTAGGTAGGCGTCGGTAATCATCTCCGAATGCACACCAAGATCGCGCTTTTTCGTCAAATGCGAGAGAACTGCTCGAAGAATGCGGCCGATTCCCACTTGGATGGTAGCGCCATCCTCAACTAACTTGGCGACATATTGGGCCATTCTTTCTGTCATGGCCTGATGTTCGGGTATGGGGGTCTCGACCAGCGGTTCCTCATGTTCCACGACAGCATCAATTTCGCTGATGTGAATAAAGCTATCCCCCAACACGCGCGGCATTTGTGGATTGACCTGAGCCACCAAATACCGTCCATTTTCCGCTGCGGCTTTGGCTACGTCTACTGAAACGCCCAGGCTAAGAAAGCCATGCTCATCAGGGGGTGAGGCCTGGATCAATGTGAGGTCCAAGGGGAGCACGCCGGTTTTGAAGAGATTGGGGGCTTGTGAGAGATAAAGTGGAATGTAATCGGCGCGTCCCTCGAAAACGGCCTCCCGCAGGGCATCGGTGACAAAAAAAGTTTTAACTCTGCAGGCGTTACGAAGGTCTTCCTGAATAAATGGAACTGCGCCAAAAGCGATGGAGTAGATCACCTCAACATCAATATATCGACCCAAACAGGCGGCAAGGGCTTGTACCAGGTGCTGAGGTGTTCCGCAACCGCTGCCGATAAAGATACGGCAGCCGTTTTTGAGATAGGGAGCAAGAGCTTCATCAGCTGTTTTAAGTTTGCTTCGGTAAGCATGGCGCCAGTTATTCGTATCCATTTTTTCTCTTTTCCCTGCACTAACGTTGAGAGGTTGTTCGCCATTATATGGTGCTTCATTCGCTTCTTCAAGCTCAGGAGAAGGCAAGGTTTTTTCTTGACAACGGTTTGGGCTCACTTTTTAATGGAAAAACTTTGCCTTGTGGTAACTTCTGACTTATGGGAGCAAGAAAGGATTTCTGGATAAAACCATAGGAGTTTCTATGAACAATCGAGGTCTGGTATTTCTCTTTCCTGGACAAGGCTCTCAGTACGTTGGCATGGGAAAAACTTTCTATGACGAGTACCAAGAGGTCAGAGAACTTTTTCAGCGGGCCAATGAGATTCTTGATATGGACATTGAAAGACTCTGCTTTGAGGGTCCTGAAGATGAACTGGTGCTCACCCATCATGTGCAGCCGGCAATCACTCTGGTCAACATGGTATGTTCGAAGGTGCTCGAGCTAAACGGCGTGCGAGCGATGGCGGCCGCTGGGCACAGTCTGGGGGAATACAGCGGACTCTATCTCGCTGGGGTTCTAGATGAGAGGGCGGTGCTGCAATTGGTTCGGCTTCGAGGTCAGCACATGCAGGAAGCCGCAGATGAGCACGAAGGTGCTATGGCTGCCATTCTGAATCTAGACTTGGATAAGGTTAGAGAGATTTGTAGAACCTGTGACATCGAGATGGCCAACTACAACTCACCGGGCCAGATAATCGTCAGCGGCGCCGAAGAAGGTGTTCTCAAGGCCATGGAGATCGGGATGGCAGAGGGGGCGAAAAGGTGTGTACGTCTAAATGTGAGCGGCCCATGGCACAGCCGGTTCATGCAACCTGCCCAGGAAATATTCGAGGGTGATTTGGCAAAATACACCTTTCGAGACCCGCAAATTCCGGTGGTGGCCAATGTTGATGGCGACTATATCTCAGACGGCAATGGAGCCAGAGAGAACCTTTTGAAACAGCTATGTGCCCCCGTGCTTTGGCAACAGTCAATGGAACGTCTCATCAAGGACGGATATGAGAAGTTTGTTGAGGTCGGTCCCAAGAAAGTCCTCCGAGGGCTAATGCGGCAGATTGACCGTAGTGTTGAGGTCTACAATGTTGAAGATCCACAAAGTTTGGAAGTATTTCTTGAGAAGGTGAGGAGTGAGCAGTAAAGGGTAAAAGGTCAGGAGACAGGAGACAGGTTCTCCTTTGGGAGCGACTTTAATGACAAGTGAGCAATGTGAAATGACAACTGACTAGGAGGTTTGAATGCGGCGGCAGCTTGGCCAGGTTAGCGAGAGTGTTGCTTATCTCAAAAAGAAAACCGAGATACAGCCCCAAATAGGTATTGTACTCGGTACGGGTTTAGGGGGACTGGCCGATAGAATTCAAGCTGCCTCCATAGTTCCATACGAAGAAATCCCCCATTTTCCAATTTCCACTGTCACGAGCCATACGGGGCGGCTAATTTTTGGTTCTCTCGGGGGCAAAAACGTGATGGCGAAGCAGGGTCGGTTCCACTATTACGAGGGCTATGAAGCCAAGGAGATCACATTTTCCATCAGGATCATGGCTGCCATGGGAGTACAGACCCTAATCATCTCAAACGCGGCAGGTGGGCTAAATCTAGAATTTGAGGCAGGCGACCTGGTTCTCATCCGTGATCACATCAATCTTACCGGCCAAAATCCCCTTCGGGGAGACAATGTGGATGAATGGGGGCCACGGTTCCCGGATATGACGGAACCTTACAGCCGTGAACTGATAGGGCTGGCAGAGAAGACCGCGAGAGCTCTCGACATAAAAGTTCATCAGGGAGTTTATGTTGGCGTCACCGGTCCCAGCATGGAAACAGCTGCTGAAACCCGCTTCCTTCGGTTTATCGGCGCAGACATCGTTGGGATGTCCACTATTTCAGAGGTGATCGTTGCAGTGCACTCGGGCATGCGCGTTCTTGGGATATCGGTGGTTACCAACGTGAACGATCCTGATGATTACCAGCCGGCTCCAATTGAGCAGGTCATTGCTACGGCTGAGCGGGCGGGGCCGAAGCTAGTCAGTCTGATTGAGGAGACACTGAAGAGGATGTAGGGTCAGCAGGCAGCAGGCAGCAGACAGCAGACAGCAGACAGTAAATAC
>JASFEM010000136.1:0-9386 GCA_050124835.1 Syntrophobacterales bacterium | reverse complement strand
CCATCACTGTCCGAGATTGACAGCTGGCCGGTTACAGCACCCAGGTCCGGCAGTTTGTCCAAGTCGGCAAAGGCGGCAAAGCGATGGCCATCCAGTTGCAACCGAGCATCTAATTTGACGCCCTTCACTGCATGCAGATCATTGATATAGCCTCTGGCTTTCACCACCGGGCTGTCTTTTTCTCCCAGCCGCAGTTGGGCACCTTCTATGGAGAGCTTTTTCTTCTCACTGTTGATCTCAGCCTGACCGAAAAGCGGGCCCAGTTCCGGCAGCCGATAGCCTATCGTTTCGGCAAGCGCCTGGCTATTGCTGGAACTGGCCCGGATGGAAAGACTGGTATTTTGCGGCTGCCATTGATTAGCAGCACTAACCTCACCCAAGCGGCCAGTCAGGTTCACCAGCAGCAGGTCTTCCTGACCGGCCTCCACTGAGATCTCACTGATAACAAGATTCCGGTCATCGCCCTCTATCCGTGCCTGAGCATTAAGAGGCCCAATCCGGGGGATCTCATCTTTCAGTCCGAATACCGTATTGAGTTTCGCCGTATCATCGGTACCGGCTTTGGCATCCAGTGTGATCCCCCGAATGTGTAACTCCGGTAATACGGTGATATGCTCTGCCGAACCTGAGACTGCAACTGTCAGCGGGGCGGTCTCGTTGGTCTGGATATAAAACCGCTTGAGTCGGTGCTGGCCGGAAACCGTGTGCAAGCGTGCCTCACCGCTGAGGGGACCCAGCTCGGGCAGCTTCTGCCCGATCCAGGTGGAGAGTGTTTGGGTGGTGTATGTTTGTGCCTGGAGTTTCAGGTCGATGCTCTCAAGCGGGTCGGCTTGATCAAAGTCACCAAAGGACAATTGTCCCTGGGCACCGATCCGGACACCGTCTTGTTTGCCGGCGGACAGCCTGATCTTATTGAGCGTCAAGGCCTGGGTGGAACCTTCGATTCTGAAGTCCAGATCCAGACCGCCGAGCGCTGGCAGTTCCAGGTCCACCCGTTCAGCCAAAACTGCCGTCTCTGTTGCTTGCATGGACACGTCCAGGTCGTAACCACTGTTGGGTCGGTCCGCCAGTGGAAATTTGTCAATCCTGCCGCTCAGGTTTGCCTGTATACCGCTGGTGTCTTTCGTTTGAACCGCTATGTTCTCCAGCGATGGGTCTCCCTTCGTGGAGCGAACATCGCACCTGCCGGCAATGGCGCCCAGTTCCGGTATCTTTTCAAAAAACAGCACCCGCGCTGCCCGGGTTTTCGGGGCGGTAAATACCAGTTCAGTCTGCATGTTTACCGGCGCCAAGCCGGTCGAGGAAAGGGATAGACCAAGCTTTCCGGACAGCGATAGGTCAAAGTCCTGTGCCGTTTTGCCCTGAAAATCGAAATCGTTAACCACAAGCGTTGGATATGCGCCTGAGATCTGCGCCCCTACTCTGGCACTTTCTAATGCACCTATGCTTTCCGGGAGCAGCGGCGTCAACCAGGCCGGCTTATTCAGCTTGCCAGTTAGGTTGAGTTGCACGCCCTCGAGCTTAATAGCATTTGCGATGCTACCTTTGAGTTCTGTGCTGGACTGGTCGGAACCCTGCCATGTTGCCGTGATCTCCTCGATGGGGAGCCTGGAAAAAGTACCCTTCAGTTGCGCTTCAAGGGTTAATTTACCGGGAATTTCAACCCCCTGAATGCCCGTTACAATCTTTTCAGCATCCGGTGTCCATCCTCGGAGAGCTGCTTTGATGGTCGGAGCGGGTTGGGCAAAATCGATATCCCCTTCTAGAGAAAGATGTAACACCGTGCTGCGCACCCCAAGTGTGACGGCTAGAGGTTGTCCGCCAAAGTATGCGTCGATATCCTTCAGTGAAACGTTGACATTTATGTTTTGATCAGCAAGCTCCACCTGTCCGCTTATTTCCATAGTGTTGTCAGGTTTTAGCTCCAGGGTGAATTCCGTTACATGGCTGCCCGGCAGTAGCACTGCGCCACCTTTATGCATGATTTCCAGTTTTGAAATCCGGACATCATGTAATACCGGTTTGAGTGGCAGTGGAGAGCGCTTAGGGGTAGGTTTCACTTCCGGCGCGGCCGGTGGTTTGGAGGGCGATTTATCTTCCTTGATATCGATGTGGGTATCGCCCAGTGACAGCTGAGGTATGTCCAACCGACCGAAGAGCAATCTCAGCAGGCTGACCTGTACCTTCAGTGAGGTGGTTTCAAATTGGAACTGTCTCCCGGTATCCGCGATGACCAGGTCATCTACGGTCAGGGTCGGTGACAAAGTGCGCCTGATGTGGGCATCACCCCGGCTCACGACCCGGATCTCTGACGACGATTCCAGCCGTTTGACCAGCTCTGAAAACAGGGTGGCATCGTCAACCAAAAGATAAATGGAGATTATTGCCAGAAATGCAACACCCAGCAAAACCAGTGTTGCGGCAAGGATTCGTTTGAGTAATTTCATTTGGAAATAACTATTCTATGCCGGCCTAGTCAGCCGCGTTCTTCCTACTCGAACTACCTCGACTCAGTTTAGCCAGAAAACTTTAATTGATCAAAGCTATATAGTCCACCAATCTGCAATCTGCAATCCGGAATTTCAAAATTCCCAATTCGCAATTACTTCCCTATGCTCTATGCTCTATGCCCTATGCTCTCTTCAATCCGAAATCGTTACTCCGTCATTTCCTTGAACTTTCTCCCGGCATAGCGCACTGCAAATAACCACACGATGATAATCCCAATAGTGAAAGCTGAAAGGTAGCGAATGCTGGAGAACTCCTTAAACACGGAAGTAATCCCGAGACTCACAACCACCGCCACCGCCTTGGCAAAGCGCTGCACGAACATATCAATGAAGGCCTTGGCTTTATACTTTTCGTCCCTGGTGGTGGGAACGTAGAGGGCCTCTTTAGCCGACTGATTGATGGAGTAACTGAAACCGTTGTCCAGGGTGTTGAGCCCACTGCCCATCCATAGAACCGGCAGGGCCATGAAACCCATGGATCCTGCCAGTGCCGCCACCGGCAGCACCATGAGGGCCACGCCCACACCGAGGCGGGACATGACAAAGCTGGTTAGAAAAAGCTGAACCAGCATGGACACGATGTTGGTGAAAGCAAAAACCGTGGAGAACTGCTTACCGATAGCCGCGCCGTCCAAGTAGTGGGCGATGGTACTGGTAAACTGAAAATCCATCACTGTGGAGACGATCTCATAAAGACCCACAATAGCCACGATGGACAGCAGATAGGGTGAGCGGAATACCAGCCGAGCCCCCTCCAGGGCCGGATTGCCCTCCCCTTTTTGCTCAAGCTCAGATGGTTCCGGTTCGGGTTCCGGAGGCGGATTTCTCTCAACCATACGGCCGGCACCAAATGCCACCACCAGGATAAGCAACCCCAAGCCGAAGCAGATCCAAAGCCATCCCTCCACGTGAATTCTGGCGATGAGCACCCGGACGGTGGTTGTGCCGAACACTCCGCCCACTACGCCCCCCAGTCCGATTAATCCATAAAGACGTTTGGCAGCATCAGGGGTCACACTGTCATTGAGGAAGGCGAAGAAGGTGGCCACCATCAGGGTGGAAAACAGATCGCCGAAAAGATAGAAGGTCCAGACCGTCAAAGAGCGAGGAGAATGGATGACAAAAGTGTAAACAACATAGCAAGCCAAAAAGAAAGCAGTGAAAATGAAGCTCAGCTTTTGTCTCCGGAAGTGGCGGACCAGCCAGGTGAAAACGGCAACAGCCACAAAGGCAACCACCATGTTGAGCACTTTGGCCAGGAGCTCCGCCTGGGGGCCAGCAAGATGCCAGGCAAAAAGGTCGAAGCCGCTTTTATCGTAGAACTCGATGAAAAGCGACTTCTTGATGGGTTTGAGAATCCAGAAGCTGGTGATGACCAGGAAAAAATAGCTGAACATCAAGAGCGCGAGGGGCAGCTCTGACCTGCGAATGTCGAACATGGCTTTCAGGGGACTGTCCTGCTTCATGATCAGAGCCTCTGGGTTAACCCGGATAATTCATGAATCGGTTGCTACGACCGTAGATATGCCCGTCCTTCCTGGCGTCCTCGGGCCTCGAAACCTGCGCCGTACTGTTCAAGTACGCCTCGGATTCGAACCCCTGCGGTTGCCAGGTGGCACGGCCATCTTCACGGTCTCGCTACACAGTTTCATGAATTATCCGGGTTAGAAGACCGGGATCTTGCCGGAGTCCACGTCTGCGATCAGGGAAACGATACGTTCCCAGACATCGTCGATTTCGGACTTCTTGAGGCCCAGCTGCACTGTTCCCCCCTGGATACGCACCCCGGTTTTGGGGTCTAAATTATCTGACGGCGACACAGGCTTCAAAATGCCCTTTTCGTCCTTCTGAAACTGAACCACCACCCCAAGCACATCGAGATCCCGCCGCTGGAGTTGACGCAACCTGTCTATAGAGTCCTTGCGCAGCGCCGGTACGATGATGACGTCCCAATTCTGCGAGAAGTAGTTACGCGGCCAGGAGCCGAAGGACATGCCGTTGTCAATGGAGAAAGCCTGGCGTCGCTTCTCGTCCTTGGACACCAGAAAGTTACCCTCCCGTGCGTCCCGGTGAGCGATCAGGTAGGTAAGCAGATTAAGATTTGACAGGAAGTGAGCATAGTTAGGTTCCTTCAAAAAGCGCGACTCTTCATAGAGCGGATTCGGAACGGTCAAATTCTCCAGCCAGATCGAGGCAAGCCCGAAGACGCAAGTCGTTCCCTCGACGCTGGCGGCAGTATACCCGTGGTTTTTCTCATATACGTCACGAGGCGCGCATACCGCGATCGAAGTGGGTACGACGTAGTCTTCCGGCTCCAAAAAGAACTTCTGGACCTGGTAGGCGGCAAGTTCTCTGCGAGGTGAGGTGTTAAAACTGTCCAGCGATCCCGGGATCGCCTTCTTGAACTTGAACCTGACCTCCTTGCCAATCGTCGGGAAATAGATGTCTTCCCTGAAGGCTCCAGCAGTTCCGTGCGCTGTGCGCTTTATCATCTTGATCTCTAACTCCATAGCTACCCCTGCCCTGTACAACTCGCCCTCGACCATGTCCGGAGGAACCGGCCAGTTGGGAAACTTGTCTTTGCCGTGGGGCAATGGGGCCTCGCTGAACTGCACCGGTTGATGTTTGATCTTGACCTTTGGCCCACAGGCCGGAACCATCAAGGTAAGACAAAGGAGTAAAATAGATAAGAGACCGGTTAGACATTCGCTTGTTTTCATTTTTTCACCTCTTGACATGTTGGAAGCTAACTCAAGACCGAAAACCTGGACCTTTGCACCAGGTCAAGTTTCATAGCTTTGTCGATAAATATGACGCGCGGTCTCGAAGTCTGAAGTACTGGAGAAATAGAAATTCCAAATCACAAATCTCAAATATCAAACAAATAACAATGACCAAAATTCGAAATCCCAAACCTGTTTTTGGTCATTGAATATTGGAATTTGATATTTATTTGTAATTTGGTGCTTGGAGTTTGGAATTTTATAGACTCCATCACTCCAAGGCTGCTGCCGCAACCGCGAAATACCGCTGATTTGGGTCCAGATTCGTTAGTGAAACAATTTACCCCCAAAGTGAGCCATGTATTCTTCGATCTCTTCGGCAAAATGTTCCAAAAATTTGTCCATTTTTTTGCCTCCAGCTTGCATCATTTTTTCGGAGATGGCAGCTGCTTTATCGTAGACCTTTTCAAATTCATGATCCTCTAGGCCGGCGATTTCTTTCGCTTCTTCTTTTGTGATGTGTCCGGCATGGGCAAAGGCAGAGGCGAAGACTCCGGTCATCTTTTTGATTTTTTCTTTGGCCATAAGTAGCTCCTCTAGTTGATTGTTTGTCCTCTAATTGGCGTCCATCCGGAAACCGTGTTTATGGGTGTCATTCTGAGGAGCAAAGCGACGAAGAATCTCATAGTTACTGAATCCGCAGAGATTCTTCGCTGAGCTTGTCCTGAGCCTGTCGAAGGGCTCAGAATGACATGCAGGAGTTCCGGGATGAATACTAATTAAATGTACCGAGTTTATCCTGCTGATACTACAAACGACAGTCACAATATGTAAGCATTGACATCTCTCACTGCAACATTAGTGTGACAACAGTCCTACTTCTGCCTGCTTTGACTCTGCGTTTCCTCCCAGGCGCGTCGAGTTGCCTCCACTGCAGCGGCAACCACTACCCCCGTGAAGAGTATACCGATGAGACCCAGCAAAACAGAGATGGTCCGGCCGATCGCCGTGCCAGGCACGATATCGCCATAACCGACGGTTAGCCCCGTGATGAAGGAAAAATAGACGGCCTCTCCCCATGACACCTTCTCCATAGCTGCGATAGTCGCGGCACCGGCCATGATCAAGGCAAGTAGCATCAAATGGAGGGTACGAAGATGCCAGGTGATTCTGAGAAAATGGTGGCTGAAACGGGCAATCATCGTTATCTCCCAGAGTTGGTCAGTTAAAGTCGAACATCGTTATCTCACAAGATGATAAAGGTGTCAGTGTTCAGGTTTCAGATTTTCTGTATGTTTTTCCTGACACCTGCCTGCCCGCCGTAGCCCGGAGGGCGGTGGCGGGACACCTGACACCTGCCTGCCCGCCTACTTGTCCGGCGAAGCTTTTGCGAAGTCGGAAGCCCTTGAGGCAAAGGCGGGAACACTGAAACCTGAAACCTGCATCGTGGTGATCAATCTCCCTCACTGGCTCTACCTTCCGCCAGCCTTCTCCGTTCACCAAATGCTTTGGCCCAGGGGTTGGCGGTGATTCCGTGACCCAGGATACTGAGCATTATGGTGCACACCACGACCATGGCGATGGAGCCGCTATTTGGCAGCTTAGCGTTCACCACGATAACGCCGAAGACAATGCTGGCTAAGCCACGTGGACCGAACCAGCCGATAAAAAGCTTGCCCTCGGTACTTACCCCCATACCGGTGAGCGAGATAAAGACAGGCAACATGCGGATCAGGGTTAGACTAAGCACCGCATAGACCAAATCAAACCAGCTAAAGTACCCCAACGCCTGCCCCACCACTGCCGAGCCGAAGATCACCCAGGTGATCAGTGCCAGGGCGTCCCCGGTGCCCTCCGCCGCCAGCAAAAACTCTTCCCGGTGCTGCTTTGCCAGTGCGCCGAATAGAAGACCGCCTGAAAACGCCGCAATAAAGCCGCTGCCGCCCAGGAATTGGGCAACGGCGAAGCAGCCAAGCGCCAGGGCCACCACTGGGAGCTGAATCCAGGTGTGGGTGAGCCATCCTTGCCCCTTGGCAAATTTCAACAGTACAGCCGCCATGGCGGTAAGTCCCAGACCCACGGCCAGACCGATGCCGATCTCTTCAGCAACCAGCTCCATGGCGAGCTGCCAGGGGCCCCCCTCACCACCCTTTCCCGAGGCGAGGGCCAGGAACACGAACAAGATGGGCACGCAGATCCCGTCGTTCAAACCACTCTCTACATTCAACCCCTGACGGACAGGGTCGGGCACCGCTTCATTGGTTACCACCGCTTTACCGAGGGCAGCATCGGTGGGCGCCAGCATAGTCGCCAGCAGAGCTATTTCTACCAGGGACAGCTGTTTGAAGAGCAGCACACCCACCCCGAAACCGAGCAGTATGGTCAGGGGCAGGCCGATCAGCAGCAGCCGAACGGGCAATGCCTCTGTCTTTCTCAGCACTCCCATGTCGGCACCGGCGGCGTCCGTGAACAGGACCATCGCAAGAGTCAACTCCGCCAGAGTTCTGAGTGTTTCCCCATCCGTTTTGAACGACAGCAGGTCCAGACCCACCGGGCCGATGAGCAGACCAAACAAGGTAAACACAATCGGGCCGCTAACCCAGGTGCGCTCGACGCGCCCAGCGACCGAACTGTAAACGAGAATGAAGAGTGCCAAAATGGCTAGATCCTGATACACAGATCACCTCCGACTTTTATTCAACATAGCAAACCTGGTCCTCAGGGCCATGTCAGAGTTCAGTGGCTTTGCCAGCAGAAGAGGTTTAAGGCATAAGGCGTAAGGCATAAGGAGAGGATAGATTGTTTTTGCCTTGTGCCCTGTGCCTTGAGCCTTGAGCCGCTCCCTGGGGCAGTCCAAAGCCCCTCAGGGCCCGGATTCTTTACTCATGCGGCTTATCATTCTCCACAACAGGCTGCTCCTTTTGGGTAAACAATCGGACACCATCTCCAACCTTGTCGTGAATATGATCGCGGCCGATGATTTGGTCAACCCCATCCTTCTCTAACATTTCCATGACTTCATGTTTCACCCGGGCCAGATGGATCTCTACCCCGACGGTTCTCATATCCTTGGCAATCTCGGCCAACATATCGGAGCCTTCAAGATCAATGTAGTTTACGCCCTCCATGTCGATCAGCACCTCCCTCACCGGCGGATCGACTTCAGTATTCACCTCCCTGACCTTATCGCGCAGTCCGTTAGCGGTAGCGAAGTACAGAGCGCCATCGAAGCGAATGATGACCAGCCCTGGATAGGTTTCGCTATCGGGGTATCTGTCCAGGCTATGAAAGACCTCGGTACCGGGCCATCTGCCAAGCACCGGGATATTGGGTTTGGAGGACCTGGCGATGAGCACCAGCAGTGACAGAAGGAGGCCCATGAGCACACCTTGCAGGGTGCCGAAGGAAAGCACACCTAGCAAGGCTAAAGTCCCAACCCAGAACTCGGTTCGATTAAGGCGGTAGATCCGTTTCATCGCCTTAACATCCATCAGCCCAAAGACCACCGCCTCGATGACGATGGCCCCCAGCACGGCCTCGGGCAGATCAGCAAAGAGCGGGGCCAGGATGAGCAGAGTCAGGATGACAAAAGCCCCCTGGGCCAGCGAGGCCATCTCCGATTTGGCCCCAGAGCCATCGTTGACAGAACTCTTGGAAAGGCTGCCGCAGACGTTGATGCCCTGAAAAAGACCCGAGGTTACGTTGGCCATGCCCTGAGCCAACATCTCCTGGTTGATGTCGATGTCGTAATGGTGTTTGGAAGCGTACTGGCGAGCTGCGGCCAGGGACTCCGAAAACCCGACCAGCAGTACACCAATCGCCCCGGAGAGAATGAGGCCGAAATTCTTTGTGATGAGGCTAATGTCAGGTAGGGCCGGGGTCGGCAGTCCCCGGGGAACCTTACCCACCACGGCCACACCCTGAGCGGAGAGGTCAAAGATTGCCGAGGCCCCGATGCCCAACACCAGCGCCACGAGAGCGCACGGCACCTTGGGGGCGTAGATCTTGAGGGCGAACAGGAGCACCAGGGCGGAAACACCAACCACCAGGGTGGTCGTATGGGTATGGGGCAGGCTCGCAACCCAACTGGCCAGCTTTTGCCAGACGCTTTCCCCGGTGACATGTGTCCCGGTAACATGCTTAAGCTGACCGA
>JASFEM010000135.1:0-9392 GCA_050124835.1 Syntrophobacterales bacterium | reverse complement strand
TGGCGGTAGCAACTGGGCGGCTTCCTCAGAAAACCAGATATCTGCACCCTCCCGGGCAAATCGAGAGGCCACGTGCTCCAGCACCTCGGGGCTGGCCAGAATTTCACCACACTCCTGGCAATAGAACACCGTAATGGGTACACCCCAGGCCCTCTGCCTTGAAATGCACCAGTCAGGCCGGTTGGCAATCATTCCGTGTATGCGCTCTTGGCCCCAGCTGGGAATCCAATCCACTTCATTTTCAATGGATTCCAATGCCTTCATCCGAAGGCCGTTGGACTCCATGCTAATGAACCACTGCTCCGTAGCCCGAAAGATAACTGGCTCCTTACAACGCCAACAGTGAGGATAGGAGTGGGTTATGGTCTCTTCTCGCACCAGGTTTCCAACCTCGGCGATTTTCTTATTTACATCAATATTAGCGTCAAAAACGAACTGACCTGAAAAATAAGGCACCTCTTCCGTAAAACGACCGTTATCATCCACTGGTGAATAGATATCCAAATCGTATTTTAGCGCCGTTTCGAAATCCTCCCGGCCGTGCCCGGGAGCCGTGTGCACACAGCCTGTCCCAACATCCAGGGTCACATAGGGTGCTTGCACAATAACAGACTCCCGCTCAATGAAGGGATGGCGGCACTTCATACCCTCTAGCTGCCCGGCGGTTAGCCGGGCCAATATGTCGTAGTCTGAGATGGACGCCCTCGCCATGACCTCCTCCACCAACCCTTCCGCAATGATCCACACTTCATTGCTGAGAGCCACAACCGCATAGTCGTAGTCCGGATGAAGGGCAATGGCCAGATTGGCCGGTATGGTCCACGGCGTTGTGGTCCAGATCAGAACAAAAACCGCTTTGCCCTCGAGGGTAGGCACTATGGGAGTGAGATCGTCTAAAAGAGGAAATTTCACGTAAATGGAGGGCGACTCGTGCTCTTCGTATTCCACCTCCGCCTCAGCCAGTGCGGTAAGACAAGAGCTACACCAGTAAATTGGTTTCTTGCTCTTGTAAACGGATCCCTGGGTGACAAACTTGCCTAGCTCCCTGGCTATGGTAGCCTCATAGTCATAGGCCATGGTCAGGTAGGGGTTCTGCCAATCTCCCACCACGCCGAGTCGCTTGAATTCCTGTCGTTGGATGTCGATAAACTTGTCGGCATAGGCTCGACAGCGATGCCGCAGCTCCAGTTGGCTCATGCCCAGTTTTTGGGATCCCAGTTCCTTTTCCACCTGGTGTTCGATGGGCAATCCGTGGCAATCCCAACCCGGAACGTACACGCTGTCGTAGCCCATCACTTGTCGGGATCTGACAATCATATCTTTGAGAATCTTGTTTAGAGCGGTGCCCAAGTGAATGTGACCGTTGGCGTAAGGCGGACCATCATGGAGCACGTACCGCGGGCGACCCTGGCTCGTCCGCCTGAGCTCGCCATAGAGATCCATTTGCTCCCACTTGTCTAAAATCTCAGGCTCCCTCTTGGCGAGGTTGGCCTTCATGGGAAATTCGGTTCGAGGCAAATTGAGCGTTTTCTTGTAATCCATTCACTTCTCCCAAATCGTCTTATCTCGCTCTCTTTACAGCAAAAACTGAAAAGGTGACATTAACATAACGCCTCTGATTGTCAAGAAAAATGTCCCCGCAGAGTTTCCCCAAAAATGTTATATGCGGGCATAGGGGAAGGCGACTCCACAGCGAGCCCCTATGCCCTTACTGGTGCCTCTTATGAGTGACTGCGGAAGGTCTGGTCTGCTCTCAATCCAGACAGGTGTCTAGACCAAATGGTGTCGTCTGGTACACGGTTAATCTTCGACGGTACATATTGTGTTGGTTTACAGAGTGTTGTGCAAATACAGCGGCTTTCCATTCTCCGCTTTACATTATGCTAGAATAGTTTAGATGATGCTTGACAACAGTTCTAAATTGTAGCATAAGCTACAGCCTCAATAACGATTCAAACTAGGACGTTGACTATTTCATTCACATTGCGTTGTTGCAATGTTTTTGTTAGTATTCCTCAATTCGACCAGTTCATGGGTCAATGAAACCGGTAGGACGAGATAATGCAAACTCAAGGCGCACCTTCAATAGCGACCCACGAGAGATTCACTGAACGTATTTTCGAGGTAGAGCTCGAGCGCGCCATTGGTAGAGCGCGGGAGGCGCTGATCGCCCTCCAGCACGAGGAGGGATATTGGTGCTTCGAGCTCGAGGCCGACTGCACCATCCCCGCCGAATACATCCTCATGATGCACTACATGGACGAGATCGATGATGAGCTCACAGCTAAGATCGCTGTTTATCTTCGTCAACGCCAATGTGAGGACGGTGGCTGGAATCTCTACTGCGGTGGTGACTTTGACCTAAGTTGCACCGTGAAAGTTTATTACGCCTTGAAGTTGGCGGGAGATAGTCCCGACGCTCCCCACATGGTGAGAGCCCGCAAGGCCATCTTGGCCCACGGCGGCGCCGCTCGCGCGAATGTCTTCACTCGTATCACCCTGGCGCTTTTCGGTCAAATTCCCTGGCGCGGTGTGCCCTTCATCCCGGTTGAGATCATGCTGTTGCCCCGTTGGTTCCCTTTTCACCTCAGTAAAGTATCCTACTGGTCGCGGACCGTTATGGTCCCACTTTTCATCCTTTGCAGTTTGAAAGCACGGGCCAAAAATCCACGCAAAGTCGATGTTCGTGAACTATTCATCACCCCACCGGAGGAGGAGAAAGACTACTTCCCCATCCGCTCTACCCTCAACCGTATCTTCCTGATCATGGATTTTTTGGGACGACGGCTCGAACCCTTCATCCCTAAATGGGTACGCCGACGCGCCATAAGAAAAGCGGAGGCCTGGTTCGTCGAGCGACTCAATGGCACCCAAGGCCTGGGCGCCATCTTTCCGGCCATGGTTAACGCCCTAGAGGCATTGGAGCTGCTCGGCTATTCTGCGGATCATCCCTACCGATCTAATGCCAAGCAGGCGCTGGAGAAACTGCTTGTGGTTGGTGAAAAATCAGCCTACTGCCAGCCATGTGTATCACCGGTATGGGATGCTGCCCTAGCCAGTATGGCGCTGTTGGAGGTAGACGGTGAAATAGCCACAGAGCCGACTTTGCGTGCCTTGGAATGGCTCAAAGAAAATCAACTGTTTGATGAAGCGGGGGACTGGCGCGAACAACGCCCGAAACTGAAGGGAGGCGGCTGGCCTTTCCAATTTGCCAACCCGCACTATCCCGATCTTGACGACACTGCGGTGGTAGCCTGGGCCATGCACAGAACACAGCTGCATCGCTACTGGGACTCTGTACGTCATGCCCTAGATTGGACAGCTGGAATGCAATCAAAGAATGGCGGCTTTGCTGCCTTCGATGCAGACAACACCCATTACTATCTAAACGATATCCCTTTTGCCGATCATGGCGCTCTGCTCGATCCACCCACCAGCGACGTTAGTGCTCGTTGTCTCTCACTGCTGGCCCAAATCGGTGCACCGCAATATCAGGAAGCCTTGACTGCCTGCCTTGACTATCTTCGCAAGGAACAGGAAGATGACGGCTCCTGGTTTGGACGCTGGGGGACCAACTATATATATGGTACCTGGTCTGTACTGATAGCTCTGGAGGCGGCCGGCGAAAATCCCGATCAACCTTATATTCGGCGCGCTGTGAAATGGTTGAAGGATTTACAACGCCCAGATGGCGGCTGGGGTGAGGCCTGCTGCACTTACTGTGATCCGAGCATTGCCGGCCGTGGCTGCGATAGTACAGCATTTCAGACGGCTTGGGCCATCCTCGGTCTCATGGCCGCAGGCGAGGTAAATTCGCCCGAGGTGTGCAAAGGTGCCAAATACCTTTTGCGCACCCAGATGGACGACGGCCTGTGGCAAGATGATGTTTTCACCGCCCCCGGCTTTCCTCGTGTCTTTTACCTGAAATATCACGGTTACGATAAGTATTTCCCCCTGTGGGCCCTGGCCCGCTACCGCAACCTTTCGAGTAAGAAAGCGACTTGGCAAGCCTAGGAATAGTGGCGGCTTTACCCGCCGAGGCAGGGAGTTTGACCGATCAGCCCATGACGGCCGGCTCCCTGGTCCGTCTACCGGGAAACAAAATCATCAGACTTGCTGGTATTGGCGGTGAACTGGCGCGGACGGCTGCCGTAGATCTGGTGGCTGCGGGTGCCACCGCTTTGCTTAGCTGGGGGAGCGCCGGCGCTCTGGATAAAGAACTACTACCCGGAAGCCTGCTCCTACCCAAATCCATTATCTCTTCTGACCAAACCATCTTTTCCGTTGATTCTGCCTGGCATGAACGGTTGTGCCACCTCCTGAAGGGACATCTCGTATTCCATACAAGGCCTCTGGCTGAAAGCCCAGTTGTATTGAGCAGCCCGGCAGAAAAAAGAGGTTTTTACCAGCAATGCGGCGCCATCGCGGTGGACATGGAAAGTGCTTCGGTGGCTGAGGTGGCGAAAGAGGCGAAAATCTCTTTTGTGGCCATTCGCGCTATTGCCGACCCTTCAGATATGACCATTCCCAAAAGCGCTCTGACCGCATTGAACGAGCATGGTAGAGTGCAACCATTCAAGCTCCTGAGTGAATTGGTGCGGCGACCAGCGGAGATTCTTCTGTTGATCCGCACCCGGAATCACTTTCGTAGTGCTCTCGCCACTCTGTCAACCGTGGCACAGCTTGCCGGAGACAACCTTCTCGCCTTCTAGCCTGTTTAATTTGGCATCGGCAGAGATAACACCACTGATTAGACCCCAAAATGAAGGCACGGTACTTGCTACGTTAGGGGGGCGTATTTAAATGGATACCGGAGTAGTGGCAACACTCAATTTACAAAACTTCTGTTGCTAATCACCTTACGAATGGTTATTTAACTCGCTACTCTAATTCTTTAAGGGCTTCTGCCCACTGGAGTTTATCTCTCTTTAAGGTATTGACCGGAACGGATTGCTATGTCAAACTCGGCGACCATAGTCAAAAACCGATAGGTTAAGGAACGTGGCCAAGGGCTTTGGAGAAAAAATAGGTCAGACCCTCGCCTGGTGGGTAGGTATGACACACCGGTATGCGGTGTGGTTTGTAATACTGGCGTGCCTCGTGACTGGATCTCTACTTTACTACACTGTCAACAATCTTGGCATCAATACTGACACCGCTGAGATGCTCTCGGAAACCCTCCCGTTCCGCCGCAATTATAATGCGTTCAAAACCGCATTTCCCCAGTACGATGACGCCATGCTCATTGTCATCGATGCTGAGACACCAGAGCTGGCCCAAGACGCAAGCACAGCCCTGGCGGCCGAACTGAAGCGCGACACCGACCTGTTCTCGTTTGTTTACCTGCCGGGTGGCGACAGCTTCTTCCAGAAGTACGGCCTCATGTACTTGAGCCCCGAGGAGCTCGATGACCTAGCAGATAATCTGGCGCAGATTCAGCCTTTTCTGGGGAGATTGACTCAAGATCAAAGTCTACGCGGCCTTTTTTCCATGCTAAATGCTGGAGTGAATGCGGTCATGGCGGGGGAGGACCTTGATTTGACCCCGGTTTTTGATCGGATCAACGAAGCCGTTGATGCCAGTATCGATCAGCGACACTACGCTCTATCTTGGCAGGAACTGATGCTTGGCGGTGAGTTAACCTCGGAGCATCAACGCCGCTTGATTTTGGCAAAACCACGGCTTGACTATAGCAAATTCCTTCCGGCCGAAACTTCCTTAAAGGAAGTGCGGCGCTTGGCAAAGGAACTTCAGCTTACCGAAGCTCATGGGGTTAAAGTTCGTATCACTGGTGATGCCGCCCTGGAATACGAGGAGTTGCTCAGTGTGGTTCGGGGAGCGGGAATTGCTGGAGTCCTGGCACTCATCATGGTCGGCATTGTCCTTTTTCCCGGGCTCGGTTCTCCAAGACTGGTGTTTTTTACTCTACTAACCCTAGTCATGGGACTTATCTGGAACGCTGCTTTTGCCGCCTTTGCTGTAGGTCAACTAAATTTGATCTCCGTAGCCTTTGCCGTCCTGTACATTGGTCTGAGTGTGGCTTACGCCATCCACTTTTGCTTACGTTACAAGGAACTCATTCAGCGGTCCACACCGCACTCCAGTGCTCTTTTGCAGACGGCCCGAGATATCGGCAGTTCACTCGTCTTATGTAGCATTACCACGGCAGTCGGTTTTTATGCCTTTATCCCCACAGTTTTCGAGGGCGTCGCCGAGTTGGGCCTTATTGCTGGCACCGGCATGTTCATAAGTCTTGTGGCAAACCTCACCGTATTGCCGGCGCTGATCAGTCTGATGCCACTGTCCCCCAAAGCCATTGAACTCAAATACCAACGGAAGCCGTGGGTAGCGAGACTCCTTTCCGTGCCCACGCGTTACGCCAGAGCAGTCCGAATATCAGCAGTGATTCTTGGTTTAGGAGCTGTTTTACTGCTACCTTTCGTTAATTTTGATAATAATCCGATGAACCTTCGGGATCCTGACAGCGAATCAGTGGCCACTTTTAAAGAATTGCTTGCCCAGAGCAGGAATTCTCCCTGGACGCTCTCAATCTTGGCTGCAAACAATCAGGCTGCCAATCAGTATGCCGATAGACTCACCAATTTAGATCCGGTTGAAATGAGCGTTACTCTGGACAAGTTTGTGCCCGCCGACCAAGATGAAAAACTTGCAATTCTCGATGAAATTGGGCTGATAGTTGGACCAGAGCTTTCAGTGATCGATCACCATGCACATCCCTCTACAGCTGAGCAACTCGCTGCTATCCGTGATTTCTCGGTCACTCTAGACAGGTTCTCCAGCAAGAACAATGACAGCCAGTTTTCCACCTCTGCCCGGCGGCTATATGACACGCTGAATAGTTTCTTGGCTAGCCTAGAAACTCAAGAGCTTTCCGCGCGCGAGCAGACCTTAAAGAATCTGCAAACAAGCTTGTTGGGATCTCTGCCCGCCCGATTGGCTGCTCTCAATACTTCCCTAGAGGCCGACCGGGTGACCATGGCCGATTTACCCGAAACTCTGGTGGAACATTGGGTAGGTAATAATGGCCATTACCGGGTCGCGGTATTTCCTCGGGAAGATCTAAACGACAATGCAGCCCTGCGTCGTTTTGTTGCCGCCGTTCTCAACGTGGCGCCTAACGCCATAGGTTTTCCCGTAATCTATCTCGAAGCGGGTGATGCGGTGGTGAGAGCCTTTCAGCAGGCATTCTTGTTAGCCTTAGTTGCCATAACCGTTTTGTTGTTATTCTTGCTGCGACCCAAATCGGATGTTTTTCTAGTATTGGTTCCGCTGCTCCTCGCGGCGGCTTTTACCGGCGCGGCTTCAGTTCTGTTTCATATTCCTTTCAACTTTGCCAATGTGATTGCCTTGCCACTACTGCTTGGCATGGGGGTTGACAGTGGCATCCATATGGTCAACAGGATGCGAGTTGCACCCCCTGCCGATGGACAGATGCTGCAAACCAGCACGGCTCGAGCAGTGCTCTACAGTTCCTTGACCACCATTTGCAGCTTTGGCAACCTTGCCGTATCCCCCCACCGGGGAATGGCCAGCATGGGTGCATTGCTCACCATCGGAATCGGTTTCACCCTACTTTGCACCCTGGTTCTGTTGCCGGCCCTGATGGCCTCGGGTAAACAGCCCGCAACGGCAGAATTAGGCACTAGGAACTAAACACTAAGCAAAGCGGAACGACCCGCCCGCCTCGCCTGAAGGCGAAGCCGATGGCGGGCAGGCACGGGGACACGGAGAAACGGCGAGACGGGGATTAGAGGTCAGACTACAGATGACAGAGGTCGGAGATCACCCCTCATAATTTCAAAATCCGCAATCCGCAATCCGCAATTACTTCTCTATGCCCTTTGCTTTTGACTCGAACGGTAAACAACGATGAAGACTTTGATCACCGGCGGTTCTGGATTTGTGGGTTCGGCAGTGCTACGCCAGCTCATCGAGGCAGGCCACACCGTGCGGGCGTTGCTGCGTCCGGGAAGCGATCGCCGCAACCTAGATGGTCTACCGATAGAGATTGTGAACGGAGACCTGACCGAACCTGACTCTTTTGAACCTGCTCTGGCTGGTTGTGACGCTCTTTTTCACGTGGCTGCAGATTATCGCCTCTGGGTGCCCAAACCGGATAAGATGTATGAGACCAATGTCACCGGCACCCGCAACCTCATGTTGGCTGCTGCAAAGGCGGGAGTTAAGCGCATTGTTTACACCAGCAGTGTGGCCACCCTGGGTCTCAACTCGGATGGTATTCCTGCCGACGAGACGACTCCGGTCGCTCTTGCCGACATGGTTGGCCATTACAAACGTTCGAAGTTTCTTGCCGAAGCCGAGGTAAAGCGGCTCACCGAAGAGAAAAACCTGCCAGTTGTAATTGTCAACCCCTCCACTCCTGTGGGGCCGCGTGACATCAGACCCTCGCCCACAGGACGCGTCATTGTTGATGCAGCATCCGGACGCATCCCCGCTTATGTGGATACCGGCCTCAATTTGGTTCACGTGGATGACGTGGCGGTGGGACACTTATTGGCCTTCGAGCGAGGGGTTCCCGGAAGACGTTATATATTGGGAGCCCAAAACCTGACTCTGAGAGAGTTCCTAACCCAGGTGGCAGTTGCGGCTGGGCAACCTCCACCAAAGGTGCGTTTACCGCACAATCTTGTCTTGCCCATTGCCTACTTCGTGGAGGCGTGGGCCAGACTCACCGGCTCTGATGAGCCGTTGCTCACCGTAGACGGTGCGAAGTTAGCAAAAAAACATATGTTCTTCTCTTGTGACAGAGCAGAACGCGAACTCGACTTCAAACCTCGTCCGGTTGAACAAGCCTTGCGAGATGCGGTGGAATGGTTCAAGCAAAACGGCTATCTGCACTGAGCATGGGGCATAGAACTACGCTGTCATTTGCCTTCGGCGTCATTAGGTCAATATGCTCCGCTGTCATGTATTGTAAGAGGTAGGGGCCTTCAAGTCGCAAGCGAAGCTTGCTCCTACAGGACATTGTAAAGCTAAGATTTGTTGCTGCTGGCTGCCTGCTGTCAGCTGCTAGCTGGCTCCTGGATTCTGATCCCTGGCTCCTAAATCTTAAATCCGAAATCCGCAATCCCCAATCCGAAATCCTACTAATACTTTCACTACTTCCCCATTTTGCACAATTATGTTAGGGTCTCTGCCTGTAACCAGAAACAGGTATCAGAAATGGAAGTGATTCTCGCTCAACCTAGAGGATTTTGTGCAGGTGTGATTCGTGCCATACAGACCGTGGAACGCGCACTGGAACTTTATGGCACACCCGTTTATGTCCTGCATGAAATTGTCCATAATCGACATGTGGTAGGCAACTTAAGAAAGCGAGGTGCTCGCTTCGTGGAAAAGCTCGCGGAGGT
>JASFEM010000134.1:0-9402 GCA_050124835.1 Syntrophobacterales bacterium | reverse complement strand
GGTTCGTGTTAGAGTTGATGCGACTGTTGTGGCTGGATTTCCTGATTAGATACTGTGCGGAAACTCGTGTGATTCTTTCTGCTGAATGACTGAAGTTTCGGGAAGATTCCCCTTTTTAATACATCCACGCTTGAGGCAACCTCGCCTGCGGTGTTTCAATCATTAGACTCCTATCCGTGTTGTCATTCGCTGGTTGTCCGTGGTCCGTAATTGACGGCACATTGCTTTTGCCGGTTTAGCCTTTTGGACCTACCTAACAGACCAAACTGATTAAACCGGTATAACTGGCCAAACCGTTTAACGACGTGTTCGTTTGTTATTTCTGTTATTGAATCTGGAGCTTTGCACAGGGCTCGGTCCGTTTGTCAGCACAGCAGAAACCACCTCGCCTCCGAAGTACCGGTTTACTTCGTCAATCAGGCGGCGGTTGGGTTTCACCCTGAGCTTGTCACCCAGCCGGATGACCGCCTCGCACTCCGGATCTGTACACAAATGCACGTAAATTCTGCAATCACCCTTGTGGCGTTCCAGAATGGCCTTGAGATCCTCAAGTTTTTCTTTGCTGAGTGCTTCCAAGGCTAATTTGAGATGAATAGCTTGGGTGAGATGTTCCTTGGCGTCCAGTAGGCTAAGAACTCGTTGAGCTATTACTTTCGATCCTTTTTCCTCCTGCTGCAATGTGCCGACAACCAAAATAGGATCCTCACCATCAAAGAGATCGCGGCTGCTCTGGTATGTATCGGCAAATACGATCACCTCCACGGTGCCCTGCCGATCTTCCAAGGTCAGAAATGCCATACGGTCACCCCTTCTGGTGGTTATTTCCTTAAGACCGGCATTGAGACCGCAAAGCATGATCTGGATCCCGTCTGTCTTGTCTGCAAGGCCGCCGCTATCCACGATGGCAAATGATCTCATCTCTTTTTCATAACCGTCCAGAGGATGGCCGGTAAAGTAAAAACCAAGGGCTTCCTTTTCCAGGGCTAGCTTCTGCCGCTGGTTCCACTCAGGAATATTGGGCAAGGAGGGCTCGGAGTTACGCTGCTGTCCGGCAAAAGTCCCGAACATGCTGATCTGACCGCTGAGTCGATCTTTCTGAATGGTTTGCGCCATCTCCATAGCCTCATCGAGGGCAGTCATGGCTTGGCTGCGAACTGGATGCAGGGGATCGAAACCACCACACTTGACAAGACTCTCCACCACACGCCTGTTGACCCGATGTAGATCAACTCTTTCGCAAAATTCATAGAGAGAGGCAAAGGGCCCGCCATCTAAACGAGCCTCGATGATAGACTCGACAGCAGAAGATCCCACATTCTTAACTGCACCCAGGCCGAAGCGGATGCTTTTGCCTACCACGGTAAAATCCCATTCGCTTAGATTTACGTCTGGAGGAAGGATCTCCAGTTCCTTTTCCCGACACTCGTTCAAGAGCTTGACCAGGCTGTCAGAGTTGCTCAAGAAGCTATTCAGCAATGCGGCCATGTATTCCAGCGGATAATGGGCTTTCAAGTAGGCAGTTTGGTAGGCTATCAGAGCGTAAGCGGCGCTGTGCGATTTGTTAAAACCATAACCGGCAAATTTTTCCATCAGGTCAAAGATATGGGCTGCCTTCTTCAAATTGATCCCATTTTCTTGCGCCCCCGAAAGAAAACGGTCGCGCTGGGCAGCCATCACCGCCGGGATTTTCTTGCCCATGGCCCGCCGAAGGATATCGGCCTCCCCCATGCTATAGTTGGCCAGGACGCTGGCGATCTCCATCACCTGTTCCTGATAGAGAATGACACCGTAGGTGTCTTTGAGAATATCCCTAAGCTGCTCCACATCGTAGCTAATCTCGATCTCGCCATGCTTGCCTTTAATGAAGCCGTCCACCATGCCACTCTCCAGGGGGCCTGGACGATAAAGGGCAACCAATGCAGTAATGTCATTAAAATTTTCTGGTTTCAGACGCACAACGAGATCGCGCATGCCTGGGCTTTCCAACTGAAACACCCCAGTAGTATCCCCGCGGCACAGAAGTGTGTAGGTGTCTGGATCATCCAAGGACAAGTCACGCATATTAAGTTCGATGCCATGGTTTTTCTGGATGAGCTTAACTGCGTTATCAATGACCGTAAGGTTACGCAGTCCCAAAAAATCGAACTTAATGAGCCCAGCCTTTTCAACGTATTTCATCGGAAACTGGGTGACCACTTCACCCTTGGATCCCTTGTAAAGAGGCATGTACTCAACGATAGGACGATCCGAGATAACAACACCTGCGGCGTGAGTGGAAGCATGACGGGTGAGACCCTCTAGGGCGAGGGCCACATCAAAAAGTTCCTTGAGGGCAGGATCCTTGCTGAGCTCTTTGAGACGGGGCTCGTTTTTAAGGGCTTTGTAGAGCGTCATGTTAAGCGCCGGCGGGATGAGTTTGGCGATTTTATCCACATCGCCGTAAGGCATACCGATGGCTCGCCCTACATCACGGATTACTGCGCGCGCCTGCATGGTGCCGAAGGTGGTAATCTGTGCTACCCGATCTGTGCCGTAACGTTGGGTGACATACTGGAGAACCTGGTCACGGCCCCTCATGCAGAAGTCCACGTCGATATCTGGAAGGCTCAGCCGTTCCACATTGAGAAAACGTTCGAAGATAAGGCCATGGGCGATGGGATCAAGATCGGTGACACCGAGGCTATAAGCCACCAAACTCCCAGCGGCCGATCCACGTCCTGGACCGACAGGGATGGCTTTCTCTTTGGCGAAATTGACGAAATCTGCAACGATGAGGAAGTAAGTGCTGAAACCCATTCTTTGGATAACCGAGATTTCATGGTTCAACCGCTGGCGATACTTCTCCTCATGCTTTTCGCCAAATTCCGGTCGCTTTTTCTTGATCTCCTCGAGTCTTTTAACAAAGCCCTTGAGGGCTTCCTGTTCAAAACGGGACTCAGCTGACTCGCCAGGCTCAAGTGGGAACTGGGGAAAGTGGGGCTGATCGAGTGCCAGTTCCACTTGGCAGCGTTCGGCGATCGCCAAGGTGTTGCGAAGGGCTTCAGGGAAGTCACCAAAAGATGACCACATCTGCTCCGGTGACTTAAAGAAAAGCTCACTGGTGGAAAAACGCATGCGCTTCTCCTCTAGCACCGTTTTTCCCGTCTGGATACAGAGAAGGACATCGTGGGCTTTGGAATCTTCTGCCCGCAGGTAGTGGCAGTCATTGGTCGCCACCAGCGGGATGCCGGTTTTTTCACTTATGTGGTGGAGGTCGCGGTTAACGATCTCCTGCTCGGCGATGCCATTGGCCTGTATTTCCAGAAAGAAATTGTCCTTCCCGAAGATATCACGATATTCCAGGGCAGCCTGTTCAGCGCGAGTGTAGCTGGCAGCCAACAGATGAGAGGGGACCTCTCCATGGAGGCAGGAAGAAAGGGCAATAAGGCCGTCATGGTGGGTGGCGAGCAGTTCCTTGTCCACTCTGGGCTTGTAGTAGAAGCCTTCGAAGTTGGCTAAGGTTAACAGCTTCAGAAGATTACGATAGCCGGTGTTGTTTTCAGCAAGCAGCACTATGTGATAATTGCGGCCGCCGTCGTTACTTTCGCCACGATCGTGCCGGCTTTTTGGCGCCACGTAGACCTCGCAGCCGAGGATTGGCTTAACGCCGAAGTTGTTGGCCTTTTCATAGAACTCGAGGGCGCCGTGCATGTTGCCGTGATCCGTCAGGGCAACTGCAGGCATGCCAAACTCTACGGAAGCTTTGAGCATGTCCCTAATACGGATGGCACCGTCGAGAAGACTATACTCACTGTGCACGTGGAGGTGAACAAACTCTTTTGACGACATACAGGAAAATCCTCAGAGGCAATTAAGGAATTAAGGAATTGTGGAATTGACGGATTGAGGAATTATACTTTGTAAAGACCTGAGGAAAAGTCTTAATTGTTGAAATCCCTAAATCCCTAAATCCCTAAATCCCTGAATCTGCGTCAGGCTTTGACGCAGATCCTCGACAGAAATCGGATGAACGACGGCCTGGCCGATTTTGGAAATGAGGACAAAGTGACAGATGCCCGCCTGTAACTTCTTGTCTCTTTCCAGAGCGACTAGCAGGCTATTCGCATCTACGTCCGCGGGAAGTTCTGTGGGTAAACCAAACTTTCGAATCAACGACAATGCACGATCAGCCTCATCACTGGTGAGACCGGCCCATTGACGGGAAAATTGAACGGCAGCACCCATCCCGGCGGCCACCGCGTGCCCGTGTGATATTTTGTAATTGGAAGCCGCCTCCAGGGCATGACCGAGAGTGTGACCAAAATTGAGGATTCGGCGCAGCCCGGCTTCAAGCTCGTCCTGGCTCACCACCCGGCACTTCACGCTGCAGGCATCAGCAATAATATTTTCCAACATGGGGTTGTCTGCGTTGAGGAGGTTGGCTCCCTCCATCTCCAGAATTGAAAAGAGTTTCGGTTGTCCAATTAGAGCAGACTTAATAATTTCCGCAAAACCGTCCCGCATGGCATCAGGGGGGAGGGTACCCAACACGTCGGGATCAGACAGCACTAGTAGAGGCTGATGAAAGGCGCCCAAAAGGTTCTTCCCTGAAGGCAAATCAACACCGGTCTTGCCACCAATGGCACTGTCCACCTGAGCGAGGAGGGTAGTAGGAACTTGTATGTAGCGGATTCCTCGCATGTAAATGGCGGCAGCAAAGCCGGTGATATCACCGATCACTCCGCCACCAACAGCAATAAGCAGACTTTTGCGATCGAAGCTAAGAGTCGTGAGTTCGTAACAGAGATCGACAACGGTATCCATTGTTTTGGCAGCCTCGCCGGCAGGCAAGGTGAACAATGCAGTCTTGATGCCGTGCGATTTGAGTTCTTCCAGGAGAGGTTCGGCCACCAGAGGTCGCACTACGTCGTCGGTAACCAAACCATAAAAGGAAAAACTTCCCAGTCGTTGTATCTCGCTGTGGAGCCAACTCAGGATACCTCGACCTATCAGCAGGTCGTATGAGCTATCCTTTCTACCCTCTAATGTCATCCGAATACGTTGCATGATTCATGCACGATCACTGCCGTTGCGAGCAGGCAGCCAACCGCAAGCAACCGTCAGCTAGCTGTAGAAGATCTGTTAATGAAGCTCCGGCCGCTGCAATACTTCATCGTATATGGGGGCGTTACATGTTACCCAGCTCTATTTGGAGCTGCCAGTTGCCAGCTGCAATCTGCCAACTGGTTATGATCTTCGGCCCTGCAGCAGCTTTGTTCTTTGCTCTTCGGTAAGGATGGGAAGTATCTCATTGATCATTTCTGTGAATTGGGCCGGAAAGAGTGCTTGCTGGCCGTCGCTCAAAGCTTTGGCTGGCTCATGATGAACTTCCACCATCAACCCATGGGCTCCAGCAGCCGTCGAAGCCCGACTCATGGGAATTACCTGATCCCGGCGGCCACAGGCATGGCTTGGATCGACAATAATCGGGAGGTGACTTTCTTGCTTGACCACCGGGATGGCGCTGAGGTCCAAAGTGTTGCGAGAATGGTCGGCAAAGGTGCGAACGCCGCGTTCACAGAGAATAACATTAGGATTACCCTTGGCCATGATGTATTCAGCTGCCATGAGCCATTCTTGGATGGTTGCGGCCATGCCGCGCTTGAGAAGAATCGGTTTCCGGGCCTTCCCAGCTCGATTAAGCAAGGAAAAATTTTGCATGTTACGCGCACCGATCTGAATGATGTCAGTGTACTCCTCGACAAGATCGCATTGTTCGTGGTCCAGTGCTTCGGTGACAACTGAAAGGCCGGTCTCCTCTCGCACCTTGGCAAGAATTTTCAGACCTTCTTCTCCCAAGCCCTGAAAGCTGTAAGGCGATGTGCGGGGCTTGAAGGCACCGCCCCGAAAGATGCGGGCGCCTTGGTCCTTAACCGCGTGGGCGATAGTTAGAGCCTGCGTCTCGCTCTCCACAGCGCAAGGCCCAGCAATGATCACGAAGTGTTCACCGCCGATACCCACATCTCCGACTTGAACGATTGTGTCAGTAAACTCCAGTTCACGACTCACTAGCTTGTATGGCTTAGAGACCGGGATGGTCTCCTTAACTCCGGGTAGGAGTAGAAAGGGAGCGGGGTCAACGGATCCCCGGTTCTGCAGAATACCAATGGCCGTGCGCTCTCCCCCTTTTATCACTCGGGCAACGTATCCCTCTCGTTCTATTGCCGTCACTACCTGAGCGATTTCTTCTTCGGTGGCATAACTGCTCATAACCACCAACATATAAAACTCCTTTCCGAGGCTTTAAAATGGAGCTAGGAGAAGGGTTGCAGTCGAAAGAGCTCCCGAGATTTCAATGCGTTTGGATCTTGTCAGGTGGCAACTCCTACTAGCATACACCTCTGGTGCTGTCAATTTGTTTCCCCAGAGACTCAATGTGTTCACCGCATAGCACACGACACATAGCGCATAGCGAAAAAAGAGACAATGTCTGAAACGCTTTGCGGCTCGGGATTACGGATGTAATCCCCTGAGTAACATGGCCTCGGTTACACGCCTGACCGCTAAAATGTAAGAGGCCATCCGCATGCTAACCTTTTCCTTCTGTGCTAGGTCCCAAACGTCGTCAAAGGCGCGATCCATAATGCCCTTCAGTTTGGAATTAACCTCTTCCTCTGTCCAGAAATACCGTTCAAGCCCCTGAACCCACTCAAAGTAGGATACGGTGACACCTCCCGCATTGGCGAGGATATCGGGCAAATGGTATTTACCCCTGTCAAAAAGAATCTCATCGGCGGCCGGTGTTGTCGGACCGTTAGCCCCTTCGGCAATAATATCTGCCTTGATGCTGTCAGCATTTTTTTCGGTAATTTGGTTATCCATGGCTGCCGGTATTAAGATCGAGCAATCAAGTTCAAGCAACTCCTCGTTGGTAACATGGTCTGCGCCCGGGTATCCCAGAACTGAACCGCTCTCCTCCTTGTGTTTGGCAAGATCTCTTGGATTTAATCCTTTTGGATTATAAACTCCCCCTTTACTATCACTTGCTGCAATGATCCTGGCTCCATCGTCGTGGATGATCTGGGCAGCGTGATAGCCTACATTACCGTATCCTTGAACCGCGACGGTCTGGTCTTCCACTTTGCGGTTCAATCTCCGCAACAGTGAATAGACTGTAAATACACAGCCGCGGCTGGTGGCCTCATTACGGCCTAGAGAGCCGCCAACTGCTATGGGCTTGCCGGTTACCACCCCGGGTTCGGCATAGCCTACAGAAACACTGTAAGTGTCCATGATCCATGACATAATCTGAGGATTGGTATAGACATCCGGGGCCGGTATATCTGTCTGAGGCCCGAAAACATTAATTAATTCAGAAGTATACCTTCGGGTCAAACGTTGAAGCTCTCCCCTAGACATTATTTTAGGGTTGCAGGCAACTCCACCCTTTGCTCCACCGTATGGAATGTTGACGACTGCACACTTCCAAGTCATCCACATGGATAGGGCAGTGGTCTCCGCTAAGGTAACATCGGGGTGGTAGCGAATGCCACCTTTGGCAGGGCCACGAGAGGTGTTGTGATGGACGCGATAGCCCTCAAAGACCTCGACCTCGCGATTATCCAGCCGGATGGGGACGGAGACGATATAACATCTTGCCGGTCTCCGGAGTCTCCTGTGAATGGAAGGATCCAACTTGATGCGTTCAGCAACCATATCAAGCTGGCGGATGGCAATGTCCAGAGAATTATCTTTGTCACTCATTTTTTCTCTCCTTTTCAAAGCTACCCAAAGCGCAGTATCCAGCTCGCAGCAGGCAGAGGGCAGCAAGCAGAGACAAATCAATTTATAACTATAGATATTATCTGCCAGCTGCCGGCTGTCAGCTGCGGGCTGAGCATTGGCGATGCGCGATGCGATAGTTTCTCTTGGATTGGCTGATAAATCTTTCTGTTGGGCTAAAATCTACCTGCCGAGGAGGCGATTCAGGTTTTTCTCCTTCCACTCTTGAAGTTTTTGGTAATGCTTATAGCGGGATTCATGCCGGCGAAAAGTTTTGGAGTGGGCCATTTTCCGTCCATTCTGCAACTCCACTCCTAAGTAATGGTGCAACATTTCGTGGTATATGATGCCCTTGACGACGTAGTGCGGCACGTAACTTTTATCCAGAGCGGGGTTAATGCGGATAGTTTTAGTTATGTCAGAATAGCTGGCGAGCTTGATGGAGTTCTGATGCCTGACCCGTCTGTTGGCGCCCCAGGTTATTTGGCAGTCTACTTTGTTTGAAAAATATTCGTAATTGAGCTGATCGAATAATTCTTTGATATTGAAGTGCCTTCCATGGTGACGGAGAATAGTTTGCCGTCCTGTGGGAGGAGCATTTCTGATTTTGTCGGAGTTAGAAGCGACAAAGTCTCGTAGAACAGATGGCGCTTTCCTGTTGCGGCCCGTGATGAAGCTGGCCAGCGAGCTTAAAACCTCATCATCTGCCTCGAGGAACATGTGATGCAACCGTACTTTGTAGCCTCTATCAAAAGATCTGATGTGGATCATCGAGTGGGTATTGTCGGTAACGGTGAGGTGGATCGGTTTGTTGGCCAATCGTGAAATGGACTCTTTCAGCAGTGAAAGTGCCTCCTGGTTCAGGTTCACACTATGTAGCTTCAAGATCGTTGTCTTGCCTCCCGCCGGATTGTTTAGTGCACTTCTAGCAGAAAAGGGCTGTCAAATGCCAGCATTAATTTCATTCTACCATGGGCTACGTTTCTTGTTGACAAGATGGCGTGGGAAGATAAGCTGAGATGTCGTGTCCGAGGATCGAAGGCGAAGCAATCCCACATCACACATCAGAAAGGAGCTTTTGAGAGGTGGAAAGATGGACCCACAAGTGAAAGAGGCATTGGAGAGGCAAGTTGAGAAAGAACCGTTTGCAAAGAAGCTAGGCCTGAAATTGGTCGAGGTTGACGAGGGATATGCTGTTGTAGAAATGGCGTGCACCGAGGAAATGGAAAACATTTTCCAGATGATTCACGGCGGTGCCATATTCACTTTGATCGATGAGGCTTTCGAGATTTCCTGCAACTCGCACGGCACCGTGGCCGTGGCGCTGAATGTAAACATTACCTACCACCGGGCTCCGTCACCAAACAGCACCCTTAGGGCAGAAGCCAAGGAAGTCTCAAAAACTCGGAAAACAGGCAACTATTATATTACCGTGAAAGATGATAAGGACAATCTCATTGCCAGCTGCCAGGCCCTCGCCTACCGAAAAGGAGAGAAATTACCTTTTCTCTAATGGGGGACGTCAAAACCTACCAGTGTCCCTACTTTTCGATATGAAGCGGGCTACGGCTGGCGGGACGAATTGTTGCCAGTCGCCACCGGTGGCAATTAACTTGCGGATTTCCTGGCCGCTTATACCTT
>JASFEM010000133.1:0-9628 GCA_050124835.1 Syntrophobacterales bacterium | reverse complement strand
TTACAGGCGAGATGTTACTTGCGCTTGGCATGGGGTTTGCCAATGCCGCCGTTTTCAAGTTGGTACCTAAGTACACACCCGAGACGGTTGGTGGGTCTGCCGGCATTGTGGGCGGCCTGGGGGCCTTTGGCGGCTTTGTCATACCGCCTGTAATGGGTCTATTTGTCAAAGTGTCTGGCGTAGAAGGCTATTCGCAGGGCTTTGCGGTATTTCTGGGCCTTTCCCTGCTATCTATAGTACTATTTGCCATTCTAAACCGGTATGCATCTAAAAGTGCGGCAGAGGCTGTTGCCTGAGAGGAATACCCCCATGACAGCATATACCCAAGAATGGTTGAGCGAACAGATAGTCAAAAAGGCAGCGGATGCAATAATATTCGCTGATGGAGAGGGCATCATTCAGCTGTGGAATGCGGGTGCGGAGGCTATCTTTGGCTACTCAGCGGAAGAGGCCTTGGGAAAATCCCTAGATCTGATCGTTCCGGAAAAGTTGCGGAAGAGGCACTGGCAGGGTTACCAAAAGGTGATGGCCACCGGGAAGACAAAATATGGCAAGGAAACCCTGGCGGTGCCCGCAAGGACCAGGGCCGGCAACCGTATCTCCATTGAATTTACCATAGTGCTGGTGACCGATGACTCAGGTGAGCCCCTGGGCACAGCCGCCATTATCCGCGATGTCACTGAACGCTTTCTGAAACAGAAAGAACTGAAGAAGCGCGTGGCCGCGTTGGAAAAAGGCATGGAGCATGGGGCATAGGGCATAGAGTATGAAGTCAGGAGTCAGGAGACAGGAGACAGGAGACAGAATTAAGGAGAAAAACAAAAAGAAAGGAGCACTTTTTCCTACAGACTACTGGCTACTGACTACTGGATTTGAAATGTGAGCTATTAATTTCGATAGGGGATGCACAGTGCCAATTCCTGGAAACCTGCTTACCACTGCTATGGCAGTAATGCCCCACCGGGATGTGGATCGAGCCCTTGAGGTGGCCCTGTCCTTGGACGTTCCCTTTTGGCCCCAACTGCCCCACGTCAATTACTTCGAGGACATGTATGTTCAGGCCTCGGAGCACTTTCCCGGAATCCTTCTAGATATGGAAAAACGTACTTTGCGCTTTTCCATAGAAAAATTCATCGCCGAATTCGAAGAGACCATGGCTCATTTTGACGAGCCGGAATATTTTGATATCAGTGAGCAATATTCAGTGGTGTATCACAAGTTCCTGAAAATGGACTTCTCTGATCGGCCCGCGATTCGGGGTCAGATGGAAGGGCCCATCAGTTTTGGCTTCAATGTGGTGGATCAGGATGACCGCCCCATCATTTTTAATGATACGGTTCGCCCTTTCCTCATGGAATTTATGGCCAAAAGGGTAAATGCGCAACTGCACCGTCTCGAGCAATTAAACTCAAATGTCTTCATGTTCATTGACGAGCCCGGTCTGCAATTCCTTTTCAGCGCCATGGCAGGGTACGGGGATCTGGCGGCTAAAGAGGACATGGAAAACTTCTTTGCCATGATCGACAGACCTCGCGGCATCCACCTATGCGGCAATCCTGATTGGGATTTTCTCCTGGGACTGGACATGGACATCCTGTCACTGGATGTCTACAGCAACGGTGAGGTCTTCACTCAATACGCAACGTCAATTAGGAAATTCTTGGATAGGGGCGGCAGGCTGGTGTGGGGTATCGTGCCTGCCAATACGGAGCCATTTGAGGAAGAGACTCTAGATAGCCTTGAAAAAAAACTCGCCGAAATCTGGGCTGCCCTGGACAAAAAGGGTATTGACCGAGACTTTCTCCTGTCCCGCAGCATGCTCTCCCCTGCCACCTGCTGCCTGGTAAACCCAGATGGTGAAAAAACGGTGGAAAAGGCATTCGAGCTGACCAGAGGACTCTCACGCAGGCTCCGAGATAAACTGGCACTCCAGTGACCCTGCATTATAGACTTTGTGATCGTTTACAAGGTTGCCTACATATTTACAAGAAACGTAAACGAATCTCGAATAAATTTAGTTGCTTAGCGGTTCACATCTTCCGTTGTCGCTTGAGAAATTTTTTTCATACTAATCTACTTGACATTCTTTTAGCCTTCTGATTTATATACTCTATCAAAACAGTCAAAATTAGCCCCCATTCTTTCTGAAGAGCACTGATAATATCTCGTAGATTGTTGCAAGATCCCGGTGAACATAGGCTCCGGTCCCAGAGGGAAGCCCTTATCAGGTGTAATGTAACCTCAAAGGACCTAACCTAATATTCTTCTGCAGGGACGCAACCATGAAAAAGTTTTTGAAGCCCGCCATCTTCATCGGTTTGGGGATGATCATCGCTTTTCCACTCTTCAGTCTAACGTACTACACCATGGTGCGCACCACAACGCCTCAGTTTTGTGCTACCTGCCACGAGATCCAATTCGCCTACAACACCTGGAAGACCTCCAGTCATGTGAACAATGAACAGGGTTTTGTGGCCGACTGCATGGACTGTCATCTACCCGCCCCGCACGACACTTTCGACTTCTTCTATGCCAAAACCTTTCACGGTGCCAAGGACGTCCTCGTCCATTTTTTCCAGAGTGAGTATGACCACGAAGAACAGCGCCAGAGAGCCTACGCCTCTTTCAAGAACGACCAGTGCCAGAAATGCCATCGGAATCTTCTCTACATCCCTAACAAACGTGGTGCCATGTTGGCTCACCGTGACGTGGTCTATGCCAGACCCGGTTACGAGAAGAAATGCGTGGATTGCCATAAGAACCTGGTTCACAACGCCAGAGAGATCTACGACTATAAACAATATAAAGATACCTATCGAGGGTTAGGTTTATAGAGGTGTTTAAAGCAAATTAAAGTGCCTAAAATCTCTAAAGTCAGGCTAGAAAGGGGGTGAAGAAGTGAAAAGGTACCTGATTACTGCGGCTTTGGTTACAGGAGTGGTTGGCCTTTTTGTCTTAGGTAGCGTCATAGCGCAGGCCCAAAATGTGCCCAAGGAGAAGGAGTTCAGAATAGAGCGCAGCATGCCCAAGGAGGCCGTTGCCTGTATTGAGTGCCATAAGATAGAGCATCCCGGCATCTTCGGCGATTGGGCCAACAGCAGGCACGCCAACGCCAATGTTACTTGTTACGACTGCCATAAGGCCGAGTCCTTCGACCCTGATGTGAGCAAGGAGCATTACAAGCAATACGAGCGGCGTGAGATGAAATACGGTACCAAGGAGTACAAGGTGCCGGTAGCGGCAGTGGTCACACCCAAGGATTGTTCTCGCTGTCATCCTGATGAGGCCAAGCAATATGCGAGAAGCAAGCATGCCAATACTCATGAGATCATCTGGCAGATCGACCCCTGGCTGAAGCTTGGTATGAACAGTGATTTCGAGCGCGCCACCGGTTGTTTCCATTGTCACGGGACCGTGCTTAGGAAGACAAAGGATGGCAGCCTAGATCCCGAGACCTGGCCCAATGTGGGTGTGGGACGGATCAATCTTGACGGTAGCCTGGGAAGTTGTACCAGTTGCCATACCCGTCACCGCTTTTCCGTGATGGAGGCCAGGAAGCCCGAGGCCTGTGGTCAGTGTCACTTGGGACCGGATCATCCGCAGATCGAGATCTACATGGAGTCAAAACACGGCGACATCTACACCGCATTTGGTGATGAGTACAACTGGAATGCCGCCCCGGGAACCTGGTCGGCAGGAACGGATTTCAGAGGGCCAACCTGCGCTTCCTGTCATATGTCGGGTGCGGGATCGGTGCTCACCAGTCACGACGTCACCGAGAGGCTTGCCTGGGAGTCTCAGGCTCCGTTGTCAATTCGGCCGGAAGACTTCAAACCCTTTCCCGCCAAGGTCAACCATGAGGTTGAACGGGAAAAGATGAAAGAGGTTTGCAAGCAGTGTCACGGCAGGGTGTGGGTGGATGACCACTTCATCAAGTATGATCAGATGAATGTGGAATATAACGAGGTCTATTTCAAGCCGGCAGATAAGGTCTTCAAGGAGCTTTACGCCAAGGGCTTACTGGACAAGAGCAAAATGTTTGATGAAGAACTCGAGGTGGAGTACTACGAGCTCTGGCACCACGAGGGACGTAGAGCCCGGTTTGGCGCGGCCATGATGGCCCCGGATTATGCCTGGTGGCACGGCTTCTATGAGTGCAAGAAAAGGTACAACAGCTTCATGGAGAAAGCGCGTGACCTGATCGAGCACAACAAGAAAGCCTATAAAGCACCAGATTTTCCGAATGCCACTGGCAATACTACAAGACCTGCTCAGGTTTTCGGGAAAGGCAAGTAGGAGACTAGAAACCAAGGCTGTAACACCGCAGTAACTAGAAGACCCCGCTTTTCATCTTTGGAGAGCGGGGTCTTTTGATTGTAGATTGTAGATTTCGGATTTCAGATTTATGACTGAAAGATCTTATAGCTGCCACTTTCATCAATCTTCAATCTGCAATCTGCAATCTCAAATCTACAACCTCCTACTTGGCATGGTTTGTGCTCCATAAATCTTGCGAGTCTCTTTCCGAGATACCAAGAAAATAGCCATAACAAGCAAAGTGATGCCATGGTCATAAATGGGGTCGCAAGAAGACACCCTTGTGTTTTTTGCCAGGGTAAAAGGTCGAGATGAAACTCAGGACAGTTTTGTTACTTTTGGCTTTATTGGCCTTCCTCTCCGTTTCAGCAGTTGGCTACCTCTGCTATTCCCTCATGGATTCGGCATCAATCTTGAGTGTGAGCTTACTGACTGTTGTCCTGGTCGTACTCCTTTGCAGAGAGGGGACAAAAGCCATTATTCGAGACATCAGCGAACGCAACAAAGCAGAAGAGGAGATAAGAAAGCTCAACGAGGAACTGGAGGAGCGGGTTATCGAACGTTCAGCGGAACTGTTCGAGAGTGAACAGCGCCATCGGTCCCTCCTGGAAGCGTCAGCTGATCCCATTGTGGTTTACGACATGGAAGGAAATGTAAGCTATCTTAACCCAGCCTTCACGCAAACATTTGGTTGGTCCTTTGAAGACTTAAAGGGAAAGCAGATAGATTTTGTTCCAGAGGAAAACCGGTCGGAAACTCAAGATGCCATAGATCGTATGCTTCGAGGAGAGAAGGTTCAATTATTCGAAACCAGGCGACTGACCAAGGATGGCAAGATTTTGGACATTCAACTGAGCACTTCTCTTTTTCAAGACCGCGATGGATATCCAGCCGGAAACATCGTGATTCTGCGTGACGTCACCATAAGTAAAAGAGCTGAAGAAGCACTGCGAGAAGCCCATGATGAGCTCGAGCAAAGGGTGGCAGAGCGCACGTCTGAGTTGCTTGAAGCAAACGAGCAATTGACCCAGGAAATTGAAGAGCGCAAGCGCGCTCAGGAAGAGCTCAATCTTCAAAAGACATACTTTCAACATCTTTTCGAGAATTCTCCAGAGGCAAGTGTCATATTGGACAAAGAGAACAAAATCGTCGACGTAAATACGGAATTCGAACAACTTTTTCAATATTCCATTGAAGAAGTTAGAGGAAAGCATATTAACGATTTGGTAGTAAGCGAAGATTTACTCGAGGAGGCAGAGACTTTAACTCAGAGAACCCTCGATTGTCAGATAGTCAAGCAGGAAACTGTTCGGAAGCGCAAAGATGGTAGCCTGGTTGATGTTTCGATTCTGGGATACCCCATCACATTTAATGGTGAGCAAGTAGGGACATATGCCGTATATCAGGACATCACAGTACGCAAACAGTCCGAAAAGGCCCTGAGAGAATCGGAGAAACAGTACAGAAACCTTGTGGATAATGCTCTTGTCGGCATATATAAGACCGACCTCGAGGGAAATATTGTTTATGCCAACGCGGCATTGATTAAAATGATGGGTTTTGAGTCGTTTGAGGAGATGAAGTCTGTTGGCGTTCTGGCAACGTACATCAATCTCGAGGACAGGGACACATTAATTGAAACCTTGAAGAAGACAGGAAAGGCGAACAGTTATGAAGTTGACCTTCTTACCAAGACTGGAAATATGAAGAATGTAATCCTCACCGCCGTTCTCGAGGAAGATGTCATATCCGGAATGATTATGGACATCACCGAGAGCAGACATGCGGCGGAGGAGCGCCTCCGGTTGGCAACGGCTGTCGAGCAGGCCGCAGAAAGTGTCATCATATCCGATAGACGAGGAACGATCCAATATGTAAATCCTGCCTTCGAGAGACTGAGCGGTTTTACTCCAAATGATATCGTCGGACGCAACTTCTCTATCCTCAAGAGTGACCGGCACGACGAGACCTTTTATAAGGAAATGTGGGATACAATTTCCCGAGGCAACGCGTGGGCGGGCCGGATAAACAACAGGATGAAGGACGGAACTTTGCGTGAGTTCGAGACCATAATCTCGCCCATCCGAGACAGCTCTGGAGCCATTGTGAACTTTGTTTCGGTAAACCGTGATGTGACCCAAGAGGTTGCGCTCGAAGCCCAACTGCTCCAAGCGCAAAAGATGGAAGCAGTCGGCACTTTAGCTGGTGGTATTGCCCATGACTTCAACAACTTGCTTCAGGTCATCCAGGGCTACACGGAAGTGCTGCTTAACGGTGTAAGTCAAAATCAACCTAACTACGAACCACTGCAGAAAATCCACCGTTCCGCCAAGAGGGGTGCCGAACTTACCAGGCAATTGCTCACCTTCAGTCGTAAAGTGCAGAGCGAGAGACGACCCCTTGATCTCAACCATGAGGTGGAGCAATTGCGGAACCTGCTGCAGCGCACTATTCCCAAAATGATAGAGATCGAACTCTACTTGGCGGAAACTCCCGCGATAGTCAACGGTGATCCGGTTCAGGTTGAGCAGGCCCTAATGAACTTGGCAGTCAATGCCATGGACGCCATGCCGGAGGGGGGAAAAATTATCATTGAGACGGAAAAAGTCACGCTTAATGAAGAATTCTGTAAAGCTCATCTCGGTGCGAGACCGGGTCAATACGTCATGCTCAGCATCTCAGACACCGGTCATGGCATGAGCAAGGAAACCCTGGAACACGTCTTCGAACCCTTCTACACCACCAAGGAGGTCGGCAAAGGAACGGGTTTGGGGTTGGCGATGGTATACGGAATAGTCAAGAACCACGAGGGCTACATCTTGTGTTACAGCGAGCCCGAAACTGGGACCACATTTAAAATCTACTTGCCAGCCATTGAACAGGAAGGTGACAAGGATCACCCAAGAGATCTGGAAGACCAGCTTCAGGGGGGCACTGAGACCATCTTATTGGTGGATGACGAAGAGTATATCAGGGAGTTGGGGGTGGAATTACTTGGTGATGCCGGCTATACCGTAATCACGGCCACCGACGGGGAAAGTGGACTTGAGCTTTACCGGCAAAAACAGGAGCAAATTGATCTTGTGATTTTGGACCTCGTAATTCCCGGAATGGGGGGCAAAAAATGCTTTGAAGAGGTTCTCAAAGTAAATCCTCGGGCAAAGATTCTGATTGTCAGTGGTTACTCAGCCAATGGACCCGGAAAAGAAGCCATTGAGGCCGGAGCCAGAGACTTTGTGGGAAAACCCTTTGATGTGGAACACATGCTCGAGGTCGTTCGTAATATCTTGGATCAAGAGTAAGAGAGGTGAACGGTGAAGAGTGAACGGTGAAAAGTGAACAGTAAAACGTTATAGAGCATTCAATTCCTCAATCCCTCAATTCCTCAATCCGAAATCCGCAATCCGAAATCCGCAATTCCAATCTATTCCCACGTTGCAAATAGGAATTATCTGTTATAATTTAACCGGATCTCAAATCCCGCATCCTCAAATGAAGGTCATAGTATGGAAGACGAGACTCTAACGCCAGATTGCGGCTCTGTTGACGTGCAAGCCCAGTCAAAGGAAGCCTGTTGAGGCCCTCAGACTACCCCGGGTGGGGAGACGGTAGATGAGAGGGCAACTTATTTCAAGGGCTGGATGGACACACCAGTCGGCAGGGTCGCTCGTATATCAACCCACATGGGCCTCAAAGACAAACTCGGAGGCTGCAGGGTCAGATGGGGCATCAGGCGGATGCACTATACGGTTGCTGCGGGCCTGTATGCTATTGGTGAGCCAGATAGCGAATCTCAAATACTGGTGACCGCCAATTTCAAGCTGAGCTTCGACCTACTTCGCCGCGAGCTTCCAGGCAGAAATCTCTGGTTGCTGGTGCTGGAGACCTTTGGCATCAATGTCTGGTGTGCTGCGGGCAAGGGAACTTTTGGTACAGAGGAACTTATAAATCGAATTCAGACTGCGCAGCTGGATAAACTGTTGAAACACAGGATCATAATTCTGCCCCAACTCGGTGGTTCTGGTGTGGCGGCATACAAAATCAAGAAAGCAACTGGCTTTCGGGTGAAATACGGGCCGGTGAAAGCCCACGATTTGCCCGAATTTCTCGACAATGGCATGAAGGCGACTGCGGAGGCCAGGCGAATCCGTTTCGCTCTTTGGGATCGTCTGGTATTGACACCCGTCGAGTTGGTCCAGGCTTGGAAACCGTCACTCATTATTCTTTTACTGATATTCTTTTTGAGTGGATTGAGTTGGAATAATTTCAAACTTGATGCGGCTATTTCACAAGGATCCATACCAAGCTTGGTCTATATTGGCGCGCTACTCATGGGAACACTTATTACACCTGTCTTACTTCCCTGGATACCCGGGAGAGCCTTTTCTCTAAAAGGGGCTCAGTTGGGGCTTCTTTGGGCAATGTTGATCAGGTTTACCGTAGCCTCGGCTTGGAGCGGTGCGAGTGTCGTTGCCCTCTTCCTGATTACCCCGGCAATAGCAGCATATTTCGCCATGAATTTCACCGGTTGCAGCACCTTCACCTCGCTGTCCGGGGTAGAGAAAGAGATGCGTATTGCAGTGCCAGTGATTATATTATCAATTGCGTCAGGCGGGATTGCATGGCTCGTGGGCAGGCTAATATGAGGAAAAACATGCAGCTCCAGTACTTGAAAGATGTTGTCACTCTAGAACTGGACAGCGACAAATGCACCGGCTGTGGTTTGTGCGTTCAGGTGTGCTGCCACGCTGTAATTGCGCACAATGAGAAAGTGGTGCAAATCCTGGACAGAGACAGTTGCATGGAATGTGGCGCATGTGCCATGAACTGCCCGGTGGAAGCCGTTACTGTACGGTCCGGAGTCGGCTGTGCCTGGGCGATATTTCAAGAGTGGTTCAAGAAAAAACCGGCAGAGGAGAGCCAACAGCGGGCAGCATGCAGCTAGCAGCTGTCAGTAAGAACTAGCAACTAGACACTAGGCACTAGGAACTAAGCACTAAGCAACTGACATTGGGTAATACTTGATGCTGCTGAAACGGCTTTTATGCCCTGGGCCTTGAGCCTTGCGCCTTACGCCTGATCATAAGGAGCTGATATGGAAACTAAGACACTATCCATACCGAATATTTCTTGTGGCCATTGTGTGATGACCATCAAGAAGGAGATTAGTGAGGTTGAAGGTGTTTCCAAGGTCGAAGGAGACCCTAAAAGTAAAAGCATAACCCTGGAATGGGATGCACCGGCCACGTTGGAGAAGATCAAAGAGACCCTGAGGGAAATAAACTACCCTGCCTCAGAGTAATTGGGAACA
>JASFEM010000132.1:0-9731 GCA_050124835.1 Syntrophobacterales bacterium | reverse complement strand
CGCCTCTACCGCAAGTCTGGCACTTGGAAAAACTGGCACGCTGACAGTGCCATTGTCGAGCATGCCGGTCGCCGCTATATAGTCGTGGCTCTCGCTTCTAGCCCTGAAGGCGAGCAATGGCTGAGACGCCTCATCGTCCCGCTGGACGAAATTATCTTCCAGACTGTACCGCATTCCTCTGTTTCCTCAGATGATAAGCCTCAATGAGCCGGTGCAAACGGGTGGCCAGCGTCTGATGAGCCACCGCCGAGTTTTCCCGCAGCACATTCGAAGTTATCGCCACCAGGTAAAAAAGCCGGGGTTCTCCAGCCGGTGCTTCCACTACCGCAACCGAATTCATGAAATTGAACACATTCCCTCGATATTTGCCACACTGAAATTCTGGCTCGGGTCGACAACTGTAAAGTGAGCCCGATTTGAAATACACCGCTGCCTGAGCCAATGCCGGCGAGGAAGCATAGCGAATTCGCCCCTGGGTCATATACAACAGCCGCTTGATCTCTCTGCTGGAAAAACTGTCCACCACCCTGCCCTGTTCCAGGCGGAGAAGAAATCTAACCAGCTCCCTGGCATTTGAAGAGCTGCGCCTTCCCCCCACTCGATGTTTCCCTTCACGAGTGAAAAACTTACCCTGGCGAAGCAAAGCAGGATCCAGCCCGCTTCCAATGATGGGCTCATCGAGCGCGTTGGTCAGAAGGTCCGCAAGAGTCTGCTTGGGCGTCTTCCTGAAAAATTTTTCTGCCTCCAACTCGGTTACCGGATACTCGTTGCCATATTGCTTGATTAAAAGGAGATGTTTCATCACCATGCTGGCAGCCGCATTAGAACTGGCAGAGAGCATCCAATCCAAATAAGTCCAAAGGTTGGCTTTGTCGCCTATGATCAGGGGGCGTTGTACTATCCTCGTCTCACCCGGATGCCACATCGGGACCTTGTGGTGATCGTAATTGATAAAGCGGTCGGCTGTGACAACCGTTTCACGCAAGATCCGTTCTCTTGCCCCAATATCGTCAGGGTATAAATCGGCCAGCGCCTGGAAAACCGCCGCAGCCACCAACAATTTTCCAATGCTGCCCGGGTTGTATATGGTGCTCCCATTATGATCACTATAGCGCGGCTGCTTGAGATCGCTTAGATCGAGAACCGCTATCCCATAACGGTCCGCATCGTCTCCAAGAAGCTTGACCACTTGATCCGCAAAGTCAGGATCTACCTTTGGCAAGTCTAATTCCCTGTAGTCAAATAGGCGCAGATCCACTTGCTCTCTTTTAAGCAAAGCGCCCGGGTACAAACGGACACCGCGCACTTTCCCCTGCTGCGCCAGACGATAACCCTCCAGCCTACTCATGCCGGTGTAGTCGAACCCATCCAGTGGATAAGCATAAACTACACTGGAACAGAAAATTAGCAGCGAGATGATAAATAGTGCTGTAAATTGTTTCATGGTTGCTCCGGTGGTATGGCATCCAAGAGCACTCCCCGGGTCATACGACCATTTTCCAATCCGCTATCTAGACCGGCCAGCAACAAGTTGCGCTGGGCGCGCTGGCTTTCGAGGTATGGTCGTATTTGAAAGAGTACCAATCTACTCTGATGGATGCCGAATTCGATATCGGCCGGCACGGGGCGGCCGTCTTCGTCTCGCAGCTTGGGAAATTTCTCGGGGAGCATCCTCACAAATTCTATTAGCATGGCGATTTCGCCAGAACTCAAAAGGGCCTCGGAACCGCTGGCCGGAATCTTTGCCGTACCGCCTTCGGGAAGAAGCACCCGGCGGTACGGCTCAGTTGCCTGGGTTAGGAGACGAACTTTACCCGTTTTTACTTCAACCCGCAGTTCTTCAGCTGCCTGCCCTGCGACCACTCCCCCAACCCCTTCATTAACGGCAACCGACAACCAGCCGGCCCGTTCGCTGTTAACATCTGCGGTCACCAACACACCGGACTTCTCTGCCGGTACAGCTCGCTGCAGCAGTATGGCAGGATACACATGTTCCGGCTGTTCCATGTGCGCTTGGCGCCAACCGTAGGCGCGTTCGCTGAAGGGTGAGGCCCAGACTCGAGATATGGCCTTTAGCACCTGCTCGAACCCAACCACATTGGCGACTGTCAGGTTCAAGCCGGCCCCGGTAAAACCCGGAAGATCTTCCACATTGGTGTCGCTGCGCACGAACACCCCATAGGTACCGTCCTCACCAAATGCGGCAGTCATTTCTCTGCGCAAACGCTCCCTGAATTGGGTTCCCGGATCCGCGCTCAAAATCCACGTTTGCAGCCTGGTCAGGAAAGCAGCAGCTGCCTGTTGTTGTGCCTGCCGATCCCCTCCCATTTGCTGGATGAACTTATATTGTTTTTGCATCCATCTGAACACAGTGGGGCCACCCGGCTCCATGGGTTGATCTAAAAGAGCACGAAAAGCGCCGAAAGGAATCACCAGACCGTCTGGCACCGCTTCAGGGAAGTGGTACTTCAGTTCCCCAAGGTTGGCAGCTTTAGGGCCGACAATTCGACCCGCATCTTCAGCGCGGATACTATCAAGTGCAACAAAGTCCTGGGTCTCAAGGTCCAGCTTTTCTAAATCTGGGCGGATGATGATATCTGTTGGCACAGACTCCTGAGCGAACAATTCAGCCCAGTACGGTCCGTCCTCAACCAGTTGCACCACTCCGCCAGGGCTCACCCCAAGTACCACTCGCCGACCCGCCCTGGCGTTCACCCGAGGCAGCAACCTGCGGTCCACCACAACATTGGGAATGCCCAGGTTGCGGGCAAGCAACTGCAAATGGGACAGATGGCTACCTTCCGCCTTTGTGAGAATGCCGGCTATGGGTGGTAAGTCCTCAGTGCTGGCAGGGAGAACGTAAATGGAGTCACGATCGAATGATATCTCGCTGTCCTTCTCACCGGGAAATTTAAGATAGCCCCGGGCTAGGCCCGGATTCAATGCGCGAAGTCCCGTGCCAACGGTTTCGCCAAAGAGGACGTGTCGGATGCTCAATAGATTGTTTGCGTCTATAATTAGACTATCCAAAACTTCTGAGTAGAACAAAAGGGGACTGCCGCGCAAACGGTCATACAGGTAGCGGTGTGCCAGTGGCTCGATGACCTCCATATGGTCCAAGGTGGTCGAGAAGTGAAAGAGAAGCCACTGGTTGGCCCAACCTGGGACGCGTGCGAGATAATCCAGCTCATATTTGTAGGTGGTTAAGCTGGTTTCAGCTACGGCAAGTATGGTGAACGTCTGGTTGAGAGCGTCTCGCTGCCGTGCTGAGATGAGGCCAGCGCCATATAAGGCAGCGGTGGTATTCTCCAACCACCTCAACCGTTCTCTCCGACTGGCCTGAGGTAAACCTTTCAGCAAGGCTCGACCGTTGGTGAATACGTCTTGTTCCAGCGCTACACTGGTTTCTAGAACGGAGAGTGCAAGGTTGTAATCAGCCGCCCTGTCGTAATAGTCTCGCAGGGAGGCCAGCAGTTGGCTGGTGGTGGCAAACTGAGTTGCAAGATCATCCTGTGCAGACAAACGGTAAGAACCGTTACGGAGGACATTCTTCAGTTCAGGATCTTTAACTCGGTCAGCAAGAGATCTGAGTTCTTCTCCAATATCCCTTGACCGATAGAGACGATCTATTGCTTCAGCCAAATTTTCGTAGTCTTGGGCAAGATCTGGCAGTCCCGATATTTCTGCGTAAGCACGGATTCTGTCTGCATCACTCGCATCAGGCTTGGTGTGAATCTTCGTGCGCAGCAACTCGAAGTTTTCATCTTTTTCGCCAATCGCCGTAGACAGTTGGCGAACCCGGGTAATTAGGGTGATTTCCTTCTTTTGTGGCAACAGCCGTACAGCTTCACGAAGCAGCAAAAAGCTGTTGCCCCTCCAGTCCCGGTAGCTAAGCAATGACACTAATAACCGCTGCGCACCCCTCATCTCATCTTCTGCTTGCAAGGCACCACGGTAGTAGCGCGCCCGGCGGAAGATCCAACCGTCGTCTGCTGCAATCAGGAACTGCTCCAAAAGAATTTGTTTGAGCCTATCCAAACTTTCTGTGTTGCTGTTCAGATCATCTTCTTTTATGTCGGCAAGCACGTTGGCAATATAATAGCCCTGGGCGCGAAGCATTCGGGTGCGTTCACTCCACTCCCCGTGCTGCACGCCTCCGCCATGCTCAGAGCAAGCGTAAGGTGTTGGCGGTTGCACCGTGCCATCCGTGCAAAACCACCTAATGCGAGAGAAAGGCCCCTTCGGCGACTTTTTCATCTCTTGAATCCAGCTTCGCAGGACAGCTGCATCGGCAGGTACTGCCTGCTGTGAAGCGAAAACCGGCACGGCCAGTATGGATATCGAGATAATTACCAGCACGAGACCAAGTAATTTGTGGTATTTTAGCTGCTCTGACACGTCGAATTCCTCATGAGTAATTGGTGAAACATAATCACTGTAGTTTGGTCGTGCCAGGCCGATGATACTTACTTCTTGACTTATCGGGGGAAAAAGGAGGCGTGGTTTACTTGATCAGGCGGGTAGAGACAACTGATATTTCATAGAAGAAAGAGTTTATCCCATAGCATGAATTTCTCTATGGGTGTTAAGCGCCGGTACGGCCGCTCTGTTTTTCCTCTTGGGTTACCAGGTATAGATCCCTTTTGCTGATCTGGTTTTTTTCAACCACTTGCCAACCGCCCAGTGGGATCTTGTCCGTGGCTTCCAGATTACGAAACTTTACTGCCGCAGCCCCTGAAGGCACGGTAGCTCGGTAAAATTTACCCTCCAAGCCATCGTAGCGGTAGAGGTAATAGTGCCCGTCCTTTGTCAGTTCACTCGCTTCGCAAACCAATATCCTGGGATCACGAATGATCTCCACTAGAGTGTATTCTCGTTCCATCATCAACAACTCCTTCGTTCAGTGAAACAGAATATTACCATTTCCAATGTGGTTCTCATTATTTTAAGCGATCACCTGGCGCACTACAAGTTTCAGGACAAACCGGGTGAAGAAAATACAATGGTACACTGATTACCGGATACACCAGGCTGGGTGATAGAAATCGTCCAACAGAGCTAGATTAGCATAAAAACAAAGCAGCCCTTTTCGAGGGACAGATTTACAGTGGGCCAGAGCGGAGACCTCAGATCTGAATATCAGGCGCCGCGGATTATGCTGGCCTCAGCCCGTTTCTTTTTCGTATCTGCCTGACGTTCGCGAAAATACTTGAGCAAAACCTCCTTGACTTGCGGGTAGCGGAGCATCAGCCGGCTCATGTTACCATAACTGATCTCGCTCAGCAGGCTTTCCTCCACCGTTGCCACCGAGCTTGATCGGGGTTGACCCGTCAGAAGTGCCATTTCCCCAAAAAATTGATTCGCCTCCAGAGTGGCGATCTGAAACTCTCTGTCATCGTAGCCTTTGTTGAAGACTTTGACCCGACCATCCAGGACGATATAGAGAGAGCGCCCAAGGTCACCCTCTCTGACGATTAGCTGGTCGGCACCGAAAAGATGTAAGTTGGCAATATCTTCCAACCCCCTAAGCTCCTTTTTTCCCAGTGATCTGAAGATTGGATTGGACAGAAGCGCTCCTTGTACGCGCATAAAACCGGGTCTGGTTAAGCCGCGCTCCAGAACAGGGGACTGGTATTTGATCATGTCCGCAAAGATTTTTATGGTCTTAGAGAGTTGCTCAGAAATTTCTGGCGCATCCTCTTCCATAAAACGAAGTGCTGCGGTTCCAATCTGAAAAGTGTCTCCGGATTTCAGCGTTTTTCTGGCCACCCGTTCACCAGTAAAGATGACGCCGTTGGCACTGCCCAGATCTTCAATAATCCAGCGACCTTTCTGAAAACTTATTCTGGCATGCGACCGTGAAACCTCGAAATCCATAAGGATGATGTCCGCTTCGGTGCTTCTGCCGATGGTCATGGAGCCTTCCAGGGGATAGATGCTCTTCTGAAGGGTTCCTCTTTTGACACCCAGATAAAATTTCTTCATTTTCCCAATTCCACCACTTTAATATTGAGCTATTTCAACGTATTACAAACATGCAAATTAGGCGCCATTTGTGTGTTGATCTACCTCCTCCAGTATGCGGTGAAGTCATGAAGGTTCATCTTGGCTTGCTAAAGATCACAATTGGATAGACAGCCGGTTTTTCTTTAATTGGCGGTTTTTTTCGCTGACTTGCCGTGACCTTCCAGTGGTTTATCATCTCATCTTGCGGAGGAGATCCTATTTAATCCTAACCCGGATAGTTCATGAATTATCCGGGTTAAAGGCCAACTTAAACTTGTTGACCAGCGCAAATACTGATACATTTCATCATTCTGCCCAGTGATAGGAGGAGCATTTATGTCTGCAAATCAGCACAACACTTCAGCACGGAATATCACCGTGACTTGGGAGGATCCCATGGTCGGTGCAAGGGTCGCCAATACCATGAGTGGATTGGACTATCTGCGAGCCATTAAGGCGGGTAAAATACCGCATCCGCCCATTTCAAATCTATTGAACTTTAGACTGGAGAAAATCGATAACGGTCATGCGATTTTTGTCCTGGAGCCGGCTGAATATCACTACAACCCCATCGGCATGGTTCACGGCGGGGTTGCCAGTACCGTCCTGGATTCTGCAATGGGGTGCGCCATTCACTCCACCCTGCCGCCGGGAGCCAGCTACTCAACGGTGGAGTTGAAGGTAAATTTTGTTCGCCCCATGAACACCAAAACCGGGCAGGTGAGGTGTGAGGCCAACGTTATTCACATTGGTGGTCGTATAGCTTCGGCAGAGGGAAGGTTGCTGGACATGGAAGATAAACTCTACGCGCATGCTACCACAACCTGCCTTATCTTTAGACCGTCAGAAAATGGTTAGAGGGAGGTCGCGTTCCATGGGGAGAAAAAGAGTCTTGATAGTTGATGATGAAATGGACATGCGAATCTTCGTCTCCACTCTTCTCGAGACTAACGGCTATAAACCTATCATCGCAAACAACGGCGAAGAGGGTATCCAGAAAGCCCGTGAATTTAAGCCTGCGGCTATCATCCTTGACGTGTTGATGCCAAAATCTGGTGGTCTGCAAATGTATCGGGAGGTGAAAACAGACGACGAACTGAAGGGTATCCCGGTGATAATGCTCTCAGCTATTGCCAAGAAGACGTTTTACAACTCATTGAGAATGCTCAACAGTTACAAGGGCCAAGCGGTGCCAGAGCCAGAAGCTTACATAGAGAAACCACCAGAGATCGACGAGTTACTCAAGGCCGTGAAGCAATGCATCGATTCCTATGACTAGGCCAAAAAAAATTGGCGCCGATTGGCGCCAATTTTTTTTCATGCTGGCCTGGCACGCATGAAGTTTCTATATGATTTCCGTTGGATTAGAACGATGTTACAGATGTCCCCGGTTTTCTCTTCCCTGCAATTCTACCTCAACAAACTCATCTTTTTCGTGAAAAGAAAGAATCAGCTTCAAGATCATTATTAGGGTTAAAACAAATCCAGTTAACAATAAGATACTTATTGTGGAAATCATCTCTCACCTCCTGCTTCAAGATACCACTAGATTAAACTCGTTTCTTCTCTTTGCAGAAGGGGTGCCAAGAAATCATAACTATGAAAAAACAGTAATAACGATATCTTAGTAGTTTTACTTGTTTTGGACCTTCTAGTTAAATCGCCAAATTTGGCCAATAGGCTAAATCCGCTGGCCAAAAAAGATGATCGAATTCCCATAGGTAATTGGCAAAGGCATCATTTCGGTAGTGATCGGGATATCCCTTGTTATAATAGGGATTCACCCTGTGGGACCTGTAATGATAGCGGCTTCGATGTGGGTAGCGGTAATAAGTTCTAAAGCCGAAGCGGTTGTAGCGGCCCTGACCGTGACCCAAGTAAATGCCATGCCGGTGTCCACGGCGACCATGTCTGACATAAGGCTTATGACCGTAGTGACGATAACTGCGCTTTATGTGATACGTTTTGCCGTAGTGACGCTTAACCGTGTGATGACCGCGATGGCCGTAATGACGGTGATGTCCCCCATATCCGTAGTGACTTCCGCGGCCGCGCCACGCTTCGGAGGGTGAGGCCAAAGCGAACATGGACAACGATAACAGAACGACCAAAATAATCTTGCCTGTAGAATTCATTTGCGCACCCCTTTCCAATTATGACTCGCCAGGAGACAGAAAAAATCATAAGAAGATTGGAATGATGGAATGATGAGGTTAAGACCAAAAAACATCTTAGTTATAATTGGTTCCATAGCGCTTTAGCTATGCCTTTAAACCCATTGTTCCAACATTCCATCATTCCAAACATTCCAAGATGTTCTTCTACCGGCAAACCCATTAAAACTTGACCTGGCCCAAAAAACGAGGTTTTTCTTGCCCCAATTACATTAACCTATATTCACCAAGCCTTAAACAGATGATGATTGGAATCTCTGCCTGAGAGCGGGTTTGGTGACTTTGCCCAGGGGATTACGGGGGAGATCCTCAAGAACAACCAATCTGCTGGGAACTTTATAGGGAGCAAGCCTCGTTTTCCCCCACGCACGCAGTGCATGGAGGGAGAGTTTTTCTCCGCTCTCGAGGATAAGTGCCGCACAGATTCGCTCACCCCACTCGGGATCTTCCACGCCTAGAACCGCACATTCCTTGATGGCGGGATGTGTGCGGAGTACCTCCTCGATCTCCAGTGCGGAGACTTTGTAACCTCCCGTTTTGATGATGTCTGTGCTCTTTCGACCCAAAATACGGTAGATGCCTTTCTCCTCAACCGCAACGTCTCCGGTCCGGAACCAGCCATCGCTGAATGCCGCTTTTGTTTCCGCCGGCCGTTGCCAATATTCCAGGAAAACAGTTGGACCCCGTACCTGAATCTCACCTTGACTACCGGAAGGCAGGGGATTCCCCCCATCATCCACAAGTCGCACCTCTACACCGGGCAGTTCTGAGCCCACATATCCGGCTACCCGTTCTCCATGCAGCGGGTTGGAGAGAGCCATACCGATCTCGGTCATCCCATAACGCTCAAGAAGGGTCTGTCCTGTGATGGCTTTCCACTTTTCCAGAACTGAGACCGGAAGCGCAGCGGAGCCTGAAACCATAAGTCTGAACTTGCCACAGGCTTCTGACATTAACCTTTGTCGGTCTGGCGGAGCTTCTTCCCAAGCTGCAATGAGCTTCACATAGATGGTCGGCACTGCCATAAACAGGCTTAGATCACGGTCGATAATTTTTCCCCAGACCTCCTGCGCCTCAAATCGGGGAAGAATTTCGCATTTTGCCCCGGCCCAAAGCGCACACGTCAACACATTGACGATACCGTGAACATGGTGGAGCGGCAAAATATGTAAAATGTAATCTTTTGGTGTCCACTTCCAGGCTTCAATGAGAGAGGTCACCTGCGCCTGAATATTGAGGTGGGTGTGTACAACTCCCTTGGGTTTCCCGGTGGTACCGCTAGTGTAAAGAATCATTGCGCGTCTGGATGGGTCAATCTCTGGCAATGGGCCAGTGGCTGAGGAAAGAAGTTCATCGGTGCTCAGAAAACGAATACCCAAGTTTTCAGTAACATGCTGTAAGCGAGACTCGAACTCTGGGTGTGCCACAACTATACTGGCTTTGGCGTCTCGGATAACATATTCCAACTCGGCAGGTGGATAAATTTCACAGAGTGGAACCGCAATACCTCCCGCACGCCAGACACCCCACTGCATAGCAGCATAAACGAAA
>JASFEM010000131.1:0-9775 GCA_050124835.1 Syntrophobacterales bacterium | reverse complement strand
CCGATGTTCTCTATGTCGACTCTGGCCATTTCTTCATTGGGGATGGTTGTCTGATGTCCGGTAAGCAAGCGCATCTTGGTAGAGCGCAAGCCGATCTCCTCCACAACCCCATCATGCCCTTTCACCACGATGCGCTGGCCAACGTTGTAAGGTTTATCCAGAAGAATCATTATGCTCCCAAGAAAATTCTTGATTGTATCCTGGGCAGCAAGTGCAATCGCAATACCGCCCACACCCAGACCTGCCAGAAGCGTGCTTACCCTGAAGCCAATGTTGTCCAGCCACATAAGGGCGGCAAACAAGACGATCGCAATCTTGATAGCATTTCTTGCTGGACGCAACAAAACTATCGCCTCCTCATGTTCCTTTCTCCTGAGCCGTTCGTTCCACCAGTCGATGAGGAGATCCACCAGTCGCAATGCCGCCCATGTAAGCGCGATGGTCATGATCGTGCCTGCGCGCATAATAGACCGGACTGTTGCGGACGGTCCGATCAAGTGAACTCCTGTGTAAATAAGCAGGAACCAGACCACGATACGACAGGGCCCAGTGACAAATTCTGCTAATTGACGGCTCATCTGGGTTTCTCTGCGCCGCAGCAATATCCCTGCGATCCACGTGGGCAGCAACGCGGCGACATACGCCAAGGCCACAAAGACCACAAACATTGCCCACTGCCATAGTTGCCAGCCGAGGAATTGAACATCTGGGAATATATGCGCCAAATGCTCCTCGAAGGGTTCGTAGCCAAAATGTTCGTACAGTAGAGGTATCTCCGCTACCGTGCTGTTGGAGATCTTCCAGATCTGCACGCCGTCCTCGCGCGGAACCCGCTGCAGCAAAATGTTGACGGTCTTTTGCGGGGTTTTGATCCGACCCAAACTATCACGGTAGAGAGGAAGACCATCGTTTGTATATCCTTCTGGTTTGTCGCTTACAAGTTCGAGATCCACCCAAAGGCTCCTGTCGAGAGCGACTTTGAGTTGACGCGCCAATTGTGGCCCCTGGCTTTTATGGAGGCCTCGTGGGAGGTTGCGAAGGTCCAAATATTCAGCGGCCCGCTCGAAGTCGCCGTCGCGCGCTGCCTTGAAGTAACCTTTGATACTGGTGCGGGGCACACCGCGGTCGAACTCATCAACAGGACCAGCGGGTAACTCCTTTTTCGGTTCCGCCTTTTCTTCTTTCGGCGGTTCTCCGGCGGACTGTTTCACCGCTGTCTGCGCCACACCGGTCCCTGCCAATAAAGGCAAAGTCAAAAAAATAATTGTCGCTAGGACCAGAGAACGCCACCTAGCGCTACCGAAAGTGAGAGCTAACATCGTGGTACTCATGGGATTTCGCCTCCTTCCTTTCCAATATGCTCCAAAACTTTGGTTAAGCATGTGTATTCAAAGAACTGGCCGTTTCATGTAAATGTAAATTGAAAAAAGCAGGACTAGCATGGGATTCTAGATCCTTATGGGAATGAGTGCAACAGCTTTGCGGTTGGCAGTAAGGGGAGCTGCATTGAACCTTGACTTTATGCTGAGTTTTGGAGGGAATTACGGGGTATAATCGCAAAAACAGGCGAGAAAATATGTTTTACTTACCCTCTTTTTTGGCTATGTAGATACGCAGAGGGCAAGTGCAATAATGAGATTCTGCGTAACCTCTTGAAAATAGGCAATCTCTTGGATTCTCTTCCAGACATTTGAGAAAGGATTTCATCCCAACGTCTTCTGCTTTACAAAGGTCTTTAAATCCTGATTTATAACAAATAAAGTCCTTTGGGCATTTTATCTGACCGAGTAGTTCTTCTATTTTTTTATCGGTGTTTTCCGGCATGACTCTGTTATTGCTTCATTTCCTTTCTGGAATTGTGAAGAATTATATCATATTTCTCTTACCAAGCGCACCGTAGAAACAAAAGTCTCCGCGCCGATCCAGATCTAGCTCAAGGCAACCCCCTCTGCCTGCTCTTGTTTGGCCTTTATGTAAAGCGGAGAGATGTTTCTCAATGTCTGCACTACTTCTTCCAGTGCATCGAGGAAGCGCTCGATCTCAGACTCCGTGGTGTTTCGCCCGAAGGTGATCACCAGGGTTCCTTGAGCGTCGGCAAAATCGCGACCAATGGACAACAGGACGTGGGAGGCTTGCAAGGCTCCGGCAGCACAGGCCGACCTGGTGGAAACAGCTATGCTTTCTTCATCCAGCATCAAGACGATACCTTCGCCCTCTATATAGCGGACGGATACCGAAACCAGATTGGGTAAGGATAGTTTCGGATGCCCATTAATGTAGATATCCGCTATTCGCGCTTTCAAACCATCTATCAGCATCTCTTTGAGCTTTCTGGAGTGTCTTATCCGAAATTCCATATCTCGAGCTGCTAAGTCCGCAGCGACTCCCATACCGATAATGCCTATAAGGTTCTCGGTGCCGGCTCGCTTGTTGTTTTCCTGAACACCGCCGTCGATGAGTGGCCAGATCCGGGTACCTCGACGAATATATAGACCACCCGCGCCGGATGGTCCGTAAAACTGGTTTGCGGCAAAACTGAGCAAATCAACACCCAACTCCTGAACGTCAATCGGCACGACACCCACCGAATCCACCGCGTCAGAGTGGAAGATAACCTTCTTTTCTCGAGTGATCTGCGCAATCTCCGCGATAGGCTGGATGGTTCCAATTTCATTGTTGCTGTGCATGATGGTCACCAGAATGGTGTCATCCCTGATGGCCTCAGCTACGTCGGTGGGGTTTACCCGGCCATATTCATCAACTGGAACAGATGTCACTCGATAGTCCATCAGCTTCAGGGTCCTGAGGGTCCTTAAAACTGCATTGTGCTCAATGTTGGAGGTAACGATGTGCTTACCCTTACTTTCGTTGGCAAAGGCGACCCCTTTAACGGCATGATTGATCGATTCCGTTCCACCGGAGGTAAAAACCACCTCTTTCAGCACGGGACTGTTGATAAGACTGGCAACCTGTTCTCTTGCTTGCTGTAAGGCAGCCGCAGCCTCGTCGCCCAACTGGTGTTGACTTGAAGGATTACTAAAATTTTTCTTGATAGCATCAATCATCGCCTCCTGCACCTCCGGCAGGAGGGGATTGGCTGCTAGGTAGTCCAAGTTTATGATGCTCACTGCAAAACCTCCCCTATGCGACCAATTAATGGGCTTCGTCTAAATCGCGACCGCAGTTGACACAGACAGGAGCTTTGTCATCCGTCTCCACATCACAATAGGGGCAGTAACATACGTCTCCATGACTGTGTTCATGTTTATCAGACCTCCTGGGTTCGGTTCTGACAATGCCCGCCTTCCGGTCCATATAATCCTTGATAGCCATGTGCAGGGCATCGGCCCCCAGATTGGAGCAGTGCAATTTGTTTTTGGGAAGTCCTTCCAGGGCCTCAGCAACCGACTTATTGGTGATTTTCTGCGCGTCTTCTATGGTTTTTCCTTTTGCCATCTCCGTGAGAATGCTGGAGACAGCTATGGCTGCACCGCACCCGAAAGTCAGGAAGCTAATATCGTCGATGTAATCATCCTTGACCTTGATGTAAATGGTCATCATGTCGCCACATATTGGATTACCAACCTCTCCCACGCCATCTGGATCCTTCATTTCACCAACATTTCTTGGATTCTTAAAGTGATCCATGACTGTCTCTGAATACATGAAACTACCTCCTTATAGATAGCAAACAATCAAGCATAACTAATGTAAGTAACCATTTCGACTTGTCAACGGTCGTTGATTTCCGTCAGCAGTTGAAGGTCATCAAACAAGAGGTCCAGTGGCCTGCGAGAAGCCGTAGTGCGCAAGAGTCTCATCCTACACCAGCAGTAAGTTAAAACTGGGACGCTCAGAGGATCTCTTAAATCCTACAGACTAACTATACTTTAATATATCACCGAAAAACAAGAAATAGAAGATGGCAAATCAAAAGGTTATCTGCAGCTGGTCGAAAGGGCAGGCTAACTCATCAGAGCGACACTTTATTTCAAGTTTGATGATATCAAACAAAATGGAAATTTCTTATTAACTTACTCTTGAAAATAACGCAGTAAGTCTTAACTTTTAAATGTATGGTAAACTAAAGGATAAGCACCATATGGGATTGATTTATTAAGGAAAATTCTTACAGGTATTACCTGACCAAGATCGGTTTTCAGGGGCTCGGTGGTAACTTTCAGAGAATCGCTGAGGTCTTATTGCCTTGGGGATCGTTATTAATTAAATCAGCAAAATTCACTTCAGATGATGCAGCAACGGTAAGTAGGGATGGCAGTCAAATTTCAAGACTATTATGAAACCCTGGGCGTTGGGCGAAATGCCAGCGAGGCTGAGATCAAGCGGGCCTATCGCAAGCTGGCTCGCAAATATCACCCTGACGTCAACAAAGACAAAGAGGCCGAAGATAAGTTCAAGCAGATCAATGAGGCCCACGAGGTGCTCAAAGATCCTAAGAAGCGCAAGCTCTACGATCAGTTGGGCCCCGACTGGCAGGCCGGCCAGGACTTCAAGCCGCCTCCCGGCTGGGAGGATGTTCATTTCGATTTTCAAACAGGACCGGGGGCAGAAGCATTTGATTTCGGCGGCGGCTTCAGCGATTTTTTCGAAATGCTTTTTGGCGGCCGTATGGCCGGTGGGGGTGGCGCCAGCGCCAGGCAAGCCTCGTGGGTCATGCGTGGCCAGGACCAGGAAGCCGGGATTGAGGTCAGCCTTGAAGACGCCTACCACGGAGCCACCAGGACCATAACCTTACAAGGGCACGAGATTGACTCCCAGGGTCAGGTGCGACCTACTGCGCAAAATCTGCAGGTTAAGATTCCCCCAGGGGTGACGGACGGCACCCGCATACGCCTATCAGGCAAGGGTGGTGCCGGTATGGGTGGCGGACCCGCTGGAGATCTTTATCTCAGGGTGCACATAATGCCTCATGCGCGCTTTCGTGTTGAAGGGCACGACCTCCTGGTCGAAGTGCCAGTGACACCCTGGGAAGCAGCCCTTGGGGCTACTGTGGAGGTTCCAGTAATGGATGGTACGGTAAACCTGAAGATTCCAGCTGGTAGCCAAAGTGGACAAAGGTTACGGTTGCGCGGAAAAGGCCTTCCAAAGAAAGGTTCCGAGCGGGGAGACCTCTTTGCCCGGCTAAAAATAGCGGTTCCTAAGGATCTAAATGAAAGAGAGAAGGAACTGTTTGCAGAAATGGCAGAAATATCCAAATTTAATCCGCGGAAAGGATAGAGGAAAAAGAAAGCATGAGTACAATCCGCTATCAGATAGTACACTATCGATACCAGAGCCGGCCCGCTTCGAGAAATTTACTTACTTCGGATGAGTTGGCGAGGTTGGCTCGGCTTCATCCCGAGATGGTAGAAAGCCTCATTGAATGGGGGCTGTTGGATCCTGAGGAATCTGAGCCGGAGTTGCTGTTTCCGGAGACGGCAGTGCCCAGGATCTGGAGGATTATGCGTCTACGAAGGGATCTCGGCATAAATTGGGCTGGGATTGGCGTGATTCTGGATCTTCTGGATCGGATCGACCACTTGGAGCGAGAGATTGCCTGGCTTCGCAAGCAGGCTTGATTACAATGCACAAAAACTTTTAGAAAATAGATAGGCATAGGGAGGTCTTTTCGTGGATCCGAACAAACTAACACAGAAATCACAAGAAGCGTTGCATGACGCACAGAACAAGGCCGTACGCTTCGGTCATCAGGAAGTGGACGGAGAGCATCTGCTCTTGGCCCTGCTGGAGCAGGCCGAGGGTCTGATACCTCGTCTATTCAATAAGATGGATGTGCCCGTTGACGCGCTCAAGGAAGAGGTAGAAGCCGAATTGCAGAAGCTTCCCAGTGTGTCAGGTCCGGGTACTGAAGCGGGAAAAATTTATGTCACCCAGAGGCTCAATCGCATCCTGATGAAAGCTGAAGAGGAGGCCAAAAGGCTAAAAGATGAATACGTTTCAGTTGAACATCTCGCCTTGGCTCTGGTGGAAGAGGGCAGTGGTACTGCTGCCGGCCGCATTTTTCAAAAATTTAATGTCAGCAGGGATCGATTTCTCCAAACACTCATCCAAGTGCGCGGGCATCAGAGGGTGACCAGTGCCACGCCGGAATCCACCTATGAGGCCCTGGAGCGCTATGGACGCGACTTGGTCAAAGAGGCCCAAAAAGGGCGACTCGATCCGGTTATCGGCCGGGACGGCGAAATTAGACGGGTTATTCGCATATTGTCCCGAAAGACCAAGAACAACCCTGTGCTCATCGGTGAGCCCGGTGTTGGGAAAACCGCCATCGTTGAGGGGCTGGCACACCGGATTGTCAAAGGCGATGTACCTGAAGGGCTCAAGGATAAGACCATTTTTGCCCTGGACCTTGCTGCTCTGGTTGCAGGTGCCAAGTTTCGCGGTGAGTTTGAGGAAAGACTCAAGGCAGTTCTGCAGGAGATCAAGGAGAGTGAAGGCTCTATCCTTCTCTTCATTGATGAGCTTCACAACATCGTCGGGGCGGGCCGGGCCGAAGGCTCCATGGACGCGGGCAACATGTTGAAACCCATGCTTGCTCGGGGAGAGCTGCATTGCGTCGGTGCCACCACTTTAGATGAGTATCGCAAGTATATAGAGAAGGATGCTGCCCTTGAGCGGCGCTTCCAACCGGTGCTGGTGGATCAACCAACAGTCGAGGATACCATCAGTATTTTGCGAGGTCTTAAGGAACGATATGAAATTCACCATGGCGTAAGAATTCAGGATAGTGCTTTGGTCACGGCGGCGGTCCTATCCAATCGCTATATCAGCGATCGTTTTTTGCCCGACAAGGCCATTGATTTGGTAGATGAGGCCTGCGCAACTATTCGTACGGAGATGGATTCCATGCCCACAGAGCTGGATGAGGTGACGCGGCGAGTAATGCAGTTGGAGATCGAGGAAGCCGCACTTAAAAAGGAAAAAGACAAAGCCAGTCAGGAAAGATTGGAATCGTTACGAAAAGAATTAGCGGACCACCGGGCCAACGCGGACGCACTCAGGGCGCAATGGGAGGCCGAGAAAGGTGCTATCCAGAAAGTCCAATCGCTAAGGGAGGAAATCGATAAAATCCGCTATGAGATCAGTGTAGCAGAGCGCAACTATGATCTTAACAGAGCTGCTGAGCTCAAACACGGCCGCCTTCCTGAGTTGGAGCGCAAGCTCAAGGAAGAAGAGGAGATGCTAGTCGGCAAACAGGGCACTGGGCGGTTACTCCGAGAGGAGATCACAGATGATGAAATAGCCGAAATCGTCTCACGCTGGACGGGTGTTCCAGTAAGTCGACTCATGGAGGGAGAACGCGAGAAGTTACTGAAACTGGAAGAGCAGCTGCACGAGCGTGTGGTCGGTCAGGATGAGGCGGTAAAGTCGGTTGCCGAGGCGGTTCTAAGGTCCCGTGCCGGGATTAAAGATCCTAATCGTCCCATTGGAACGTTTATCTTCCTCGGTCCCACTGGAGTGGGAAAAACGGAGCTTGCACGGGCTCTGGCTGAAAAGCTCTTCGACGATGAAAACAACATGGTGCGGATTGACATGAGCGAGTACATGGAAAAGCACACCGTGGCTCGTCTCATCGGGGCGCCGCCGGGATACGTGGGCTATGAGGAAGGAGGCCAACTGACAGAGGCGGTGCGACGTAAGCCTTATTCGGTGATTCTCTTTGATGAGATAGAGAAAGCTCATCACGACGTATTTAGTGTCTTCTTGCAGATTATGGATGATGGTCGGCTCACCGATTCCCACGGTCGCACGGTAGATTTCAAAAACTGTATTATCATCATGACCTCGAACGTCGGCAGCCAATATATCTTGGACACCATCGATGACACGGACGAGGCAAGCTACGAACGCATGCGTCAACGGGTATTGGAGGCCTTGCGACAGCATTTTCGTCCTGAGTTTCTCAACCGAGTGGATGAGACTCTGGTTTTCCACTCCCTCACTCGGGAACAGTTGACGCAAATCGTTGATATCCAGGTAACCTGGCTGAAACAACGTCTAGAGGACAGGAGAATTGAGCTGGAGTTTACGGATGAGGTTAAGGAACTGCTGGCCGAGCGTGGCTATGACCCGGTGTATGGGGCCCGGCCGTTGAAACGGGTAATCCAGAAGATGGTTGAGACACCGCTGGCCAAAAAAATCATGGCCGGCGAGGTGCCGGACGGTAGCCAGGTGCAGTTAACCGCAGATGAACAGGGAATAGTCTTCGAGGTTACTTCTCAGCCGAAGGAAACCGATGTTGCTCTGGAGGCAGTCTAATTCAGCAGGCAGCTAGCAGTTAGCAGCCAGCAGAAGGCGGTTAACTCTAGGCACCAAAATGTACGGTGGGCATTGCCCACCGAATTAGGGTTTACTAATCTTACCCGTATATCGCATTTGTCATTGGATTAACGTAGGGACCGCCAGCTACCCGCTGGCTTGCGGCCATGGTCTATGTGATTATTTCGACTAAACAGTTTCCTTTTTCAATTCTTCGATGGCCGCCTGGTAGAGATTTCGCAGTTTGTTCTCGTTGCTTACCATAGTACGGGTGATTTTTCCAAAGTGGGCCTTAAGAATTTCACTCGCCTCGTTCCAACTTCCCCGTAACTGGGCGAGATCAGCTTTTGTCTCCTGAATTTTTGTCTTGAACAGATCGATCATCATCCGGTCTTTCATCTCGCCCACATCAGTGATCCCGTCCATTTTTTCCATGACTAATCTCCCCTTTTAGCCAGATTCAGAAAACGATGCAGCATTCCATTACCAGTTCCACGAGAGTTACTGGTCCAGGGTTTTGAGATTTTAAATCTGCCTAATGTAGTTCGTACAGGCGCAACCGCGTTAGAAGGGTTTTCTTTTACCACATTGATGTTAGCGCATCTCGGCACAAATGTAAAAGCTTTTTGTGAATGACTTAACAATTTCAATTAGTATAATTAGATGTGAGATATGAGATAAAAGATCGGTAAATTGACTGTGAAGAGGCCATTACCATGGCGATGAACAAACCCGCCATCACTTTTCTCCAAGAACACGGACACACATCTCTAGTTAGCCTGGGTTGCGGGCGACAGGTCAATCGGATTGACAACCACATCCGCCTTATGATTGCATTGAACCTTAATTACTACGTTGGAATCGACTGTGGTCCATGGATTGAGCCGGTTTCGCCCAATCTGTTCTTAGATCCTAACAGTATGACAGAGTTGCTCAGCGGTTATTATCAGGGAAAGCCACAGAAGTTCTGGGATGCGGTCAAAGTATTCCCCGAGACCTGGGTTGAGGAACTCAAGGATATTCACTGCGCCGTGGTAGTCTGTCAGAGGGTCTATCCAGATTGTCGCTGGGAGGAGGTCATCTTCTCAATGACCCCGAAACTGGTGCTGCAAGAGGATCTTCATGGCTGCGAACGACAACAACTCCGGGGAAAGAAGTACGTTAGAACTTGGGCGGAGAAAAAGTACTATGGCCTTCGACCCTACAAACCTTGGCCAATTTTCCCGGGAGAATATAATCTAATACTCTGGCGTCGCCGCGATTTCCAAGTGGATGGGGTTAAGGAAGGTAGGTGGAAAACACTCCGACAGCTGCGCGAATGGGTGGTAGGATGAACAGCGGGCAGCGGACAGCAGGCAGCAGGCAGAGGGCACTAGGCACGGGGAAGATTTCAGATTGCGGATTGAAGGTTCCTGCTGAAGCATGAGAAGAAAACTGATCTCAATTCGAAATTGAAATCTTAGATCAAAGAGGATTATTATTAACTTTAGACACT
>JASFEM010000130.1:0-9781 GCA_050124835.1 Syntrophobacterales bacterium | reverse complement strand
CCCCGGTAGACCTCGACCCGATAAATCTGGCCTGTCTTGTCCAAGGAGAACCTCTGGGCTATGTGGTTTTGTTCAATGGGGATTCCACACTCACTGTTCATGCCCGGTTTCCTGAATCCTATTACATTGACCCGGTAGCTATCTCTGGGCACCACCAGAAACGATTTTCCTACGCCCACCATCTTGCCGAAGCCCACATATTTTTGGTTGCCGTCCACGTTCATGGAGATACCGTCGATGCTGAAGTCGTAATCGAAATATTGGGGGTAGAGTCGAGTTATGCTGCGGTTACCGTGGTAGACTCTATAGCTTCTTCCGTGTTCCACGACAGCGATGAGGGGGTTGCTCGGCTTGAATACGATCTCCGAAGCTTTCTTGAGGGGAATGTAGCCGAGCCTCTTCCTGGCGTTCTTGACGTCCAAGAAGATTTTATTCCCGTAGAAGGCGAGCCGAACGTTATTCTCTATTGCGCTCTTCACGGAATTTGCGGAAAGCTGGAAGCTTTTTTCGTACTTAATTCCCAAAAAGTTCATGTAAGCTTCCAGCGCCCGGAGATGGTAGTAGGCTCGCTCGTAAGTTGTAAAGCTCTTGCTCACCTCGAGGCCAAAGGCCGGCTTAAGGTTTCGGATCGCGTAATAGGTGAGGGTCTTGGACATCTCCACATTCCCAAACCTGGTCCTGGTATTCTTGACGTGATAGGCATCTTCTTCTGAGAATAAATACCGGTTAATGTCTGCGACCACATTCCTGGCAATCGAGCCGAGGTCGCCGAAAGCTTCAACCTCGATCCGCTCCTGGTCGATGATGATGCTCTGTCCCCAGCGATAAGGATTATGGGTCCGGTCAATGTAGCTTGGACGGTAGAATCCGCTACCGTCGTGGAGGTTCAGAACCATATCCACCTGCTCATCCAGGATGAGCGCCTTGACCTTTTCGATGGTACTGAATTCCGGATCGGTGCGTCGGATGGCGGCGAACTTGCGATTGAGGTCGCCATGTACCCCTCTCGAGCGTTTAATGATACTGATGAAGTTCAAGTTGGGCACGACCCAGACGTTGCCCTTAAGGATCTTATAGTGGGTCACAAGCAGCGAGGCGGCATTGAAGCCTCCCGGTTCGTCACCCTGTATGCCGCCAATCACAAGTAGCGTGTTTCCTTTTCGGTTTGAATCCAGCTTGTGAAGCGTAAACTTGATGTTCTCTGCGAAGGTAGTGTTCGCAAGAAACAATAGGCATGCGAAAACTGTGGCGATAAACTTTTTCATATCTTCCAATTGGACCTAACCCGCTGATATTCTCCTTCAGCCGGTCGTTTCCCCCGCTTACGGGATTCAGCAGCAAATCATTCTGTCAGCTTTATAAGGTTCGCTCTTTAACCCTGTCCTGTCACGACGGCACAACTGCACCGATCATCCGCTAGCTTAATGAGCCCACCTTGATATGCCAGGGCTCAAAGCGGACCCCAAGCAGATTGTCTCTTACGTAGCGGATATTAACATATCCCAGGTCTCTCAGCTTCTTGTAGACTTCCGTGGTGGTGAAACGTTCCGTGAAGTTGTCTACACCATAGCCGACCTGCCCCACATCGAAATCACCAATACCATGGTAGGAATATCCTGGTGGGGCGAGTGATCGAGAAGCCAGGGAAAGATTTCCATTGCTTTGATAGGCTTTATCCAGAAACAGCAAGAACTGCTTGATAACACTTCGCACCCCTGAGGTCAGGATTACCTGATCGCCGAGGTCCCGCTTGATCTTCTCGTAAGTCTCTACGGGTGGCCCTTTGTACAGGTAGTTGCCGGTGTAAGGGATTTTGGTGACCTTCTGTTTTTGAACTCTGGAGGTGAGATTTTGCAGAGGCTTCTCGCCGAAAAAACCGTAGATACCGGCATCAGCGTAGAAGATCATTTCCAGAAAATTCAGTTCCTCTTTGGGGAACCTCCCCACCCGGGAGTAATTACGAGCAAACCTTATCGCCTGGTCGAAATCTAACAGGTAGAAGTTGCCATGACCTACTGTACGCTGGAGCCGCTTGAAACGAGCAACGCAAGACTTTAAGAGCTGAAACTGTTTCCGGCTCAGCCAAACATCTTTCTGGTGATGCGCGTCGAAGTTCCGCATCTTGTATAGGTAATCTTTGATGTAACTGTCGAAATTTTTCGGTGTGCTGAATTGAGGGATTTGTAGGATTTCTGCCAGTGCCTCAGGAACGAAACTCCCTCCGATTACTACTGTGACAGCGGCCTTCAGAAAGTCCCTTCTCTTCATCTTCTTCCAACTCGATCGCGATTATGAGGATACGGCTTTACTGGCCACAACTTCACTAGGGCCGCTTTCTTGAAGAAACCGGAAAGCTGAAGGGCATTATACACCAACTTAAATGGGCTTGGTCAAGCAAGAAAATGATACTAGGCAGGACTAAGGAGTAGTCAGGAGACAGAATTCAGGAGAAAAACAATCAAAATTGATTTACTCTTTACTACTGGCTCCTGGATTCTTTTATTTTTTGAAAAAAAGTGACCCCAAGTAGCCTTCACTTTTGACTCTTTCTCACGTCTTCCTGTTTCCCTGCGCTGGTATTATCCAGTTCAGGTTTTGAGGGTTGTCGCTTTCACGACTCTCAGCCTCCGGGTTGCTATAAAACTTCCCTTCAGCACCCCTAACAGTTTACGATCCGAGAGAGTCTCTTGTGGGACTCCTTGGGGTCATAATCAGTCTATTCTGATCCATTCATCCCGGTCAAGAAGATAAGTTTCACAAGCAAGAAAAAGTTGCCGATTGAGATCAACTATTTAATTTTTATTGAGTTCTGAATCTAATTTTTTTGCTCAATTTCAGGTCCGGAGGATTTACGATTGCAGATTGAGGGATTGCGTATTTCATACTGCAGAAAATGACAGCGCAACTTAATGACGGTGCAGCCGAATGACCAGATCAAGCCTTGTGCCTTGAGCCCTGAGCCCTGAGCCTTATGTCACCATTTCTTTCGCAAGACGTTTATGATTCGGCCAAAAAATGCTGTGAATATGACTACCGCGGCAATAAGCCCGATGGGAACGACAACCATGACGCTCAACTTCAAAACAAATACCAGTAGAGGGATCAAAATAAACAGGATTAGTCCTATCAAAACAAGGGCGAGGCATCCGGTGAGAAAATCTCTACTGAATTTATGCTCTTCTAGTCTGTCATGATCTTCCGGCAATTTCTCCATTTAGCAGTACTCCACACCAAAAGAAGGTTGACTACTCACTTCCACTTCCACTTTCTCTATCAGCCCAAAGCTCGAAGGTGCCACGATATAATAAATCTAAGGCAAAAGCAAACGCGGCGAAAATCGCGAAGCCATCTTCGCAGTAGGCACTAGTCGATTTCGGATTTCGGATTGCGGATTTGAAAAGGAATATAACATGGGACATGGAGTGGAATGGTACGACCCGCCCGCCTCGCCTGAAGGCGAAGCCGATGGCGGGCAGGCGCGGCGTTGGGGTGACACGGAGACGCGGAGACAATTCAACAGGCAAATTGCAGCCAGCAGCAGGCAGCCGACAGCCTGAAGGCAAGTAAATTGAGTTTCTCTCTTGTACTGGCTACTGTCTACTGGATTTTTGGATTGCAGGTTTAGAGTCGCAGAGCGCCTAGCGTTTATGAAGTTGACAGCTGAACGCTGACAGCTGACGGCTGAATAAGACCGTCTAAATTGAATCTGGCATGTGATGTGCAGATGACCAACGAGTGGGCAGGTGGCACCTGAAGAATAGATACTTCGTACCCCTAACGGTTAATGAAAGGTAAGAGATGAACTGTCCAGTCTGCAAGGTCAGTGAGCTAAGGCCGGTTTTAACCAAACAAGGTGTAGAGGTAGATTACTGCGACAGGTGTGGTGGGATCTGGTTGGATAAAGGGGAGATTTTTCATTTCACAAAACGTCGCAAGGAGTTGGCGGCCGCCCTTAAGACGGCCACGCAGCATGCCCGGCCCACCTCCCGTAAATGCCCCAAGACCGGCGAACACTTGCTGGAACTCCCACTGCTTGATGGTAACCTGGGCATTGACTTCTGCCCAGCCACCGGTGGGATGTGGTTTGATAAGGGTGAAGTGAAAAAGCTACTCACTGTGGATCCCAGGAAACTGCCACTCAGAATCGAACCTGTTGTAGAAGAAGGATTTGAAGCGACATATGAAGAAGAAAGAGCAATATCACCGACGCAACCCGTCCAGCTCAGCGTATTGCCCAATCTTGGACTCCGCGCCACCATGACAGTCTTCTCCCTATATGCGCTCCTGACCCTTGTGCTCATTCTCTGTGTGGAATGGGCCAATATACCACCATCCTGGGCTCTGATCACTGCTGTTTGCATAGCAGCATTTCAGTTCCTGCTTGGCCCCTGGTTGATGGATTTGTCATTAAACTGGTTTTACAAAATGGAATGGGTTCCGCTAAACCGGCTACCAAGAGACCTGCAAATGTCTGTGCAGAGGATATGCAGGGAAAAAGGGATGAAGGTCCCAAGATTTGGCATCATTGACGACGGAGGACCCAATGCCTTCACCTACGGCCACACACCCAACAATGCGCGGGTTGTGGTCACCAGAGGGCTATTCAATCTTCTGGATGAACCTGAGGTGGAGGCGGTTGTTGCCCATGAAATCGGACATGCCAAAAACTGGGATATGTTTTTGATGACTGTAGTGCAGCTGGTGCCCCTGGTTCTTTACTATCTTTACCGCACCCTCATGCAGTTGAATTCTGACTCCGGTAGCAATCGGAAAGGTTCCGGTCACGTTGCCCTCCTCGCCATAGGGTCCTATGTTCTTTACATCGTTTGCGAGTACATTGTTTTATGGTTCTCACGCACCCGCGAATATTATGCGGATCGCTTCGCCGGCCAGGTGACCAGATCGCCCAATAGCCTTGCGTCAGCACTGGTGAAAATTGCTTATGGATTAGCCGGGCGGGAAGCCGGTAAAGGCAAGGAAGAAACCAAGCGCTCCCGCAGTTTGGAGGCGGTGGGAGCTTTGGGAATATTCGATGCGGGTATGGCCTCCACCCTCGCCCTCTCTGCCTATAGTTCCGACAACCCTTCAGACAAGGTGAGGGACATGAGTCGGCGGTCCAATATCCTGGGAGCGATGAAGTGGGATCTCTGGAATCCATGGGCGAAATACTTCGAATTCCATTCCACCCATCCTCTGGTGGCGAACCGGATTAATCATCTCGGCAGTCAGGCCCAAACAATGGGGCAGGAACCTTTTGTCCGATTCTCTTTGAAAAAACCTGAAAGTTACTGGGACGAATTTTTTGTGGATCTATTGATATTGTTCCTACCTTTCCTGGCTTTTGTGACACTGGCCTCCACTGCATTTCTTACTCAAATTGACTGGTTATATGGAATAGCCCTTGCTGTGACCGGTTTTCTCATGCTTGTCAAGGTAGGATTTTCCTACCCAGCTGATGATTTTCCTGAAATGAGTGTCTCCAGTCTGCTGAAAAAGGTAAAAGTCTCAGCAGTGCGGGGGGTACCTTGCAGACTGAAAGGCATGGTGGTAGGGAAAGGGGTTCCCGGTCTGATCTGGTCTGAAGACTTTGTCCTTCAAGATGAGACCGGGATTATATTTCTTGATTACCGGCAGCCCTTGCGCATCTGGGAGTTCTTTTTCGGACTCATGCGTTCAGAGGAGCTGCAAAACACCGAGGTGGAGATAAAGGGCTGGTACAGGCGTTCTCCCGTGCCCTACATTGAATTGAAGACCATGAAGACACAGAACAAATCGAGAGAGTGCTACGTCTACACCATGAAGACCCTGTTTGCCTATCTCACACTTATCGGCGGCTCCGCAGCAACTATTTTCCTGCTATTCACCTGAGATCGTTTTTCTCTAAATCAACCGCCGAACCACCCGGAGGATATCTCAGCTCGCAGCTGGCAACTGGCAGCTAAGAACGGGCTTTTCTGAAGGGTGACTTATTATTGCTGCCTGCTGCCTCCTGCGAGCTGCATGCTGGTCTGGGAATTCTCCGCGGATAAACCTGAATCCGCTAATGTATCTCTGTTGACAATATTTTCTCTGCCTGTCCTCTGGCCTGCTCAAAGGCATCCAGTGACACGTGCTCATCTTCTGCTTCGCCAATGTCCCTGACCACGACGAAGTAAAGGGACTGCACCAGGAAGAACATCCAGACTGCCATGGCCCAGGTGATTGTGGTGTGAGGGGCGAACACCGATACCAGTCCGCCCCCACCCAATGAGATAGCGATTTCAGCAGTGAGCGTCTTCAACAAACCGCCTTGAAAGCAAATACCGCTTCGAACCCAGCTGAGGATTCCCAGGCCTAGAAATAAGAAGGGAGTGTTTGAGCCTCCCCAGAACACAACGAGAAGAAGGAGAAGGAGGGGGAAGATGACCGAGACAAAACGCGCCCTCCCCCACCTGGTCAACAGGACAAGATACCCTGCGAGAATCAGCCATATGGTCAAGCGGAAGGCTATGGGCCAGTGGAAAAGTTGGCTCAGCGCCGTCATCATTGGGATGAATGAAACCCCACAGGCCATGCCGTAGAGAATAGTAGTAAGCAGTGGTCTTTTTGTGATCTTCATGTCTATGCACCTCCTTTGGTCGTTTCCTTGCGTTTAAGCAGCTCGAGCTCTACTTCCTCTTCAGAGGGCTCTCCCGACACACGGGACGGGACGGTAGCGGAGATGGTCGCCTCCCACTGTTCCCTCTCCACCCGGTGGAAATACTCTTTTGATCTGAGCTGGAGTTGCTCATACTGGAGCCGCTGCTCTTCAACAGACTCCCGAAACTGACTGATCTCCTGGCGCAAAGACTGGATGTGGCGGCCAAGCTCTTGCCGGTGGTGGGCCAACGGTTTGAGCTTTTTAATCAACATCCGGGCAATGTTGTCTTTGTCTTTGTCAATGGCTGCCTCAATGTCCTGATCCAATTTTTCGCATTCGTGGGTGTACCTATCATAATCCTGTTGCGCCTTCTCCTGTGAGGCTACCATCTTTCTCAGTCTTGCCTCTTTTCGGCCAAGCTCCTCCTCCATGTCTCGAAGATATTGTTTCAGAAGGAGGCCCTTGTCCTCCAAGTGGTCCATTACACCGTGGATGTCTGCCTTGCACAACCTCATAAATCTCGTCATGATGCCCATTTTTTATCCTCCTTGTAGCAGCTTTCAGCTATCAGCAGTCAGCCGATTGATCTCTTGCTGAAGGCTGACCGCTGACGGCTGATCGCTGACGGCTGATCGCTTATTTACCGAATCGTCTTCCTCTATAGCCTTCGTATTGAAGAGCCTTGGAGTTCTTCTTCTGTTTCATTTCAACCTCTGGTGCGCTCCCTTGAAAGGTTTCGTTCACCATGTCGCGAAGTGTTTCCACATCTTTTTCCAGATTTGCTGCCACCTTTCCTGAACCCACAACAGAATTGACCGCCTGCTGCTCTCCGCTATAATTCTGGATGCGCTTGAGGGCTGCCTGTGGCTTACCCGCTTTAATATCGGCTGCCACCTCTTCGCGGAGCTTGTTGTAGTCTTCCTTCAGCACTTTTTCTTCCCACTCGCTCTTGTCAATGGAACTGAAAACCTCTTTTTGATCCCTGACACAGGCAATTTGAAAAGAATCGGAGAGTGTCACCGTATAAGGTTTTCCCTCGTACCTGTAGCGAGTGTTGATCCCGGCAAGTTCGAAGCTTCGTTCTTTATGGGTGGGCACCCGCAAAGTGAGAAACAGCTTTCTAGTTTGACCCGAGAGCAAATCTCCTGGATGGATGATCGCTTGATTGTTTTTGACTTCGACGGGATATCCGGAACCGTTGACAACCGAGATACCATCTTTCAGGGGGATCCGAACCTCTACGGCGGTGGCCACTGCGGCCCTGGTGTTGTTGAATTCCTTGTGAAAGACCGCAGCAAAAGAGCTGGGATCTTCTAAATAGTAATAGTTGCCAGCCCCCCGGTCGGCGATATGGGTCATCAGGTGCTCGTTGAAGCTGGTCCCCACGCCCACCGTGCTCACACCGAATTCTTTCTCTACCGCCACTGCGGCCATGTTGCCCAGGGAGGCAGGATCCATTATTCCCCTGTTTGCGAGTCCGTCGGAGATGAGGATAATCTTGCGCGCATTGCCGTTCTGTCGGGCTGACTGCAACACATTAATTCCCTCCTGAAGACCGGCGCCAAGATTGGTAGCTCCACCAGTAGATATCCTGTTAATTATTGTTTTCAACCGTTGGCGGTTGGTGCGGCTAACATTGATCAGGTTCGTGTGTCTTTGAACACTGTTAGAATAGGTGACCAAACCAAACCGGTCTCCTGCCGACAAGCTGGACAACAGATTAAGAGCCGCCTGCCTGGCATCTGCTATTTTCTCTCCGTTCATGGAGCCGCTACGGTCCAAAACGATCACCATATCCACATGGTTTGCATCTCCCTTGTCCAGATCAAGAATCTCGTCGACAATCATGCTGAGGGACAGGGCCGCAATCCCATCTCCCCCGTAGAGAACCTTGTCCTGGGTAAGGGTACCTGTCAAGGTCACAACCCCGTTTTTAGCCGTGGTAGTGAGCGGGGGCCACAAGCTGAATTGATTTCCCCGGCTGGCATAAACGATTGCAGCACAGGTAATCATTAATAAGCACCCCACCAGAAGTAATGGTTTCAGTTTGTTTTTTTTCATTGTTTTGCTCCTTTCTATTGACGTGTTGGTTGACGCGCGTCTTAATTCCCATAGTAGCGGACCAAAACTGAAACACAATTCAAACAACTGCAAATAATCACTACGATTTTTTTACAAAACTTTTGCTTGCAACTTGGAACAATTCTTGTATTCAATGAATTAACCGCAGACGTTGTGCGTAGCGCTTGGCGCTTTGCACAGCAGACAGCTCGCAGGAGGCAGCGGGCAGCAATTATCAGCGCACCTACAGAAAAGTTCTCTTTAACCTGCTAGCTGCCGGCTGTCAGCTGCCAGCTGGGAGAGGGTCTAATGAAGAAGCCCAAGGCCAACATACTTGTGGTTGAGGATGATCTGGCCATCCTCCACGGCCTGCTTGACGTTCTCGTATTCAACGGTTATCAGGCCACCGGAGTCGAAGATGGCAAAGAAGGGCTACAAAAAGCTCTGGAAGATAAATATGATTTGATTATCCTGGACGTGATGCTCCCAACTGTCGATGGTTTTACCATCTGCAAAGAAATTAGGGAGAAAAAACCCGGTCAGGCCATTGTAATTCTCACCGCAAAAGGTTCCGAGGACGACGTTGTGACCGGTTTCAAGGCCGGTGCAGACGACTACGTCAGCAAGCCCTTTTCCCTTAGAGAATTGATGGTGAGAGTTGAAGCGGTGCTCAGGCGGTCGGGGAAAAACCTTGGAGATGAGCAGATCCACGTTCGGGGCATCTTGTTTGACGGCCAGAAACTCACGGCCTCATACAATGAGGAAACCGTGGAGGTGACCAGGCGAGAGATGGACATTATCGTGTATCTTAACCGACACAGCGATCAGATTGTCACCAAGAAGGAGCTTCTCAGTGAGGTGTGGAATTATGCCGATCCAGATATCGAAACCCGGACAGTGGATATTCATATCCTCAAGCTTAGAAAAAAAATAACCTCGCTCATCGGGGACAGCCCTCTCATAGTCACTATCCGCGGTGAGGGATATCGTCTGGAGTCTGAAGAGTGAAAAGACTGAAAATACTCATTCTTGTTTTTTGCTTGGCCCTGTCAATTCCAATGGCCTATTTTATTCTGCGCACTTACTGGAGTCTTGAGCAGG